>JBIKYU010000007.1:0-2500 GCA_044355085.1 Rickettsiales bacterium | reverse complement strand
AGCAAGCTCGACCGCCTCTTCCGCTATTAGAACGCTGATTTTTATTTCTGAAGTAGTAATTGCCAAAATATTGATAGCTTTGTCTGATAGAGTTTGGAACATAGTTTGTGCTAATCCAGCGTGGCTGCGCATTCCAACCCCAATAACAGCAACTTTTGCTACTTCACGGTTTACTGAAAATTGTTCAAAACCAAGATTATTCTTTTGCTCTTCTAGGGCCGCAATTGCGCGCTCAGCATCAGTTTTCGTTACTGTGAAAGTAATATCAGCAGTTTGACCATCGGCTGATACGTTCTGGATTATCATGTCAACATTGATGCCAGCCTGCGAAAGCGGCGCAAATACAGCAGCAGCGACGCCTGGACGATCAGGAAGTTTACGCACAGCAATTTGCACTTCATTGCGATCACAAGTAACACCAGTGATAAGACGTCGTTCCATAATTTCTTCCTCATTAACCAATAAACTACCAGGAATATCTTGAAAGCTAGAGAGAACCTGCACTCTAACGTTATGTTTCATTGCCATTTCTACCGAGCGCAGCTGCAGAACTTTTGCTCCCGCTGATGCCATTTCCAGCATTTCTTCATAAGCAATTTTATTGAGTTTTCTTGCTTTCGGCACAATGCGCGGATCGCTGGTATATACACCATCAACATCTGTATATATATCGCAGCGCTCAGCGCCCAAAGCCGCAGCGAGAGCAACCGCAGAAGTATCAGAGCCGCCGCGCCCAAGTGTAGTGATGCGCTGATCTGCTGTTACGCCCTGAAAACCAGCCATTACCGCCACTTCTCCATTGCCAAGCGAAGCCTTTAATGCTGTTGCGTCAATTTCCTCAATGCGCGCTTTGCTATGCAAATCATCGGTTAGTAAGCCGATTTGCCAACCAAGCCAAGATCTAGCTGGCACACCAATTGTTTGAAGGGCAAGAGCTGTAAGCCCCGCCGTTACTTGTTCTCCCGATGCAACGACTGAATCATATTCTTCCAACGCATGATTATTCGCTAAAGAAGAAACTTCCTCAGCCCAGGCAACCAGCTGATTTGTTGCACCAGACATAGCTGAAACCACCGCAGCGACTTGATTTCCGCGCTCAACTTCTCGCTTTATAAGACTAGCAACATGCTTTATACGCTCAGTGTTTGCAACAGATGTACCGCCGAATTTCATGACAATAATTGCCATGGCCTGCTCCTTATTTTTTCATTGAGACGCGCGGATATAGTGCATTTGCGCGCATGCGTCCAGAGCATTTCTTTTTTAGGAATTTTTATAAAATCCAGAGCAACAAAACGCTTGATAATTCACTTGCCATAAATTTGACTTGAAGATCACCCTCCTCTTTAGGAAACGAGAAAAACCATGTCTGAGCAACCAAAACAGCTTTTGCCTTTTTTTGGAAAATTTTTGCGCAAGCAATATTTAGGATTTTTCCTGCTCATGTTTTGCCATCTTGCTTGGGCATTTGATTGGACGGTCATGCCGTTTTTCTTCAAAGAATTTATTGATCGCGTGATTAATTTCTCTGGCGACCGCAAAAATTCTTGGCCGATAATTGCAGCGCCCTTGCTGATGGGCGGCGCTCTCTGGATTACGATGAGCGTTATGTTCCGCTGTTATGATTTTTTGGCCGCGCGCGTATATCCGAAATTTGAAGCGGCAATCCGCATGAGCATGTTTGATTATGTTTCTAATCATTCGCATAAATATTTTTCAGAACATATGTCGGGAGAAATTGCAGGAAAGATAGATGATATGCCAGAAAGTGCTACTCGCGTTATGCAGCTTTTGATCACACTTTTTATTCCAACTTTTGTGGCGCTGATTATTTCCACTTCGATGTTTATGCATCTGCATCCGCTGTTTGCCTTGGTGATCTGCGGATGGTTTTGCGCACATATAGGCATTTGCTTGTTTTCCGCCAAATGGTGCAACGATCTTTCCGATAAACATTCAGGCAGCAAAAATGTCATTAACGGCAAAATTGTTGATATTTTTTCTAACATGTTAACCGTGCGTTCATTTGCGCGGGCAAGCTTTGAAAGGCGCTATTTGCAAGGATTTCAGGATCTGGAGATTGGCAATCACAAAACAATGCTGAAGCTGATTTTTAAAATTCGTCTAGCGCTAGATATTTTGTGTTTTTTGGTGATGGGAGTTGGCATGACTTGGCTGATGGTGCATCGCTGGCAAATTGGCAGTTTAAGCGCGGGAGAGCTGAGTTACGTGTTCTACACTAGCTGGGGCGTTTTGATCATGGTTTGGGTTTCTGGAATTGAATTGCCAAATTTTTTTAAAGAACTCGGAACCTGCCGCCAAGCATTAAGCGTGATAACAGAACCACATGAGCTTTTGGATTCTGCTTCTGCAAAGGATTTGGTGGTTGCTGAGGGAAAGATTGAATTTGAAAATGTGCATTTCTCATACAATAAAAATAATTCTCTCTTCAGCGATAAAAATCTTATCATCGAACCTGGACAAAAAGTAGGGCTGGTCG
>JBIKYU010000042.1:0-10684 GCA_044355085.1 Rickettsiales bacterium | reverse complement strand
ACCAATGAATTGGTTATAACCGCACAAATGCGGATTGAAGACAGCGGAGGAAATCCACGCGGTTTTCTTTCGCTGCCCTTGCTAATTAACTCTCTCAGCCAGAATCTCCATACAGAAATTCTCGATTCAGCTCTAAATTTTACTTTACTACAGCTACCCTCTCGTGAAATTCTTATTTCGTCTGAATCAACAGACGATGCAAATCTTCTAGTAAACAATCTTGAAAATGAAATTTCCTGGGCTGAGAAAAACCAAACTCCCTTGCATATCCGCACAAATACAAGAAAAAACAGCCAATCTTTTTTACAAGAATTTTTT
The DNA here is from genome assembly GCA_044355085.1 of Rickettsiales bacterium. GTDB lineage: Bacteria > Pseudomonadota > Alphaproteobacteria > Rickettsiales > JBIKYU01 > JBIKYU01. The sequence continues at coordinate 10,366 of JBIKYU010000042.1, read as the reverse complement.
ACTCTCTCTTCTAAAAACGAAGAGCAACGCTGGAGCAGCTACAGCAACAACAAGCTCACAATTACTAAAAAAAACATCAAAACCAGCGCTGATAAAAACATCTTTTCACAAAAATTTTCTTACACTCCAATTAGCATTTTTAATTTTAACAACCTCGATTACCTACTTATATTGCGTTACGATAGCCGAGCAGTTGCAGACAAATATCACCAAAATTTTATGACCAATATCAGCTACTTTTCCAGCATTTTTGCAATTGGGTTATTGTTGTTGCTGAGTTACATTTTTATCAATCAACAAATCCTAAAACCATTGCGTGGACTGCATAATCTCGCCGACAACATCCTACACAACAAGCCGATAAATCGCCTCCCACGCCGTGGTTTTTATGAGATACGTCACCTTGCGCTTTTGCTCCTTCGCATTCATCGCACACAAAAACATCGCGGCGAATCACAAAAAATTCTTGCGGAACAACTTGCGATGCTAAAACGCGCCGACGCTTCCTACGAAACATTCACAAAAAACATGCGCCAAGCGCTTAAACAGCAATTTAGCGCCTTAATAAATCTGCTTTCGCAGCTTACTCTGCCCAAGATCAGCAGCCAACATCCAGCGTTAAGCGTGAATGACGAACTAGCAATTTTGCAAGAAGCCACGCAATTAGTTCTATCTCTGCGCACACAAAATACGCAAAAGCTTGAAGAAAGCTGGATTGATCTTGCTGCAATCGCCGAGCAAAGCCTAGCACTGATGCAAAAATATTTCTCCCGCAGTAATACCAGCTGCAAAATCTCTGTAAGCAAGGGAATACCAAGCTTTTGGGGCGACCCCCTACGCTTACAACAACTTCTTTTGAGCGCACTTTCACGCGCATTAGAATGCTTAAGCGCAGGCAATCATGTTGATTTTATAATTTCCAAAGCAAATAGCGAAGATGAAGAACTCCTAATAATAACTATCACCGATAACGGCTTTGGTCTCTCTGAAGCCAGTCGCAAGCAAACCTACGCTTTATCTGATTATCCTGCGCGCTATAACAGCGACGGAACCTACGCCAGCCGCGTTGTTATGGAAAGAATTGTCGCTCTGCATTCAGGAAAATTATTGATCGAAGACAAAGAAGCTGTTGGCTCCAGCATAAAAATCTCTATGCCTTTCCGCGCACCTCCACATCCACCAATTTCAGGTAAAATCTTGCCTTTCCCTGAAAAAAAATAATTTGCCAAAAAAATTCTATGCAAAATGATCTTTCTCCCCTGCTACTCTACCGAGATTCTTTAATCCTGGTAATCAATAAACCAGCAGGAATTCCTGTGCATCCGGGCCCCAAAGGCGGCCCATCTCTTGAAGATAACTTTGATAGTTTGTGTTTTGGTTTACCGCGCATTCCCGCACTTGCACATCGGCTTGATCGCGACACCACAGGCTGCCTGGTTTTAGGAAGACACCGGAAAGCCTTGCAAAAACTTGGCAAGCTTTTCAGCCAAGGACGAATCGAAAAAACTTATATCGCGATTGTTGAAGGAATTTTAGCAGAAAAATCTGGAGTGATTTCCGCCTCGCTTGCAAAGCATAATGACAAAAACGGCTGGACAATTCGCGTCGATGAAAAAGGCCAGAAAGCTCTAACGCGCTATCAAGTTATCGGCGAAGGAGAGCAACATAGCCTGGTAAAATTTTTCCCTGAAACTGGCCGAACACATCAGATTCGCGTGCATTGCCAATTCTTAGGCACACCAATTGTCGGAGATTCATGGTACGGAGCAAAAGATTGCGACGCATCTTTGTGTCTACATGCAGAAGAAATTACTATTCCGCTTTATCCAAGCAAAGAGCCAATAATAATCAAGGCTACTTGGCCAGAATCATTGCTTTCCGTCTGCACAAAAAAAGGAATAAAAATCCAATCTCTTTAAAAGATCACCACGACCAAATTTTTTCCACCCAGCAGAATATTTGCAGCGAGTATTTTCAAAAAAACCAAGAGCTCTTGGAAAAACTTCAGAGCACCGCCAATAATTTCCAACAAACCAGATTGACTTTATCGGCTGCACCTATATGCTGCGCGCCCCTACAAAAAGGGCAACTAGCCGCAAAACTGGCTTTTATCATTGATTATAGCCGCAATATAGCCGCGCGATTGATTAACTTCATGAGCATAGGCTCAATAGATTTTTTAAGAGGTTACGCATGTTTGCAGTTATCGCCACTGGCGGAAAACAATATAACGTGGCACCAAATACAATTTTGGACATTGAAAGATTACCTGGCTCTCCTGGCGAGACCATTTCACTTGAAGATGTGCGTGCTTTCTATAGCGCCGCTGGTGCTACACTTGGACAACCATCAATTTCTGGCGCAAAAGTTGTTGCTGAAATATTGACGCAGCACCGCTCGAAAAAAGTGATTGTTTTCAAGAAAAAGCGCCGCCAAAACTATCGCCGCAAAAACGGTCATCGCCAAGATTTGACTCGCATTCGCGTGCTTGAGCTCATCGCAGCTGATGGCAAAACTCTGGCGAAAGCAGAACCTAAAAAAACTCCAACCTCAGAAACCAGCGCCGCGTAAATTACAAAGATCAAAGCGCTCGATTTGCAATGAAAGGATAATCTGATGGCACATAAAAAAGCAGGTGGTAGCTCGAGAAACGGTCGCGACTCCGCTGGTAAACGCTTAGGCGTGAAACGCTATGGCGGACAAATTGTCCTTGCTGGAAACGTTATAGTTCGTCAACGCGGAACAAAATTCTGCGCTGGAAAAAATGTTGGCATGGGCACAGATCACACTCTTTTTGCACTAACTAATGGCGTAGTAAAATTCAAACACACTCGCAATCGCACCTATGTTTTAATAGCGGAAGCCGCTTAAAGCTTAACGCTCAGCAGTAAAAATATTCCATAAAAAAAGGGGCGAGAGGTTTTTTCGCTCCTTTTTTTATGAAAAATTTTCCATAAATTTTATTTTATAAAGCCAACCGCAAATGCAATTCATCGACGAAGCAAAAATCTTTATAAAAAGCGGCCATGGCGGACCAGGATGCGTAAGCTTCAGACGCGCAGCCAATCTGCCGAAAGGCGGGCCAAATGGCGGCGATGGCGGACGCGGCGGCCATGTGACAATTCGCTCCGTAGCAGGCCTTAATACTCTGATCGATTATCGCTATAGCCAGCATTTTAAAGCGGGAAATGGCGAACACGGAATGGGCAGTGACTGCCACGGAGCAAAGGGAAAAGATTGCATTCTGCGCGTTCCCGTTGGCACACAAATTCTCGCCGAAGACGGCGAAACAATGCTGGTTGACTTCACCATTGAAGGCCAGGAAATAACTCTCGCCAAAGGCGGCTCAGGCGGATTAGGCAATCTGCATTTCAAAAGCTCCACCAATCAAGCGCCACGCCAACATACGCAAGGCGGAGAAAGCGAGGAAATGTGGATCTGGCTCAAGCTAAAATTACTTTCAGACATTGGCTTAATCGGCCTACCAAACGCAGGCAAATCAACCTTCTTAAGCGTAGTCTCGCGCGCTAAACCAAAAATTGCTGATTATCCTTTTACCACGCTAAAACCACAATTGGGCGTCGCTGAAATTGACGGCGAAGAATATGTGATTGCTGATTTACCAGGCCTTATCGAAGGCGCACATGAAGGCGTTGGCTTGGGCATTCGCTTCCTAAAACACGCCGAACGCTGCCGCGTACTTTTGCATTTAATCGACGGAACACAAGAAAATATCGCCGACTCCTATCATACAATTCGCACTGAACTTGAAAGCTACAGCGAACTTCTTGCTGACAAACCAGAAATAATTGCAATTTCTAAATGCGACGCTTTGGACGAAGAAGCTCTGCAAAAACAAAAAAAATCTCTCAAAAAAATTACTAAATCACCAATTATTACGCTGTCTAGCGCAGCGGGAATCAACATAACCGAGACTTTACGCGCACTTCGCCTAACTAGCATCAAAGCCAAAGCAGAAGAGGAACCAATCAAACCAGTGAAAGATTTTTCGCCTATCTGAATTTAAGTAAACGGCGAAAAAATCGTCTAAAAAAAAATCATCGCTTGACCTTAAACTTGTTTCTAGGTATTTGAAGCGCCCCTTAATAGCCAGGAGCGGCTATAGGCCTATAAAAATTTAGAAAAATTACCGCAAGGAATCATCATGTCTACACGCATTCGCCTGACTCGCGGCGGCGCCAAAAAGCGCCCTTTCTACCGCATCGTCGTAACCGACTCTCGCACTTCACGCGATGGCGCCTACATTGAAAAAATTGGCACCTATAATCCGCTCGTTGCAAAAGAAAACCCTGAGCGTCTTGTAATCAAAAAAGATCGCCTTCAGCATTGGCTGAAAACTGGCGCTACTCCTAGCGAACGCGTTGAAAAACTTCTTTCAACCGCAGGCCTGATTGAACTCAGCAAAAAAACCAAATCGATCATCAGCAAAAAAGTTGCCAAGCGCCAAGCTGAAGCCGCTGCTAAAGCTAAAGCAGATGCAGAAGCAGCAGCCGCTGCAGAAGCAGCCAATGCTGAAACTGCAGCTTAATTAAGAAATGTCTGGCGATCAGAAAAAAAACGATCGCCTCATTTGCGTTGGAAAAATAATTTCAGCGCATGGCATTCGCGGAGCAGTAAATTTACATAGTTTTACTGATAATCCTGCTGATATTTTCAGCTACGGCCCTTTATGTGACAAACACGGAAAAGGCGCATTTACTGGAAAAATCGTCAATATAAATGCTGATAAGTTAATAGCTACATTCACGCATATCAAAACACGCAATGAAGCAGAATCAGCGCGCGGCTTAGAATTATTTATTCCTAGAAATTCCTTGCCCAGCCCTGCAGAAAACGAGTTTTATTTCGAAGATCTAAAAGACCTGAATATTTATCATCACGAAAATAAATCTTATCTCGGCAAAGTCTTGGAAATCCTTGATTTCGGCGCGGGTCCCATTCTTTCCTTTTCGACAGAAAATGCTGAGTTGGAATATCTAGCTTTCACCGCAGAAAATGTTCCAACCATAAATCTTTTGGATGGATTTCTTACCATCATCCCGCCTGAAACGGTAACTTTGCCACAAAATCCAGAAGAATAAACCATGTGGAATGTCAAAATTTTCACCATTTTTCCTGAAATGTTCCCTGGTCCACTTGCGCATTCAATCGCTGGGAAAGCAATGCTGCGCGGCGATTTCAATATTGAAGCAATCGACATTCGCAATTACGCCACCGATAAACATCGCAGTGTTGATGATACTCCTTATGGCGGCGGCGCTGGCATGGTAATGCGCCCAGACTGCATAGGATCAGCGCTGAAAGCCAATCTAAACCCAGAACAGAAAATTATTTATCCATCTCCACGCGGAATTCCATTTACACAATCTCTCGCCTTAGAGCTTGCGAATGAAAAAAACGTCGCTATGCTCTGCGGCCGCTTTGAAGGGATAGATGAACGTATCCTTTCGAGCTTTCCAATCCAGGAAGTAAGCGTCGGAGATTTCATTCTCTCTGGCGGAGAAACAGCCGCTTTCGTTATGCTCGATGCGTGCATTCGCCTACTTCCAGGCGTTGTTGGTGATCCTTCCTCGCTGGAGGAAGAAAGTTTCGGCACTGGCGCATATGCGCATTTGCTGGAATATCCACTCTACACCCGCCCAATGGAATGGAACGAGAAACGCGTGCCTGAAGTTCTTTGTTCTGGTAACCATGCCGCCATAAATCAATGGCGCCTAGAGCAAGCTCAAACTCTTACAAGCACACGCAGACCAGACCTATGGCAAAAGTTTCTTGCGGCGAAAAACCGCACGTAACCACGCCCAATTTTTATTTTCGCGACGAGGATTCTCATGGCCATTACTTTGGAACAATTTGAAGCAGAACAAACTGCAAAACTCGCTGAAGGCAAAAGCTTTCCAAAATTTGCAGCTGGCGACACCGTAAAAGTCGGTGTGCGCATCACCGAAGGTACAACAGAGCGCGTGCAGCTTTTCGAAGGTGTTTGCATAGCAATTAAAAATCGTGGACTGAACTCATCTTTCACTCTGCGCAAAATCAGCCATGGAGAAGGTGTAGAGCGTGTTTTCCCGCTATATTCACCACGTCTTTCTTCGATTGAATTAGTTCGTCGCGGTATTGTTCGTCGCGCAAAACTTTACTACATGCGCAATCTAACTGGTAAAGCTACACGTATTCGTGAAAAACGCGATACTCGCAGCGAAGCTGCCGCATCTTAAAAATACCGAAAGCACTTTTTTAACTAGTGTTTTTTTAAATGTCGAAACGGGATGCGCAGTCAATGCCGTCCCGTTTTTTTTCAAAAAAAATCAAGGTCCATAGCAATGACTGCACGCACTCTTTACGACAAAATCTGGGAAAGCCACACCGTAGAAGAACAAGCAAACGGCGCAACTACTCTCTACATCGATCGTCATTTAGTTCATGAAGTCACCAGCCCGCAAGCATTTGAAGGCTTACGCGTTGCAGGCCGAAAAGTTCGCAGACCCGATGCAACTCTGGCTGTTGCCGACCACAATGTCCCCACCACACCAGACCGCGCGCAAGGAATTGCTGATGAAACCTCACGCATTCAAGTGCAAACTCTTGAAGATAACTGCAACGAATTTGGCGTTACCTATTTCAAAATGGATGATAAGCGCCAAGGAATTGTTCATATCGTTGGACCAGAGCAAGGCTTCACTCAGCCTGGAATGACCATCGTTTGCGGCGATTCTCACACCGCAACACACGGCGCATTCGGCGCTCTGGCTTTTGGTATTGGCACTTCAGAAGTCGAACATGTTCTCGCAACACAAACTCTAATCAGCAAGCGTGCGAAAAATTTTCTTGTTAGCGTGAATGGTAAGCTACCAAAATTTGTTACCGCAAAAGATATTGTCCTAGCTATTATCGGTAAGATCGGCACTGCTGGCGGAACTGGCTATGTTCTTGAATATGCAGGCGACACCATTCGCTCGCTTTCGATGGAAGCAAGAATGACCATCTGCAACATGTCGATTGAAGCTGGCGCGCGCGCAGGTTTGATTGCTCCTGATGAAATAACTTTTGCCTATTTGAAAAATCGTCCACTCGCACCAAAAGCTGCCGACTGGGAAAAAGCCGTCGCCTACTGGAAAACTTTCACCTCAGATAAAGATGCAAAATACGATCGCGAAATAACCATCAACGCGGAAGAATTATCTCCGTTCATCACTTGGGGCACTAGCCCTGAAGATGTTTTACCAATAACTTCGAGCGTTCCCTCTCCTGCTGATTTCAAAGATAGCAACAAATCACAAGCAACCATTCGCGCGCTTGAATATATGGGCCTTACACCAGGAACACCATTCACTGAAATAAAAATCGACAAAGTATTTATCGGCTCTTGCACTAATGGTCGCATTGAAGATTTACGCGCAGCAGCTGCAATTGCTAAGGATAAGAAAATTGCGCCGAACGTAAAATTAGCAATGGTTGTTCCAGGTTCAGGCTTAGTAAAAGAGCAGGCCGAGCAAGAAGGTCTCGATAAAATTTTCCGCGCTGCTGGTTTTGAATGGAGAGAGCCTGGTTGCTCAATGTGCCTCGCCATGAATTCCGATAAATTAGAACCAGGCGAGCGCTGCGCTTCAACTTCAAATCGTAATTTTGAAGGACGCCAAGGTCGCGGCGGACGCACACATCTCATGAGCCCAGAAATGGCCGCTGCTGCTGCTTTGACTGGCAAACTTACCGATGTGCGCTCGCTTTAGGAAAAACTAATGGAAGCAACAAAGTAACATTCCATTTTTTGTGAAAATTTTTGACTGGGCAAGACTTCCAGAAGATTTCAAATCCAGTATTCTGCGCGACAAAAGAACGCTAATACCAGCTCCCATTAATCTCTAATGCAGGACAAAACTATGCAATCATTCAAAACTCTGCATGCAGTAGCCGCAGCTTTACCGCTGATAAATATCGACACTGACATGATAATTCCCAAGCAATTCTTGAAAACCATCAAGCGCACTGGCCTTGGCAAACATTTATTTGATGAAATGCGCTACACGCCAGAAGGCAATGAAATAGCCGAATTCGTTCTCAATCAAGAACCATATCGGGCAGCAGAAATTTTAGTTGCTGGTGATAATTTCGGCTGCGGTTCTAGCCGCGAACATGCACCTTGGGCGCTGCTTGATTTTGGTATTCGCGCAATAATCTCAACCAGCTTCGCCGATATTTTTTACAATAATTGTTTTAAGAACGGCATTCTCCCAATTCGTTTATCCAAAGAAGAAGTCGATATTCTTCTTGCTCATGCAGGCAATCGAGAAAATCCTGATCTTGCAATCGATCTTGAAGAACAAAGCGTAACTATTCCCAATAGCACGAAAAAATTCTTCTTCACCATTGATGAATTTCACAAAAAATGTCTGCTTGAAGGTTTGGATGAAATCGGCCTAACACTAGCCAAAAAGCAGGAAATAAGCCAATTTGAGGCCCAACAAAAACAAGAATGTTCTTGGCTTTACGCATAATTAAAAACTATTTTCATCGATAAAAAATCAAGGAAAAATCAATGACACGCCGCCATATTTTACTTTTGCCTGGAGACGGAATCGGCCCTGAAATTATCAGCGAAGCTGTACGCATTCTTGAATGGTTCAATAGCAGTAAATTTCAAACTGGTTTTACTTTCGAATATGGATATATCGGCGGCTCTGCCTACGATAAAACTGGCTCTCCCCTTCCCGCTGAAACCATAAAAAGCGCACGCGCAGCTGATGCAATTTTAATGGGCGCCGTTGGCGGACCAAAATGGGATACTATCGATTTCGCACTGCGTCCAGAACGCGGTCTTTTGGGCATTCGAAAAGAGCTGCAATTATTCGCCAATCTTCGTCCTGCTTTAGTTTTTGATGCGCTTGCTGATGCCTCATCTCTAAAGCGCGAAATTGTACGCGGCTTAGACATTATGATTGTGCGCGAATTAACTGGTGGCGTTTATTTTGGCGAACCAAAAGGCATTGAAACTCTGGAAGATGGCTCACGCCGCGCCTTCAACACCGCCGTCTACACTACCGCAGAAATTCATCGCATCGCGCGCGTTGCTTTTGATCTCGCACGCAAACGCCAAGGTCGCGTCTGTTCAATCGATAAAGCCAATGTGCTAGTCAGCACAGTTTTATGGCGCGAAGAAGTTCAACGCCTGCATGACGCTGAATATCTCGATGTTGAGCTCTCGCATATGTATGTCGATAATGCAGCAATGCAGCTGGTGCGCAATCCACGCCAATTTGATGTGATTCTAACCTCGAATTTATTCGGTGATATTCTCTCTGATGAAGCTTCTATGCTAACTGGTTCGCTCGGAATGCTACCTTCTGCATCGCTTAGCTATCCTGGCAATCCAGGCCTTTATGAGCCAATTCACGGCTCTGCTCCAGACATTTCTGGCCGCAACATCGCCAATCCGCTTGCAACAATACTAAGCGCGGCAATGCTGATGAAATATAGCTTCAATCTCATTGAAGAAGCGCATTTCCTGGAGCAAGCAATAAGCAATATTCTTACCCAAGGCACACGCACCGCTGATATTATGCAAGCTGGCGCAACGCAAGTTGGTACGAAAGAAATGGGCGATGTCTTGCTGAAAGAATTAGCGAAATAAATCGCCGAACCAAAGTTTTTGTTACAGAAAAATCTATCGCTGCTGCAAAACTGGTAGACAAGAAATGTTGCTTCCTGCGCTCTGCTGTTTATCGCTTGTATAAACCAGAGCGCTTTAAGCATATAAATTCAACAGCGGCTGATTCTCCTGCGGCCAGAGCAGAAAATAAAACTTCACCAACAAAACAAGCTAGATTGACCAGACCCAAAAATCCAAACGCAGCAACAGGACTTGGCGTCTGATTTTCAGAGAGCCTAACCCGTAACCCGCAAGCAAAACCATGAATAGCCTCACCTGCGGACCGACATAACTCAAACTCTTTCAAAAAACTTAAGCGGCCTTATATTCAACCTTCTCAGCTGCCAATGCTTTTTGGTAGCTAGGACGTGAGCTGATATTTTTGAGAACGCGCTTTGTATTTTCACCAAACGCAGGCGCATGTGGCAAATATCCACCCCAATTTGCAATCACTGCCAGGAGAAAATCCGCAGCGCTACATTCATCACCAGCAAGATATTGACTCGCTGAAAGCCGCTCTTCAACATCATTCCAGAGATTTTGCACACGCTCAGATGCTGCTATGAAAAGCGGATCTTTAGCCGCTTTATCTTGCAGATTTTTCATCATAAAAAACAATGTGCTGTATGCAGGATGAAGCGTACTGTTACAAAATAACAACCACTCAAGCGCAGCAGCTCTCTGCTTTCCAGATTGCGG
>JBIKYU010000041.1:0-10882 GCA_044355085.1 Rickettsiales bacterium | reverse complement strand
AGCTTTGGAAATCTCCAGCTGGCAATTTTTAGAAACATTCAAAAATATTTTCAATGCGGGTGGTTGTAACAGTTAAGGCTGCGTCCTATATAGGCCCGCGCCTGATTGTAGGTGTAACAGATAAAAGCGGCTATTTGCGCTGATTACAGAGCCTTTAAAGGAGAAAACAACAATGGCTACGAAAAAAATTATTGGAATCGACCTTGGTACCACAACATCCTGCGTTGCAATTATGGAAGGCAAAACACCTCGTGTAATAGAAAACGCGGAAGGAAAAAGAACCACTCCATCAGTTGTTGCTTTTACTAAAGATGGTCAGCGTTTGGTTGGCGATCCTGCAAAGCGCCAAATGGTTACCAACCATGAAGGCACAATTTTTGAAGTTAAGCGTTTGATTGGTCGCACATTTGATGATCCAATAACGCAGAAAGATGCGAAGCATGTCCCGTATAAAGTTGTTAAAGCAAATAACGGCGATGCCTGGGTTTCTGTATCTGGTGAACAATATTCACCAAGCCAAATCAGCGCATTCACTCTACAAAAAATGAAAGAAACCGCCGAAAGTTTCTTAGGCGAAAAAGTTGAGCAGGCAGTCATAACTGTTCCCGCTTATTTCAACGATGCGCAACGCCAAGCGACAAAAGACGCAGGCCGCATAGCTGGTCTTGAAGTTCTGCGCATTATCAACGAGCCAACCGCCGCCGCTTTGGCTTACGGTCTTGATAAGCAAGACGGAAAAACCATTGCTGTATACGATTTAGGTGGCGGTACATTTGACGTATCAATTCTTGAAATTGGCGATGGCGTCTTCGAAGTAAAAGCTACAAATGGCGATACTTTCCTGGGCGGTGCAGATTTCGACCAACGCATTTTGCAATATTTAGCTGAGCAATTTAAATCAGAGCAAGGTGTTGATCTGAAAAACGATCCTCTCGCGCTACAGCGCTTAAAGGAAGCGGCTGAGAAAGCAAAAATCGAGCTCTCCAGCACGCCTGAAACTGAAATAAATCTGCCCTACATCACAGCTGATGCAAGCGGTCCTAAGCACTTAAACATCAAACTTACTCGCGCGAAATATGAGTCTTTGGTTGATGATCTCATCGCACAAACCATAAAGCCGTGCGAGCAGGCGCTAAAAGACGCTGGTCTTAAAGCCTCAGACATCGCGGAAGTAGTTCTTGTTGGCGGCATGACGCGCATGCCAAAAGTTCAGCAAGTTGTGAAAGATTTTTTCGGGCGCGAGCCGCATAAGGGGGTGAATCCTGATGAAGTTGTAGCCATGGGTGCAGCAATTCAGGGCGGAGTTTTACAAGGCGACGTGAAAGACGTTCTATTGCTTGATGTGACGCCGCTCTCTTTGGGCATTGAAACTTTGGGCGGAGTTTTCACCAGATTAATCGAGCGCAACACCACCATTCCAACCAAAAAAAGCCAAGTATTTTCAACTGCAGACGACAGCCAAACCGCAGTTACTATCCGCGTTTATCAAGGCGAGCGCGACATTGCTGCGCATAATAAATTCCTTGGACAGTTCAATTTGGAAAATATACCACCAGCACCGCGCGGTATGCCGCAAATTGAAGTTACTTTCGATATTGATGCCAACGGCATCGTCAATGTTTCTGCGAAGGATAAGGCAACTAACAAAGAGCAAAAAATTACCATTCAAGCCTCTGGTGGTTTGAGCGAAGAAGACATCAAAAAAATGGTAAAAGATGCCGAGGAGCACGCGCAGGAAGACAAGCAGCGGCGTGAGCTGGTTGAAGCGCAAAATCAGGCAAGCAGCCTGATTTACTCGACCGAAAAATCTTTGGCTGAGCATGGTGATAAAGTTAGCGATGCTGATAAAAAATCTATCCAGGAAGCAATAAAAGATTTGCAGTCTGTGGTGGATAAGGAAAACAAAGAAGAGATCGACAATAAAACCCAAGCATTGATGCAGGCATCAATGAAAATGGGCGAGGCGATTTACAAATCGGCACAAAGCGATGCTCCGGCGGATGGTGAGGCGGGAGAATCTGCTCAAAGCAATCAAGGCGACGGTAAAGTGGTTGATGCTGAGTTTGAAGAAGTCAAAGATGATGACAGCAAAAAATAGCATTTTATCTACGAGAATATAAAAGATAGGGAGCGCTGTTAAACAGGCGCTCCCTTGTTTTCAGGAGGGTCAAGCAATGGCTGAAGATTATTACAGCGTGCTCGGAGTAAATCGGCAATCCAGTGCTGATGATATAAAAAAAGCCTATCGGCGTTTGGCAAAAGAGTTCCACCCCGACCGCAATCCAGGCAATGCGGGTGCTGAAAAAAAATTCAAAGAAATTTCTGAAGCCTATGAGGTTTTAAAAGACGATCAAAAGCGTGCTTTATATGATCGTATCGGCCACGCATCTTTTGTGCAAAGTGGCGGAAACAGCGCTGCTGGTGGCGGCGGCGGCGGCTTTGATCCACATGCAAATTTTGCTGATATTTTTAGTGATCTTTTCGGTGACATGATGGGCGGTGGTGGCCGCAGTCAAGGCGGTGCGCGAGCGCGCTTGCGTGGCGCTGATTTGCGCTACAATCTCGAAATAAAATTAGAAGAAGCATTCCAAGGAAAGCAACATCGTATTCAATTTACAACCATGGTTGGCTGCGAAGAATGTCGCTGCACAGGCAGCGCCGATCAGCGTGATAGTGAATGTACTACTTGTCGCGGCAGCGGCCGTTTGCGTGCACAGCAAGGCTTTTTTACGGTGGAGCGCACTTGTCATGCTTGTCAAGGAACTGGCAGCATGGTCAGAAATCCTTGTCGCAGCTGCTCTGGTGAGGGCCGCGTGCGCAAACAAAAAAATCTTTCGGTGAATATTCCTGAAGGCGTTGAGGAAGGCACTCGCATTCGCTTGTCTGGCGAAGGAGAAGTCGGGATTCGCGGCGGCGAGGCGGGGGATCTCTATATTTTCATTTCTATTTCTCCCCATAATTTATTCGAACGCGAAGGCCATGACATACATTGCAAAGTACCGCTGAAAATGACTTCTGCAGCGCTTGGCGGCGCAATCGACGTTCCAACCATTGAAGGCGGAAAAGCCAACGTAAAAATAAATTCGGGCACGCAAACGGGAGATAAATTCCGTCTCAAAGGCAAAGGCATGTCAGTGATGCAATCAGGCGGACGTCGCGGTGATATGTACATTCATGTGATTGTTGAAACGCCAGTTAATTTGAGCAAAAGGCAAAAAGAATTGCTGCAGGAATTTTCTGAAGCAGACACAGATAATCAGCCAGAAGCGGAAGGTTTTTTCCAGAAAGTAAAAGAATTCTGGACAGATCTCCGCGAATAAAAATTCACTTTTAAAAACGCACAATATTTTTTAAGCAGGAAATTTGTGCGCGCTAAAAAATCAAAGAAAGAAAAGCAAAATGGCTAAGCCTCCTGGCACTTCATCAATTAAAAACAAAAGTGGCGGCAGCAGGGCCAAACATCAAAAAGTTAAAACGGCTAGAAGCCGCAGCCTTTCTTCCGCACGCTGGCTTGAGCGCCAGCTTAATGATCCGTATGTCCGCCTGGCAAAGCAAGAAGGCTATCGCTCGCGCGCGGCTTATAAATTATTGGAAATGCAAGAAGCAAAAGAAATTCTCAAGCCTGGGCAAATCGTTGTTGATCTTGGTGCTGCGCCTGGTGGCTGGTCGCAAATCGCTGCGCTGTTGGTTAAATCTCCGCAAGGCAAGGGGCGTGTAATTGCCCTCGATATTTTGCCGATTGAGCCATTGCCTGGCGTTGAAATTCTGCAAGGCGATTTTACTGAGGAACCTTCAGAGCTGGCTCTGGCTGAGCTTCTTAAAGGGCAGATGGTCGATGTGGTGCTAAGTGATATGGCAGCGCCGACCACTGGGCATGCGCCAACAGACCACCTTCGCATAATGCATTTATGTGATCTTGCTTATGATTTCGCCGAAAAACATTTGCAAGAAGGCGGTGCGTTTGTGGCAAAAATTTTTCAAGGTGGAACTCAAGCGGAATTATTGCAGCGGCTGAAAAAGAATTTCACCAAAGTAAAACACATAAAACCTGAATCAAGCCGCAAAGAATCAACAGAAATGTATGTAGTGGCCACTAATTTTCAGCGAGCAAAAAATGAATTTGCATGACAAGGAAAAACAACCTTTAATTTGGGCGCTGCTAGATGATCGCGCAGGCAATACCAGCCAAACCATGGGTATTGTTGAGGCTTTAAATCTCCCATATGAAGTAAAAAAAATTACTTACAATCATCTGGTAAAATTGCCAAATTTTATTCGCTCGCCTGGATTTTCAGGCATAGATCGTAAAAAATCTGATGTGCTTTCTCAGCCCTGGCCGAGTCTGATTATTGCCACTGGAAGGCGCTTAGCGCCGCTTGCTGCATGGATTTCTATGCAATCAAAAGAAGCTGACACTCGCTATGTTCAAGTTATGTGGCCAGGCACGCGCTATTGCGTTTTTGCTGATGTTTTAGTTCTGCCAGAACATGATCACGTAACTGAAATTCATCCTTTTATTTTGCGCACGCTTGGTGCGGCCAATCGCATTACTCCAGCTGCTTTGGAAAAATTGCGCGCAGATGCTTGCAAGCGTTTTGAAGCCTTTCCAGGCCCACGAATTGGCGTTTTAGTGGGCGGAGATAGTCGACATGGAAAATGGTCAGAGCGCGACATAAAAACATTGGTTGATGCACTCAAACAAGTACAAGAGCAAGCGCCGATGAGTTTGCTAATTACTACCAGTCGTCGCACGCCAGAGGCATTAAAAAAAGCGATAGCTGAAGTGGCGACAGCTCCTTGTTTTTTCTATCAGCCAGGCGATGCGGTGGAAAATCCTTACCGCGATATTATGGCTGCGGCTGACCATCTAATCGTCACAGGCGATTCAGTCGCAATGTGTTCGGAGGCCGCATCATCAGGAAAACCAACCTGGATCGCCGAACCTGTGAGCTGGAAAAAAAGCAAAATCAGCAAATTTCTGCAAGCGCTCTACGAGAAAAAACATGCGCGCCCATTGGCAGAATTTTCTCTGCAAGCGCGCCTTGAAGTTCCCGCTCTCGATGATGCAGGAAAAATTGCCCGCGAGCTCAAGCGCTTGACGTTTCTGCATCTATATTGATGCATGAATTGTAAAGTCGATTTAAACAGCGGTAGCTGATGGCAAAAATCGCCTTGCTATAACATTGAAAATACCAGCGCAGCCCTTTATATCCTTGATCCTGATGCGAATATTATTCGCATTTTTATTTTGCAATTTCCCCGTAGAAATGGAGTAATTAAATGAGTGTTTTAGTTGGTAAACAAGCCCCAGATTTCACCGCAACTGCGGTACTGCCTAACAATCAGTTCGATGATAAATTTAATTTATCGCAATATTTGAAAGGCAAGCCAGGAGTTTTATTTTTCTATCCGCTGGATTTCACTTTCGTTTGTCCATCAGAAATTATTGCTTTTGATCATCGTCTCGATGAGTTTAAAAAGCGCGGTGTTGAAGTAATAGCAGTTAGCGTTGACTCACATTTTTCGCATCTGGCTTGGAAACAAACTCCAGTCGAAAAAGGCGGAATTGGCAATGTTCAATTTCCAATTGTTGCAGATCTCACCAAAAATATTGCTCGCCGTTATGACGTGCTAATCAATGATGCTGTGGCTTTGCGCGGAACATTCTTAATCGACAAAGCGGGAATTGTCCGTCACCAAGTAATTAATGATTTGCCGCTTGGACGCAATATTGATGAAGCAATCCGCATGGTTGATGCGCTGCAATTCTTTGAAGAAAACGGCGAAGTATGTCCAGCTGGTTGGAGCAAAGGAAAAACAGGCATGAAACCAAATGCTGATGGCGTTGCAAGTTACTTAAAAGACAATGCCAAATCTCTATAAAAAACTTACAAAAGCAAGGGTCGATGATAAAAAATCGGCCTTTACTTTTTGATATAAAGTAACATTATTTCAAATTCCATTTAAGCGAATGCTTGATAAAAATAAGATGTTATGAAATAACAATATAGCCAGGTAATAAATGTCAACAAAAAGCACTAATGTTCTTATAATCGGCTCTGGGCCTGCTGGATACACCGCAGCTGTTTATGCGGCTCGGGCAAATTTATCACCAATTTTATTGCAAGGAATGCAGCCAGGCGGACAGCTTACCATTACTACTGATGTTGAAAATTATCCTGGTTTTGCTGAAGCAATTCAGGGGCCTTGGTTAATGGAGCAAATGGAAAAACAAGCAAAGCATGTTGGCACAGAAATTATCAACGATCATGTTCGCGAAGTATCGCTTAAATCATCTCCTTTTGTAGCGATTGGCGAATCTGGAACGCGCTACGAAGCAAAAACCATTATTATCTGCACGGGTGCGCAAGCAAAATGGTTAGGTATAGAAAGTGAACAAGCCTTCCAAGGTTTTGGCGTTTCAGGCTGCGCGACTTGTGATGGTTTTTTCTTTCGTGGAAAAGAAGTTTTAGTAATTGGTGGCGGTAACAGCGCCGTTGAAGAAGCACTTTTTCTGACCAATTTTGCTAGCAAAGTAACGCTTGTGCATCGTCGCGACACTTTGCGCGCCGAAAAAATTCTGCAAGAGCGACTGTTCAAACATCCAAAAATCGAATGCTTATGGCATCACGAACTTGAAGAAGTTCTGGGAACGAGCGAGCCGCGCTCAGTTACTGGTGCGCGTTTGAAGAATGTTCAAACTGGTGCAAGCAAGGAAATTTCTGCGGATGGTATTTTCATAGCCATTGGACACACGCCCAACACCGCGCTTTTCAAAGGCCAGCTTGATATGGACAGCGATGGATATTTAAGTACCACTCCTGGCACTCCGCGTACCAATATAGCGGGAGTTTTCGCAGCAGGAGACGTACAAGATCGCGTATATCGTCAAGCCGTAACAGCAGCTGGAACTGGCTGTATGGCGGCATTAGAAGCGGAAAAATTTCTTTCGCATTCTTAAGTCATTCTAGTTCAAATCCGTGAGCGCGAAAACCAGGCTTGCAGAGTTTGCGTTAGCGCATATTAGCATCGCGGATTTTAGCATCGACGACGTAGGGCGAAGAAATGAATTTGATATAAAAAGAGAGCGGCTATCAACCGCTCTCTTTTCTTTATAAAAACCAAACCAAACCAAAATACTTTTTATCTGCTATCTGGCGCGCCGTAGCTGCGTGAAGTGACGCCGTAGAGCTGATAATAGCGCGAAGCCCAAACAGAAAAATCTTGTCGTTTTAATTTTCCACCAAGCAAAACATTATTGATATTTGTAAAAACATTTTCGAATAAATCCCAAGCTTGAGTACAGATATTTTCTGGTAAAAACAAAACAGAAGCATCATTTTTTTCATCATTTGGCGTATTAGACATAAAAAATCCTTTCAATTATTAGTACTAAGCCTGTGCAATTTTATTTTCTGTGAGCAATTTTTGGTAAGTTTCAATAGCGCCGAAAATCTGTGCTAAAGCGCGCTCTATGCGTTTGTTGGTGAAGGCTCCAGGAGTGTTTCCTTCCTGCACAAACAGGCGATATTCTTCAGCTAAAACATCTGTTCCTTCTTCAATTTGCAAAACAATTGGCTCGATTAAATCAAGCTGCATTTCTGGATCCTTGACCCGTGCGTGTTCAACGGTATGTATCAACTGTTCAGCTATGTCGTAGAAGGCAAGTATCTGATCATAAATTTGTGTGTGATGTGCTAAATCTGACTGGTTCATATCTCATACTCCCTTGAAAAATCAGAGCTGATTCTAACAAACAATTTGTTTACCTAGCCTCTGATTGCGTTAAAACTATACACGAAACCTTAACAAACCGTAAAACACGGTGAATGTAGCCCAATATGACCGATCTTTTTCAGAATAATCGCCCCAGCAAAAAAGAAAACAACAGCTACACCGCTGAAGATATCGAGGTTCTAGAGGGGCTCGAGCCAGTTCGCAAGCGTCCAGGCATGTATATTGGCGGAACAGACATTCATGCACTACATCATCTGATTGCTGAAGTTTTCGACAATTCAATGGACGAAGCAGTTGCAGGCCATGCAACACACATAACCATTCACATGCATGAAGATGGCAGCGTTACAATCGGCGATAATGGCCGCGGAATTCCTGTTGATCCGCATCCGAAATTTCCTAAAAAATCTGCGCTGGAAGTTATTTTGACCACTCTACATTCGGGCGGAAAATTTAGCGGCAAAGTTTATTACACCTCAGGAGGTCTGCACGGAGTAGGCGTTTCGGTGGTTAATGCGCTAACAGACCGCTTGCAAATTCAAGTTGACCGCAACGGCAAACGCTGGGAACAGCATTATGTTCGTGGTGCTCCACAAGGAAAATTGCAGGCGATTGCTGATTCCAAAAACACCGGCACGCGCATAACTTTTCATCCCGATCCAGAAATCTTTGGTGCAGAAGCAGCGTTTGAGCCTGCGCGAGTTTATCAGCTTGCGACCGCTAAGGCCTATCTTTTTAAAGGTGTAACCATCTTATGGAAATGCGATCCAGAGCTAATCAGCGCTGGTTCTGAAACCCCAACCGAAGCAACAATCCATTTTCCCGAAGGCTTGCGTGATTATCTAAACGCCACTCTCAGTCAGGAAGAGCGACTTTTGCCCGAGCCTTTTTCTGGCGAGACTTTCTTCGCTGAAGAAAAAGGCCGTATGGAATGGGCAATACAATGGCTGCAAAGCGATGAAAACTGCGGCGTCCGTTCGTTCTGTAATACTGTTTCAACCCCACAAGGAGGCACGCATGAAGCTGGTTTGCGCGCGGGATTAATGCGCAGCATTCGAGATTTCGCGGAATGGACTGGCATCAAAAAAGCGAATCTAATCACGCCTGAAGATTTGCTCGAAGCAATGCATGCGGTTTTATCTTTGTTCATTCCCGAGCCACAATTTCAGGGGCAAACCAAAGAAAAACTAGTAAGCGCAGAAGCGCAAAAACTCGTGGAAAACGCGATTAAAGATCACTGCGATCATTGGCTCAGCAGTCGCAAACAAGAGGCGCAGCAACTATTGCAATTACTTGTAGAGCGCGCGGAAGACCGCATTTCAAGGCGCGCACAAAAAGAGATGAATCGCAAAACACCAACGCAGCGGCTGCGTTTACCAGGCAAGCTTACCGATTGTTCGCGGCAAAACGCCCAAGGCACCGAGCTGTTTATTGTGGAGGGAGACTCAGCGGGCGGCTCAGCAAAAATGGCGCGCAGCCGTGAGACTCAGGCCGTTCTTCCTATTCGCGGAAAAATTCTCAATGTCGCAAGCGCCACTCTCGACAAAATTCGCGCTAATCAGGAAATCGCTGATTTATGCTTAGCGCTTGGTTGTGGTATGGGCAATAATTACGACGAAGCAAAATTACGTTACGAAAAAATCGTAATCATGACTGATGCTGACGTAGACGGCGCGCATATCGCGGCTTTGCTGATGACGTTTTTCTATCGCTCCATGCCAAAACTTGTTGAAAACGGCCATGTTTATTTGGCCTGCCCGCCACTTTATCGCGTCACACGCGGAACAGAAACTTTCTACGCCGCCAATGATGCAGCTCTAGAAGAATTGCGCAAAAAACTGGGTGGCGCAAATCGCAAGCTAGAAATCGGGCGCTTCAAAGGTTTGGGGGAGATGACCGCATCTCAGCTCAAAGAAACGACGATGGATCCAGCAAAACGCACCTTGCTAAAAGTAGTTCTTTCTGCGGAAACCCGCGCGCATACTGACGATATTGTTGAAGCATTGATGGGAAAAAAACCAGAATTGCGTTTTCAATTTATTCAGGAGCGCAGCCAGCAAATGGGCGAGAAACTTACTGATAATCTGGATGTATAAAACAAATAGCCGCTGCCATTCCAGCTTTTTAAGCATGAGGAGGAGCTGCGAATTTAAGTGCGCCAAGCCGTTCATGAGCACGAAAAAACGACGAGCGAAAATGTCAGGCTAAAACGATTGAATGTTATAATTTTTCCTACTCAGCTTTCAAAGCCAGAGCCACAAATAAAGAAGTGCCGCCACGCTCGACCAGCAACAACGCGCTTTTATTTTTTTTCTCCAGCGCTTTTATTGCAGCAACAGCATCGGTTGCCTTGTTAAGGCTTTGCTGCTGAACGCTTAGAATTATATCTGCAGGCTGTAATCCAGCTTTTGCAGCGGCGCTACCGCGCACTACATCAGTTATCACCACGCCGCTTGCTGTGCCACTTAGATTCAAACGTTTTCGCCATTCATCAGAAATATCCGCCAAGCTTAATCCTGCAACGCTTGTAGCGGAATTATCATTATTATTTGGCGCAGAATCATTTGCCGCTGTTTCCTGTTGTTCTGCTGGCATATCAGCAACGACAATAGAAATGCGTTTCTCTTTTCCTTCGCGCAGTAAAACCATTTCTACTTTTTTGCCAGAAGCAGTTGCTGCAACAATGCGCGGTAATTGGCGCATTTTGCCGATTTCCTGGCCATCAAAACGTAAAATAACATCGCCAACTACAATTCCAGCCTTAGCAGCAGGGCTGTTTGCTGTGACCTCGGCCACCAATGCGCCTTGAGTTTTTTGTAGCTGCAGAGATTCAGCCATTTCATCAGTTACAGTTTGAATTCTAACGCCTAGCCAGCCACGTTTTGGACGGCCAAATTTCTTGATTTGTTCGATAACATTATGCGCCATATTCGCAGGCACGGCGAAGCCAATTCCGATACTCACACCAGTTGGTGAAAAAATAGCAGTATTCATGCCAATCACTTCACCCTTCATATTCAGCAACGGGCCGCCTGAATTGCCACGATTAATCGCCGCATCAGTTTGAATGAAATCATCAAATGGACCAGAATTTATATCGCGCGCACGTGCCGAAATAATGCCCGCAGAAACCGAGCTATCAAAA
>JBIKYU010000135.1:0-3040 GCA_044355085.1 Rickettsiales bacterium | reverse complement strand
TTTCTCCTTTCAAGCTTTGCTTATGTTTCTCTGCTGCTGTTTTTTAACGGCTATCAAGCGGCTGAAGGGCATGTTTTTCTGCGCGATTCGCTCTTTAGGGACCCGTTTGGCTTCACACGTTTTCTGCTCGATTATTTAGGCGGACCATTTTTCTATTTAAGCGGCAAAGGCTTGCGTCCATTGGCCACAATTGGCGGAATTGCATTGATTGCTGGCGCAACCCATCATCTTTTTTTGGCACTAAAAAACCCAAAAAAATCAGCGCTAAATTTTTCATTACTAATGTTTTTACTTTATATCGGCGCAACCGCAATTGCCGTTACCGATGGGCGTTTGGACTTCGGCTACAAACAAGCAACAACTGGTCGTTATATGACTGGTTCTCTCGCTGCTTGGTCAGTGCTGCTGATTCTTTACGCGCCCTTTCTCGAAAAATATCGCCAAGCAGAAATAATAAAGCGCGGCATATTTTTTCTATTACCGATTTTGCTTTTGCCCGTTCAACTTGATGCGCTGCGCTCACAACAACAAAAACATTTCGAACAACAAGTTGCGCTAATTTCCTTGGCTCTAGCCATTCCAGATCGCGAACAACAAACTGGATATTTACATCTAGAGATCACCAAAAAAATTGAGAAAATCACTCACGACGCTATCGCCCAAAAATTAGGAATTTTTGCTGATCCAATATTGCAAAATATTCCCATGCTTGGAACGCGTGCAAATCCAGTAATAGCCTGGAAAAAAGCAAGCTACGAAGGAAAAATTGACAGCAAAACAGAAATTGCACTAGCACCTGATTTTTTCCGCATCAGCGGCGAACTGAATCTCGACATAGAAAACCCACCAAAAGCACTGACAATAACCGACCATGAAAATAAAATTATCGGCTACGCCATAACGGGAGACCAAGGAAAAGAGCATGGTTTCAAAGGATACCTGCGCAAAGATGCGGGAGAAAATTTGCGTTTTCAGTAATTTTATAAAACCGCTTCGCGCGCTAATTTCCTACCAAATTCTATGCTCTCAGAAATACCGCGATCTTCAGGGTAATAATATGATGTGTCAGCAACCCATAGATTTTTTATCACCCCAGAAATTGGTGGCAATTTTTGCAAATGACCAATCTCGCAAACTGGCTGTGCATAACGATATCGGCTAACACGAACATCAATAATATCTTCCGCGCGTAAATCTTTCTGAATTGAAGATAAATATTTTTTCACTTTCTCAGCAAAAATTTCATCGGCGTCTTGAAATTTTATATGCGAACCAGGCATATAAAAAGGCACGTAAACAACGTGATCAGAAACAGGCCGCAAGCGTGAATATTCAACGATTCCAGGTATGTCCATTTCTTCATCATTAACATTCAACCAAAAATTTTCTGAAATTGAACGCGCTAATTTCACAATTACACAAACCACCGCGACATTTTTCAAACTACGATATTTCATCAAAATATCAGCAGGCAAATCTGGCATAATTTTTGGCACAAAAGGCAGAGGAATTGTGCTGATAATTTTCTCAAAATTATAAAACTCGCCTTGCGACTCAACACCGCTTACCGCACCGTTTTCAAAGCATACTTTAGTAACGGGAGCAGATAATTTTATCTCGCCGCCACCATCAATAATTCGCGCCGCCAGCGCATCTAAAAGCGTTGTTGAACCACCGCTCAGATAACCTAATTTTTCGCGCATTAAATTATAACGCGAACGACCAATGCGGCGAATGCGGCTCCAGATCCACGCTGCTGAAATATCATTACTGTAATCATAAAATTTATAGGCAAACAGCGCATTCCACAGCGCTTGATAGGCTTCCTCGCCAATCCATTTTTTTATCCACGGAATCGCACGCATTTTATCTAAATCATTCCAATTAGAACGCTTGGTCGATAAAAATGCATGTAATCCGTAACGGATTTTTGCTAGCAAACTCAAATGCGGAAATTTCAGAAGCGCAATTGGATTTCCCCATTCATGCAGCTGTTTTTTGAAATAATATCCCATCCGCGTTTCCCGCCAGCGCATTTGATCTTCTAAACCGAGCTCGCCCAACAACTGCAAAAATGCTGCATCTGATATGCAATGAAAATGATAATAGCGCTCGATTTTAAGCCCAGAAAAATCAAAACAAGCGGTCATACCACCGACTCGATCATCTGCCTCAAATATCACAGGCTGATACCCATCTAAAATCATTTGATAGGCTACTGCCAAACCCATTGGTCCAGCGCCTAATATCGCTATTTTTTTCAAAACACCCCCAATACTTTATATAAAATTACGCTTATTTTTTAGCAATTCCAGAATAGTTCCAGACTAAAAAGATAAAAACACCTTCTCCTTAGCATAACCTTGAAAAAGGCTGCTTTCAGAGAGCCAAACTAGGTACCAAAGCAGCAACCTACTCCATAATTAAGGTGGCAAAAATATATCTTTTTCATCCCTGATAAAAATTTAAGGTAAATAGAGCCTAGCAAAATAAGAAAAAATGTATAAATTATGCAGCCGCGCGAGGTTATCGCTTCAGATGAAACGACAACCTCGTTGTTTTAGATCATTTCGTCATAAGTCTAATGACTACAGACAGAAAGTCTAAAATCGACGCAGCTAGTTCCATAGCCGCGCGCTTCGACTTTTTCGTCATAAGCACTCCTTTTTAAAAAGAGAGTTACGACTCCAAAGCCTTCACGGGCTATGTGGTGGGTTTCTTGGGGAATCCACCACCTCCCGCTAAAAGCAGGAGCCCATCCTCAAGAAAGACTCTCAAGGACCAGACTTTAATAGACCGACAAAAAACAAAATCAATCAAAAAATAGCCAGCTAAAAATCCAACTCAATCTTGCTATAAACAGCATCACAAAAAACCTCATATATAGCCGCATCAAATGGCGTAGCTTCAATCGAAAATATTTTTGGCCAGTCTATAACTTCGAAAACATCACCAGCAACTAACGCAGCTAGCTGAGCTTCAGTAAAAGGCGGATTTTTATCTAACAAAGCCCAAAGCTTAAGCAAAAAGCCAAACAGCC
>JBIKYU010000040.1:0-10965 GCA_044355085.1 Rickettsiales bacterium | reverse complement strand
ATAAGAGATGGCGCAAAAGCAACGTCTGGAGCAAAGAATAGAGATGACTATTTAAAGAAGCATTAAAGCGGCTTTTACTGCAATCAAGAGTGGAACCCTGTGCAGAAAATCTTGTCTTTCAGGCGGTTAGTGATCTTGTAGCTTTAGTTTTATCGGGCCTTCCGCGCGGCCATGAATGAATTGTTCTACATAAGGATTATTAGTTTTATCTAGCATATCAACTGGACCATGCCAAATTATCTCGCCTTCATGGATCATGGCAACATAGTCAGCAATGCTGCGCACAGAATGCATATCATGTGTGATAGTAACCGTAGTTGCGCCAAGCTCTTTCGAGCATTTAGTGATCAAATGATTGATAACATCAGCGGTGATTGGATCAAGACCTGTGGTTGGTTCATCAAAGAAAATAATATCAGGCTTAGCTGCAATGGCGCGTGCTAAAGCCACGCGTTTTTGCATTCCGCCAGAAAGTTCGTTGGGAAATAAATCGGCAACTGCTTTTTCCAAACCCACAGACATCAAAGTTTTTTGCGCAAGTTCATAGCCTTCAGCACGAGAAATTTTGCGATTCTGAATCAAGGAGAAACAGATATTTTCCCACACATGCAAACTATCAAATAGAGCTCCGCCTTGAAATAAAACGCCGAATTTATACATCAGCGCGCGCCGCTCGCTGGCTGAGAGATGGGTTACATCTTGGCCATCAATAATAATTGTGCCGCTATTGATCGGCATCAAGCCGATAATACTTTTGAGCAAAACTGATTTGCCGCTGCCTGATCCACCAATGATTACCAATGATTTTCCAGGCATGACCGAGATATTTATCCCGCACAAAACATGTTTATGTTGAAAAGATTTACGAACATTTTTTAGAGAAATTTTTGCTGTTTCTGTTTTCATTTGCTAAAGAAAAATTCGGTGGCGAAATAGTTTGAAAGAAGAATCAACATCGAAGAAGTTACAACCGCGTTAGTTGTTGCAGCGCCGACTCCTTGTGCTCCTCCGCGTGAGTTATATCCATGATAACAGCCCATTAGCGCAACAATAAATCCGAAGATTGAAGATTTTATCAATCCCGAAGTAACGTCGCTAACTTCTAAAAAATCGAAAGTATTTTTCAGATAGGAAGAGGGGCTGAAACCTAATTTGTGTATCGATACTAAATAACCGCCGTAAACGCCGATTATGTCGGAGATAATAACCAAAAAAGGCAGCATAAAAATTCCTGCAACCAAGCGCGGCGCAACCAAATATTTGAATGGATTTGTTGATAGAGTAACCAGCGCATCGATTTGTTCAGTTACGCGCATTGTGCCGATTTCAGCCGCCATTGCTGCGCCAACGCGACCAGAAACCACCAAGCCTGCAAGCACAGGGCCAAGTTCCCGTGTGATTGAAATCACCACCACCGCCGCGATAGAACTTTCCGCATTAAAGCGCGAAAAACCAGTGTAGCTTTGCAAAGCCAAAACTGCGCCAGTGAAAATTGCAGTAAGACCAACAACAGGCAAAGAAAAATAGCCGATCTCAACGCATTGACGCAGCACCAAGCGCGGATAATACGGCGGCATAATGGCTTGATAAATTGCTTGTCCAGCAAAGTTAGAAACGCGTCCGATCATTTCTAAGAAACGAAAAAAACCACCACCCAGCAACTGGAGAAAACTAAGGCCTAAAAGATGGTGATGTGGAAAAATTTTCATGCACTCAAACCTTCAGATGAAAGATAGCGGCGAGTATAACGCCCACCCATGCGAGTTAGAACTTCATAGCCGATCGTGCCAGACCATTCAGCTATTTGATCAACGGAAATATTCTCGCCAATTAAATTCACTGTGTCGCCCAGTTTTAGCTGATTTTCAGGAAAGGATGAAACATCAACCAAAAGCAAATCCATTGAAACGCGACCAACAACAGGAGCAAATTTTTTAGCAATTGAAACCCAAGCACGATTGCTGGCTGCGCGCAAATAACCATCAGCATAACCAACTGGAACCACAGCAATGCGAGAGCCAGAGGGCAAAACAGCGCTGGCACCATAACCAACACCAGAAATACTGTCAATCAAACGCAGCTGCAGAATATATGAATTTAGCTGAACAATATTTTTCATTGGCGATTGCGGCGCTGAAGAAGGATTCAAGCCATATAGAGCCATCCCTGGACGTGGCAGGTCACCATGAAAATCAGCATTCAAAAACAAACCATATGAATTTGCAAAGGAAGTTTTTAGCTCAGGAAACAAAGCGGATATTTGCTGAAAACGCTGCAGCTGCAGCTGGTTCATTGGATTATCTTCTTGCTCGGCGCAAGCTAAATGACTCATCAAATATTTCCAAGAAATCGCATCGGCTTGATTTTTATTTTCATGCAAAGAAAAAATCTCACGCTTTGAAAAACCCAAACGCTCCATTCCAGTATCAACATGTAGAATGGCTGAAAGCCTTTGATTCAGGCGTTTTGCCTGCTCCTGCCAAAGAGAAACTTGGCCAGGATGATTCAGAACTGGAATCAAATTATTCCGCGAAAAAACTTCCGCCTGATTTTGCTGTACGCCGTGAAAAACATAAATTTCAGCTGAATCAGGTAATATTTTGCGCAAAACTAAAGCCTCTTCCAGATGGGCGACAAAAAAATTGCGACAAGACTTTTTATAAAGCGCCAAGCAGATTTTTTCCGCACCCAAACCATAGCCATCAGCTTTAACAACAGCAGCGCAAGCGCCGCTTTTGCTGCGCGCTTTAAGCTTGTGGTAATTTTCACACAAAGCGTCAAGGTCAATTGATAGAATAGATTCTGTTGCTATGACCATTGTGATGGAATCGCCTGATGATCAGTGTGATTACTAAAGCGTGTTGTTGATGAATGGAAATGCACAGTAGCCGTGCCGATTGGGCCGTTACGCTGTTTTGCAATTATAACTTCAGCTAAGTTCATGCAGCGCTCACTATCTTGGAGCCATTTGTTGTATTCCTCAGTTCCTGCTGCTGGTTGACGTCTAGAAACGTAATATTCCTCGCGATAAATAAACATTACTACGTCTGCATCTTGCTCGATACTTCCAGATTCACGCAAATCAGAAAGTAGAGGGCGCTTATCAGGCCGCTGTTCAACTGCCCGCGAAAGCTGAGAAAGTGCGATTACTGGAAGGTTTAGTTCCTTCGCAATTGCTTTTAATCCTTGTGTTATTGCAGAAATTTCCTGCACACGATTTTCTTCTTTTTTTACACCAAACCCACGCACCAATTGCAAATAATCGACAATCAGCAAGGAAAGATTATGCCTGCGTTTCAAACGCCTAGCGCGCGTTCTTAGGGCGGAGATTGAAAGAGCAGGCGTATCATCAATAAAAAACGGCAGATTATGTAAACTGCTATTTGCCTGAACAAGCTTGGCATATTCGGTTTCGCTTAAATTTCCAGAGCGTAATTTTGATGATTCAATTTCTGCCTCCATTGCCATCATCCGCGCAGCTAATTGTTCTGATGACATTTCCAGCGAGAAAAAACCAACAGAAGCAGGAATATTTGCTGAATCTACAACTTTATGTTCCTGCAAAAATCGACAAGCGCTCAGCGCAATATTGACAGCTAGCGCGGTTTTCCCCATTGAAGGACGCGCTGCTAAAATAAGCAAATCAGAATTTTGTAATCCGCCGAGCAATTCATCTAAATCATGCAAACCTGTTGAAATTCCACTTATGCGCTCACGCTGTTTGTAAGCCAAATCCACGCGCTTCAGCGCGTCATTAAGTGATGATCGCAAATGCGCAAAATTATTGTCGTTGATTCCTTCGCTTGCGAGCTGAAATAATTTTTGTTCCGCTTCTTCAATTTGCTCTTTTGCGGGTTTTTCTTCCGCTGGCGCATCATAGGCGTCATTGACAATTTCCTCGCCAATGTGAATCAAATTGCGGCGTACAGCCAGATCATAAACCAATCGTGAATAGCTATCGATATTAAGAATGCTGCTTCCTAAACCAGTTAGTTTGATCAAATATTCTGCACCGCCCTCAGTCGCTAAGGCTGGATCTTTATCGAAAGTATGCTTCAGCGTAACTGGACTTGCCAGCATTCCGCGCTCGATTAGCGCGCGCATCGCCTCAAAAATACGTTGATGTACAGGCTCGAGAAAATGTTCGGTGAGTAAAAAATCAGAAACACGATGAAATGCTTCGTTGTTAAGTAACAGTGCTCCCAGCACCGCAGCTTCAGCCTGTAAATTAGCAGGCAGCGTGCGCGCGGGCAGGGCGGTTTCAACCGCCGCAGCTACTAAAGATGCGGTTTTCGGTGGCATGATAATTCCTTAAAACGAAGGGAGCGGCACAATAAACATCAAGCGGCAAAAAAGGTAGAAAATTTTCTAAAAGATTCTAGCGTCGATGTTCTGCTTTAGCGCTACTACTTTGCGCCATGCTTGTTTCATCTTTCTGATTTTCTTCCAGCTTTTTGGTAGTTGTATAAATTTCCGCTTCTGTTTCCCGTTTTTCTTGTTCTTTTGTGGAAATTTCGGTGTCTAAATCTCCCACTTTCTTCTCGAATTTGTCGTATTCTTCGCATTTATTTTCATAATAATTTTTTCTTGCAAAAGCAGCGATTGGCAAGGCTACTAAAATCAGCAAAGAAAATACTGAAAGAAAAACTGCCGCAGAAACAGCAAGCGCAACATTTACAAAAGTGAAAGCAGAAATTTGCTCAACTGAGCCAAATTTTTTCTGCTGACGCGAATTATCGGGTTTTTTTGCCCAACCATCTTTTTTTAATTCTGAGACTTTTTTTTCAGAGTCATTTTTTTCTTTTCTCAAATTGACGATTTTTTCTTGCTGATCTTTTAAAATTGTCCGATTTTTTTGCAGTTCTTCTGTGAGAGATTTCTTAATCTGATCTTTTTCAGCGCCGTTAGTGTGATGATTTGTATTGGAATAATCAGCTTTTTTTTCATCATCATCAACATGAGTAGCGGCAACAGGAGGGGTATGTGCCAAAGAAAATTTTCTGACAACAGGAGTTTTCTTTAGAGGTTCTAAAGCTTTTGGTTTTTCTGTCTTTTGCGTAGGCGCTGCAAAATTCAAACTTTCATTATGATTTTTACTTGGAGGAATTTTGCTCGGCTGTTTTTTTTCCTTCTCAACCGAAGCTTGTGTTTTAAAAGAAGCTTGTGTTTTACTTGCTTTGGTATTTGCTTCGGCTTTTTCCCTTAGCTTAGATAATTTTTCTGCAATTTCAGGTTTATGCGATTCATAATGCGGTTTACTTGGAGGAATGCTCGGCTGTTTTTTTTCCTTCTCAACCGAAGCTTGTGTTTTAAAAGAAGCTTGTGTTTTACTTGCTTTGGTATTTGCTTTGGCTTTTTCCCTTAGCTCAGATAATCTTTTTGCAATTTCAGGTTTATGCGCTTGATAATGGAAACCTGCTTGATGGATGTAGTCTGCTTTATCATATCCTGTAGGGACTTTTCCATCTGGCTTCTTATTGTTCTCCAAAGCAATAATTGTTTTTCCTGGTTCCTCTATAAAGGAAACAAAAGCCTGATTGATGAAATAATCATTAGAATTCCCCGTTTCAAGTAAACCTTTAGTCTCTTTATCAAAATTAATAAATTCTTTCTGATCAAATTCCAGTTCTATCATTTTTTTATAAAACATCTGCCTGCGCATTGATGCTAGAGGATCGATAAAACCAACCCCTGGAATGTAAATGCCATAGGTTGCATGAAAGAGGCAATTTCCATCTCCAACTGTATGGACAGAGCCTGTTTCTGGATTGCTACTGCATAAATTATTATCTGTAAAAAAACTAAATATTGTATTCAGCACCAGAGAGCGAATTTTTCCTTTTTCATTTTTTTGGAGATCTGCAATAATTTTCGCGCGTTCTTCTGGTTTAATTTCAGGCCAACTCAAAAGCCTGGTAACCTTATTATCCAGATCTTCTATTTTGGCTTGGTTTTTCTCATTTGCTTTTTTTAGCTCAATAATGTGCGGATTATATTCTATTTCATTTTTCCAAAAGAGTCGCATGACTTCAAAATGCGCCTCTGCGCGCTTGGTCAGCGCATCATCTCCAATGTTGTCTATTTTTGCGCGACACGCATTATATTCTTCATAAGCATTAAGCTTCTTTTCTTCCGTAACTTCGCAATATAGGGCTGATTTTTGCTGAGCCATTTTTTCTGCATTTAAAATTTTTATAATACGCGCATCGCTAAAATATAAAGCTGCGACTTCCTGCGAAAAATCTGAAATGTTAAGTTACAGAGGAAAAATTAACATATTACGAAGATAAACAAATTACCCATATCATTTGTGCATATGAGTTTCTGTGAAGAAAACGCCTTTTGGTGTAGCAGCAGGTTCTGCATCTAGTTAAGTCAAAGAGGTTGCTCGCCGCCGACTGCATCTGCATTAGGTGAGACGGCAGCAGAGTAAAAACCTGATAATCCTTTTATTCCGAACCTTTTTTGCGGCCTTCGCGTTTACGATCATTCGGATCAAGTAAGCGTTTGCGCAGGCGTAAAGATTTTGGCGTTACTTCAACCAGCTCGTCTTCCTCGATGTAGGCCATCATTTCCTCCAAAGACAATAAACGCGGCGGTGTTAGGCGCACTGCTTCATCTTTTCCAGAAGCGCGAATATTGGTGAGTTTCTTGCCCTTTTGCACATTTACTTCTAAATCATTCTCACGGCTATGCTCGCCAACGATCATTCCTGCATAGACTTGAATTTGCGGTTCAACAAACAGAACTCCGCGTTCTTCGATATTCCACAGCGCGTAAGCAACTGTTTCACCGCTATCAGTTGCGGTTAAAACACCGTTGCGACGTCCAGCAGGAGCGCCTTTGCTAGGCCCGTAGCTATGGAACACGCGGTTCATAACGCCTGTGCCTCGTGTATCGGTCAAAAACTCTCCATGATAACCAATCAATCCGCGTGAAGGTGCCAGGAAAACCATACGGATTTTATCGCCACCATATGGGCGCATATCTTTGAGTTCAGCTTTGCGTTGGCTTAGTTTTTCCATCACTGTTCCGCTGAATGGTTCATCAACGTCAATAACTACTTCTTCAAAAGGTTCTAGCAAAGCATCTGTTTCTGGATCTTTTTTGAATAACACGCGCGGTCTTGAAACAGAAAGCTCGTAGCCCTCGCGGCGCATGTTTTCAATCAAAACGCCGAGCTGTAATTCGCCCCTGCCACCGACTTCAAATGATTCAGCCTGTTCGGTGTCTTTCACAGAAATCGCAACATTTGTTTCTGCTTCCGCAAATAAACGATCACGGATCATGCGCGACGTAACTTTCGAGCCTTCCTTTCCAGCCAACGGTGAATCATTAACGCTGATTGTAATTGCCATGGTTGGCGGATCAATTGGGGAAGACTGAATCGGCTCAGCAATCGCTAAATCACCGATCGTGTCTGATACAGAAGATTTCTCGAGACCTGCGATGCAGATGATGTCACCTGCATGAGCTTCTTCAACTGAAACGCGCTGAATGCCTTGAAAAGAAAGTAGTTTAGTCAAGCGGCCTTGCTCAACAATTTTGCCATCAAGCGATAGAACTTTTACTTGCTGATTTACTTTCGCAGTTCCCTCAGCAATACGACCCGTTAAAATGCGTCCTAAATAAGGGTTTGCATCAAGTAATGTGGCGAGCATACGAAAAGGTGCTTGATGATCAACAGTCGGCGCTGGAACATGGGCAAGAATTGTATCGAATAATGGATGCAGATTTTCTCTAGCATCATCAAGACTTCTAACGCACCAACCATCGCGCCCAGCAGCGTAGAGAATCGGAAAATCAAGCTGCGCGCTGTTTGCGTCGAGTGCGACGAATAAATCGAAAGCCTCGTTAATAACTTCCTCAGGACGCGCATCACTGCGGTCGATTTTATTAACAATTACAATTGGGCAAAGGCCGAGTTTTAAAGCTTTTGCTAGTACGAATTTAGTTTGCGGCATCACGCCTTCTGCAGAATCAATCAGCAGCAAAACACCATCAACCATCGATAAAACGCGCTCAACTTCACCGCCAAAATCCGCGTGACCTGGAGTGTCAATAATGTTGATTTTCGTGCCCTGCCATTCAATCGCAGTACATTTTGCCAGAATTGTAATTCCGCGCTCTTTTTCCAGAGCGTTGCTATCCATGACGCGCTCTTCAACCGACTGATTGTCTCGGAAAGTGCCGCTTTGACGCAGCATGGTGTCGATCATTGTGGTTTTGCCATGATCTACGTGAGCGATGATGGCGATGTTGCGTAAAGATTGTATGGACATGGAGTTTATGCGCCTGTTAATTCACCTGTTAGTTCAAAAAAATCAGAAATTTAAATTCGCCAGTAATAATTTTTTGCGGCCCGCTTTAATACGCAGTTTTTCTGTAAATACAAGAAATTCCAACAAAATTTCTTTTATTCATCTATAAATTATTGTCGCTTGATATTGTCCGCAATCGTCTTTTGTCATGGCTAAATGAATTTTTCCATCGAGCAAATCTCTTGCAAATATGCCGAAAACTTGCCAGCGCCAGCCATGATTGATCGGTATGTTTTCCTCGTTTCTTAGCAAATCGCTGAGATCTTTATCATTCGCAAGCAAACGCTCCGCTAAAAGCGATTCTGTTGCGCAGTGGCGCCTCAGAGCTTTTAAAAGCGTAAGCGGCGCTTTGTTTTGCAAATGCGCGTGGATGTCAAAGCGCTGTGCTATAAGCTCGCGGCCATTCTCAAGTTTTGTGTCGAGCGCTTGTTTAAGTACTTTCCAGCAATCTTCCTCTTTTTTATACGGAGTCAATCCTGGTAAAATAATGCGCCGATTTAAAAAATCTTTGTAGGTTCTTGGTGGCCTGATCGCCAATTCCAGTAAAGCTGCATCTTTCAGTAAAAACCCGCGAGGAACATTGAGTTTTTTTGCTTCCTCTTCGCGCCATTCAACTAGTTTTCTAGCGCAAAACTGCTGCTGAAAATTTACATTATTCGGAGTAATTCTCTCGGCGATATTTTGCGCAGTTATAACAAAACTATCATTCTCATACATGCGCAGAAGTTCTTCTTCGTACCATTCTGTGCGGTTTTGCGCCGACAGGCGTTTGTGCATTTCCTTATGCACATCAATCAAATGTAATACATCGCGCGCCGCATAAGCCAGTTGCTCGTCACTTAGCGGTCTTGCGGTCCAGTCAGTAAATTGATGCGATTTATCGAGATGTTTCTTCAAGCATTCATGAACTAATCCACCATAACTAATTGCCTCGCCTAAGCCGCAAAACATTGCTGCAACTTGTGTGTCGGCAATAGGCGTGGGAAGAACGCCCCATTCTTGCAAACAAATCTCTAAATCTTGACGTGCGGAGTGAAATATTTTTAGCGTTTTTTTATGGATTAGAACTTCAGCAAAGGCAGAAATATCAATGCCTTCAGCCAGTGGATCAATCAGCCAAATATTTTCAAAATCAGCAATTTGAATCAAGCAAAGCTGCGGATAAAAAGTTTTATCACGTAGAAATTCTGTATCGATTGCCAGGCATTCGCATGCGAGCCATTTTTTGATATTAGATTTTAAATCAGCGGTGTTCGTAATAATTTTTGGCATGGGCACTGGTTTTAAACTTGTCTCTTAACGGGCTGACCCGTATAGAGGCCAAGCTTCTCATAGGCAAGAAATCAAAGGATGAATATGCATCACTATCGCTCACATAATTGCGCCGCTCTTGGTGCTACTGATATTGGAAAGTCTGTAAAACTATCAGGTTGGGTGCATCGCAAGCGCGATCACGGCCAGCTTTTGTTCCTCGATTTGCGAGATCATTACGGCGTGACGCAATTGGTAATCACGAAAGATAGTGGTTTTCTGGAAGCTGCAACGCATGTTCCTTACGAAAGCGTTGTAACGATTGAAGGTGAAGTTGTTGCAAGAACAGCCGAGACAATAAATAACGAAATTTCTACAGGTAAAATTGAGGTTAGCGTCAAAAAATGGTTGGTTGAATCAGAAGCAGCTCCTTTGCCAATGCAGGTAAATAGTGAGCGCGAACAACCAGAGGAAACGCGCTTAACTTATCGCTTTCTAGATTTAAGACGCGAATCGTTACATAATAACATTGTGCTGCGCTCGCGCATTATCAGGCGCTTACGAGAGTTGATGCATGAGCAAGGTTTTCAGGAGTTTCAAACTCCCATTCTAACGGCAAGTTCACCAGAAGGTGCTCGCGATTACTTGGTTCCAAGCCGTATGCATCCAGGAATGTTCTACGCTTTGCCACAAGCGCCGCAGCAATTTAAACAATTGCTTATGGCTTCTGGCTTTGATCGTTATTTTCAAATTGCTCCATGTTTTCGTGATGAAGATGCGCGCGCTGATCGCTCTCCAGGTGAGTTTTACCAGCTCGATTTAGAAATGTCTTTTGCCACACAAGATGATGTTTTCAACGTAGTTGAGCCAGTTCTTACTTCAGTGTTCAAAGAATTCGGCGGAAATCGCAAAGTAACGTCGCCATTTCCGCGCATTACTTATCGCGACGCTATGCTGCATTATGGTTGCGACAAACCAGATTTGCGCAATCCCATAAAAATTCAGGATGTCAGTGAATTTTTTGCTCGTGATGAAGTTTCTTTTAAAGCCTTCAAAGGCAAAACTGTACGCGCGATTCCTGCGCCAAAAGCGGCAGCAAAGCCGCGTTCATTTTTCGATAAATTAAATGATTGGGCCAAAGAAGAAGGCAAACCAGGTCTTGGTTATATTAGTTTCAGCGCCACTTCCGAGACGCAAGAAGCCTGGCCAAAAATGTCAGCCGCAGGATTCATTCCGCAAGGTCCAATCGCCAAATTTATTCCCGAATCTACATTGCTAGAAATACAAGAATTTCTAGGCATTAGCGGAAAAAACCAAGATGCATTTTTCTTAGTTGCCGATGCGGATGAAACGGAAGCTGCAAAATTTGCAGGAAAAGCTCGCACGCGCATTG
>JBIKYU010000133.1:0-3066 GCA_044355085.1 Rickettsiales bacterium | reverse complement strand
CAAGAAAAAAAGTTGGTCAGGGGAATGGGAATATCTCCAGCTGGTGGGAAGTTAAGGGTGAGCCTATTGCAGTCAAAATCGAAGATACAAGTCTAGAATTTAAAAATGGAGCTCTTGCTGTTTCTGCATTAAAAGGGAACGCAGAAGATGTGCGATATTGGCTACTTGCAGGTGCGGATGCTGCTGCAAGAGCAAATGTCTCTGAATTCACCGCCATTATGCTTGCCGCCGCCGAAGGCCATGTTGAGGTGGTTAGAATACTTGCTGATGCACTAACAGCTGAACAGATCAATACAGCCACTAATATGGGCAACACTGCCCTTACGTTTGCCGCCTTGAGAGGTCATGATGACATGGTTGAAATACTTACTAAAAAACTAACAGCTGAACAGATCAATAAAGCTGGGAAAGATGGCTTGACTGCCCTTATGCTTGCCGCCAGGAACGGTCATTATAAGGTGGTTAAAATACTTGCTAATAAACTATCAGCTGAACAGATCAATCACGCTTGGGAAGATGGCTTTACTGCCCTTATGCTTGCCGCCGAGAAAGGTCATTTTGCGGTGGTTAAAATACTTGCTGATGCACTAAAAGATCCTGCTGAGATCAATAAAGCTGGGCCAAATAACTTCACTGCCCTTATGCTTGCCGCCGCCGAAGGCCATGTTGAGGTGGTTAGAATACTTGCTGATGCACTAACAGCTGAACAGATCAATACAGCCACTAATATGGGCAACACTGCCCTTATGCTTGCCGCCAAGGAAGGCCATGTTGAGGTGGTTGAAATACTTGCTGATGCACTAACAGCTGAACAGATCAATCACGCTTGGGAAGATGGCTTTACTGCCCTTATGCTTGCCGCCGAGAAAGGTCATTTTGCGGTGGTTAAAATACTTGCTGATGCACTAAAAGATCCTGCTGAGATCAATAAAGCTGGGCCAAATAACTTCACTGCCCTTATGATTGCCGCCTATAAAGGTCATGTTGGTGTGGTTAGAATACTTGCTGATGCACTAACACCTGAACAGATCAATAAAACCACTAATCAGGGCAACACTTCCCTTATGCTTGCCGCCGAGAACGGTAATTATGAGGTGGTTGAAATACTTGCTGAGAAACTATCGGCTGAACAGATCAATCACGCTAGGAACGATGGCTTCACTGCCCTTATGCATGCCGCCCATGAAGGTCATTATAAGGTGGTTAAAATACTTGCTAATAAACTATCAGCTGAACAGATCAATCACGCTTGGGAAGATGGCTTCACTGCCCTTATGCTTGCCGCCTCTAAAGGTCATGTTGAGGTGGTTAAAATACTTGCTAATAAACTATCAGCTGAACAGATCGATCGCAAAAATAGTAAGGGCAAAACTGCCCGCGACCTTGCCTCCGATCAAGGCAAGGCTGAGGTGGTTCGACTACTCAATGAAATACGTGCTGAAAAAATTAGAGCTTCTGCGTCTAGCGCTGGTCTTGATAATGAATTACAAGGAGAAATGAAAGATGAACGTGGCTTACAATCAGGCAGAGAAGGTGAAGCGCAACCAGGCATAAATCCAGCAGGCAATGAAGAGAAAGCTGCAGCCGCCGCCCCCGAAGCCGCAGCAGAAGACAGATTGCCAGTCTTGGATGAAAACCCAGATGCCGCTCCAGCAGCTGAACAAGTAGTAATGGCGACGAGTGCATTGAGTGATAACATGCAAAGATTGATTGGAATAATAGGTAGAACTGTGCCTAATAGGGCAGCCACAGATCCTGTCCCAGAAGTTGGTCCGCACACACAAAGCATTGTTGCAGCAATAAATGCTAATCCAAATGCGCCAGACGCCGCCCCAGCAGCAGCAGTGCTGGAGTTGCCAGACTTTGATGAAAACCAAGATGCCGTCGCAGTCCCAACCGCTCCAGACGCCGCCGCAGCTCCTGTCCCAGAAGTTGGTCAGCACGCACGAAGAATTGCTGAACAAAAGGCTGAAAGCCAGTGTTGCAGGATCTGCTAATCAACTATTTACGCTTATTTATAATTTGAAGCTTGAGGATGGATTTTTAATCCAGCCTTTTGCTTCGAATTTTTCATGATAACGAATAGTCGATAGAGCAACTTTACGCGCCAAGCGCATTTTTCTAGAAAATTTTTTGCAGCAATAAAATAATCCGCGCCTCAGATTGCGTCCACAACTACAAAATGCAGAAAATGGGCGCTTAGATAATCCAAGCGGGAAAATTTTTTGAGCTCAAGAAAAAAATATTATTAAGCGCGCGTCATGAGTAAAATTAGTTTTGCAAAGCTAGTTTTGAAGAACTAAAAAATTATTGTTCGATTTTCGCAACCAAGCTCGACTTTTGAGTTGGCAATGCTTGTTTGAAAAAGCCAATTTCTCAATAAAAATATCCTGAAATTTTATCGAGATTTTTGTGGCAGTTTTTATTGCAGAAAGATTTTTTTTATGCAGCTAGAATTTTTACAAATGAACGGCAAGCAGACTAAAATATTTCCTCGGCGCCAACTGCACGAATAAAATCCTTGAGGATGGTTTTTTTTCCAACAGTTTTGAAGGCGATATCTAAACGATCGCCCTGCAGCGCCAGAATAATTCCTTGGCCAAATTGCGTGTGCGCAACTAAATCTCCAGGCCTAAGCCTGCCATCATCATCAGCAATTTGCCATGCATGTGTAGTTTGATTTTTTGGCTTGAGTGGTACGACAGTTTTTTCAACCACAAAATTATTATTCATGCGCAGAACTTCTTCTGGCAATTCATAAATAAAGCGCGAAGGAGGATTATGTTGCCATTGCTGATACATTCGGCGCGATTGCGCGTAGCTGATGCTCAAACTTTTGCGTGCTCTTGTAATTGCAACATAGGCTAAGCGGCGCTCTTCCTCTATTTCCTGCGGTCGCGGATTTTGTATCGCCCGCTGATGTGGAAAAACTCCTTCTTCCCAGCCAGGCAAAAAAACATGCGAAAATTCAAGGCCTTTGGCTGCGTGAATGGTCATTATATTCACCATCGAATCATGATCTAAACTATCAACGTCCGCCACCAAACTAACATGCTCGAGAAAAGA
>JBIKYU010000132.1:0-3101 GCA_044355085.1 Rickettsiales bacterium | reverse complement strand
TGGAGCAGGCGCAGCAGCACGTGAATATCTGCGTGGTCGCGGTGTGAGCGAGGAAATAATTCGTCGCTTTCGTTTGGGAGTTGCTCCAGATCAGCGCGACGGATTAAAGCGTGAGCTTCTTTCTAAAAACATCAGTGAAGAACAAATGCTTGCGGTTAATTTAATCACCAAGCCAGATGAAGCAGAAAGAAACAGTTTCGACCGTTTTCGTAATCGCTTGATGTTCCCGATTCTTGATCGTCGCGGTCGTGTGGTTGCGTTTGGCGGACGTATCATGGGGGAAGGGCAGCCCAAATATTTGAATTCTAGCGAGACCGAACTTTTTCACAAAGGCAAGCAGCTCTATAACGAGGCGCAAGCCCGCGCAGGATCAGAAAATCGTTTGATTGTCGTTGAAGGTTATATGGATGTAATCGCGCTAGCGCAGGCTGGAATTACTGAAGTGGTAGCGCCACTTGGCACGGCTTTGACCGATACGCATCTGCAGCAATTATGGCAAATTCATCCGCTGCCACTTGTTTGTTTGGATGGCGATCAGGCGGGAATTCGTGCCATGCAGCGTGTTGCACAAATGGCTCTGCCGCTCATAAACGAAGGAAAATCTTTGGCTTTTCTTCCGCTTCCTGCTGGCGAAGATCCCGATAGTTTAGTGCGCAAAGAAGGCGCTGAAAATTTTCTCAAACGTTTGGAAAATCCTATCGGTCTTAGCGATGTTATTTGGGAATATGAGCACCAAAAAACCGATCTCAACACTCCAGAGAAACGCGCTGGCCTTGAATCTCGGCTGATGCAGCAATTTGCTAGAATTAAAAATCAGCAAGTCGCAAAACATTATCGCAAAGAATTTTGGGAAAAAATGCGCGCGCTGGACGATGCAAAGAGGCGTTCAGCCAAAAACATAAAAAATAATTTTCGTACAAATTCTGAAAATCTTCAGGCCCTGTCTTCTTCTTTGCGCCAAATCCCTAAATGGCAAGCCGATTCTGGTTTGATATTAGAAATTCGCTTAATGCTTGCCACAGCCCATAACTCAGTGCTTTTGCAGGATCGAGAAATTTTTGAAGAAATGGCGCATTTAAATTGGAGCGACGAAAATCTCTCTGCCCATTGTGAGCAATTGCTTGCTGCAGCTGATAATTCAGATGAATTAGAAAAAATATGTAAGGAAATAAGCGCATTTTGGCAAAATCATATTGCTGGACTTGAGGTTGGTAAAATATTCAAAGAAAAAGTTTCTCAAGATGAGGCAAGGCGAGGGTGGCGCATGCTTTATCTAGACTATTTGCAGCGGCGTTTGCGTGATGAGCGCGATCGCGCATTTCGCTCTGGAAATGAGACAAAAGCCTCAGAAATTAACATGATTATCGATAAATACGAACATGAGAAACGCACTCTGATGCTTCCAGATGATTAAAACTATGGAATTCGTCATAGACCAAGGCCTGCATTGCCGCTTTGGTAATCATAAAATACTATGGTTGAAAACTAGCTAAAACACTGTATATCCGCTCTCTTCTCTTATTTGGTTTTACGCAAATAAATTTTTTGTATTGGAGGTCGCAAAATGGCACGAGTATCTTCACCGGGTCAGAAAGGTAAGGCGTCGAAAAAAACAAAGACAGTTGCCAAAGCTAAGTCTTCTCCAGTCAAGAAAAAACCAAGCACCGTTGCTAAAAAAACTGCGAGCAAAGCTGCGGTTAAAACTACCGCAAAAAGCAAAGCAAAAAATCCTATTTTGCAGAAAAAAAATTCTCCCGCATTAAAGAAATCGAGCGCTGCACAAGCCAAAACAAAAGCAAAAGCGCAGCCACAAAAAAAAGCTAAAATTCAAAAATCAACAAGAGTAAAAGAGGTAGGAAAAACATCGGTTAAAAAATCTAATTCTAAAAAAACTGTCGCTCCTAAACCAAAAGCGCGCGTTATCAAAGTGGCAGAAAAATCAAATAAAAGCCTACAAACCAGCCGAAAAATGGAAAAGAAAAATACTATGAGCAAGCACTCTCCTTCTAAAAAAGCCGCTGCAAAAAAAGCTGCAGCAACAAAAATAAAGAAAACTCCAGCCAAAACTAAAGCGAAAGCAGAGCCAAAAACTCCGCCCAAAGCGGCTGCAAAAGCGCCTGTGAAAACTGCTGAAAAAAATATTGTCGCCGCGAAGAAAACTTCTCCCGCGAAGCCTGAAAAATCAGAAGCAACAGCTAGCAAAACCGTTGCGAAAGCTAGGGAAGAAAAACCATCTGATTCCACCAAAAGCAAAGCTAAATCAGCGCCAGCTAAAAAAACACCAGCGCCAAAAACCATGCTTGCCAATCCATTAAAACAAAAAGGCAAAATTCCTGTAATGCTTGCGGAACCTATCGCTGCAGCAGTTAAAAAGCTTATTGCGCGCGCTAAAGGTCCAGGAATGGTTACCTATGACGATATCAACTCCGCACTTCCACAAGACAGTCTTTCTGCCGATCAAATTGAAGCAGCAATGACCATGATTGCGGAAGCTGGAATTAGCATCGTCGAGGGTGATGAAGAAGGCTTAGATCTTGAAGTCGATGTTCCTCTTGATGCGGCTGCTGAAGAAGAAGAAGCCTTCGACGCCACCGACACATCCGAAGATTTCGGCCGTACTGATGACCCTGTTCGTATGTATCTTCGTGAAATGGGGAATGTTGAATTGCTTTCTCGCGAAGGCGAAATTGAAATCGCTAAGCGCATCGAAAAAGGGCGCGAAACGATGATTGGTGCGTTGTTCCAAACTCCACAAGTGGTGAGAACATTCTTGCGTTGGTACGATGAACTTGCAGGGGACACTATGCTTCTGCGCGAAGTTATCGATCTTGATGGCATGTATAGCGCAGAATTCGGCACCGAGCCTGGCACGATGCCTGCAATCGATAGCGAGACGTTGGCAAAAGTTGCGCAATCTGTGAAAGCAGAAAAGCCACTCGCTGTTAAAGCTTTAAGCGGCAATGGTGATGATGATTTTGACGATGATGAACAAGATGAAGAAGACGATTCTGATGAAGATGAAATTGATGAAGAGGATGAAAAATCTGCAGATCCTCTAGCTGCAGAAGAAGCAATCGATGAGGAAGAAGACGAAGTTGCAA
>JBIKYU010000039.1:0-11160 GCA_044355085.1 Rickettsiales bacterium | reverse complement strand
AAGGATTTGGTGGTTGCTGAGGGAAAGATTGAATTTGAAAATGTGCATTTCTCATACAATAAAAATAATTCTCTCTTCAGCGATAAAAATCTTATCATCGAACCTGGACAAAAAGTAGGGCTGGTCGGATTCTCAGGCAGCGGAAAAACTACTTTCGTAAATCTAATATTGCGCTTCTTCGATATCAAAGCTGGCGAAATCAAAATCGACGGACAAAATATAGCCAAAGTCACTCAGGAATCGCTGCGCAAAAATATCGCCATGATTCCGCAAGAAGCATCCCTCTTCCATCGCAGCCTCATGGAAAATATTCGCTACGGAAATTTAAACGCTACAGACAATCAAGTCATAGAAGCCGCAAAAAAAGCCAATTGCCACGAGTTCATCATGCAGCTAAATGATGATTATCAAACTTTGGTCGGTGAACGCGGAATAAAATTATCAGGCGGACAGCGACAACGAATCGCTATCGCCCGCGCAATCCTAAAAAATGCGCCAATTCTGATCCTCGATGAAGCAACATCAGCTCTCGATTCCATCACAGAAAAATATATCCAAGATAGTCTAAATCAGCTCATGCAAAATCGTACCACGATTGTCGTCGCTCACAGATTATCAACTCTCGCCAAAATGGACCGAATCATCGTCTTCGATAATGGCAAAATCATCGAAGATGGAAACCACCAAATGTTACTTAATAACAATAGCCATTATGCAAAACTCTGGAATATGCAGGCAGGCGGATTCTTACCTGAGAAAGAGGAATAATCGCTTGAGAAGTTTCGCATAAATAACAATGCGATTTCTTTGCCCCGTGAAGTCGCGGCTGCTAAAAATTTTAGTAGAATCCGTAAAAAAATTGCAGCTCCTCCTCATGCTTAAGGATACGGAAATTATTTCCTAACGAATTTTTCTTGCGATTTCTTCCGCTGCAATTTTGCCAATAACAGAAACGGGCTGGCCT
The DNA here is from genome assembly GCA_044355085.1 of Rickettsiales bacterium. GTDB lineage: Bacteria > Pseudomonadota > Alphaproteobacteria > Rickettsiales > JBIKYU01 > JBIKYU01. Next base: position 10,196 of record JBIKYU010000039.1, on the reverse strand, counting down.
TTTTCCTGTGATATACGCTGATATTCAGCCAAGCGCGCTGCGTTTACTTCACGCACAAGCTGCGCTGCTTCATCGCTATTGGAAAGTGCGCGGATAAATCCATCTGGCTGTTCGGCTATCATGCCTTGCGCTCTGGCTTGTTGCAAATCGAGTGCGAAAGCTTGCGAAACGGAGACGTTACAAAGTAACAAAAGTAAAAAAACAAAACGCAAAATAAACATGAAAAACCTCTAATTAGAAAATAGCGGGATTGTTAGAAATTGCCTTCTTCACGTCTTTGGCAATATCTACTTTTATGTGATGTTCGATGTTAACATTAAGATTGATTTCAATTGGTTTTTCGGGCGAATCAATGCGCAATGTTGGCGCGCAAGAAGCACAGAAAACCACTAGAAAAAAAACGGAAAAACTTAAGCTTGATGATTTGCATGCGAGCATTTTCATTGCGATTCCTGAAGTAAAAATTTCTGCACATCACTAAAAACAAGCGCGCCTTTTTGCAGCAAAGGCAACATATCGCCTGTGAGATTTACGTTTAATTTTATTGGCTTTGCGTTTAATGCAGCTTGGTTGTTTCCTTCGAGCTGCAAACGAAAATCACGCGCGGAGATTACAAAAATTTTCAGCTTCGTATAGTGAAAATTTTGTAAGATTTCGCCAAGCATTTTTAACTGCGCGTTATCGGGTGGAAATATTGCTGGAGAAATTGCAATGAAGCCAGAAGAAGAGCTCTCCAATTCTCCTTTTTTCAAAGAAATACTCCCGTCTGGAAGATAGGTAAATGGCAGGTTTCCACTTACTCTGCCACTGGCTTTGATTTTTCCATCACTTAATTTGGCAAGAATTTCATCAAGCTGAATATTTCTCAGCTGCAAGTTCAAATGGATTGGCGAAGCTAAATCAGTAGAAAAATCTGCATGCGAAATTACACCACCAGCGAAAGGAAAATGCAGATTTTGCAATGAAAATTTACCAGCAGAAAAATTTTCATTTGGTAAATCAAAATGCATTTGCAGAGAAACAAGATTTTTTAAATCAGAAATGGATATCGTAGATTTAAAATTTTGCGGCGCGAGCGAGAATTCCATCTGCGCAGAAACATCAGGAAAAGGGCTAATCAGCCCGTTTATTTTTATATTTTGTAGCAATAATTTACCACGGAAAATATTTTCATCATCCATTTGTGCTGCAAATTGCATCGTTTCTGATTGGAGCTGATAATCCAAAAATTTTAAATTCCAGGCGCCGCTTTTTATTTCAGTTGCTGAATTGGGGAGCAAAGAAAATTTAAAATCCAGCGGTAAAAAAATGGAGAGATTTTTATCAGAAAAAGAAAATTTTAAATTTGAAATGTCAATTTTCTGCGGCAAGCGTGCGTAAAAATTCTGGAAGGTTTCGAATAAGTTTTTGCTATTTTGGGACGAAGGAGACTGAGGCGCAAATGCTTGAAAATCCTGCATTCCACTGATGTATACTCCATTTGCTCCGCGCTTAAGAGCTAGATTTATCGCATCAGCTGAAAGCGAATTAAGGCGACCAGACAATAAACTAGGTAGAGAAAAATCAAGCTGCAAATTTTCTATTTTGGGGCTTGGTTCTCCAGCAAATTCGATGGCAGAAGCAGAAAAATTATTCGCATCAAATTGCGTAATATTAAGTGATGTTAGCGGCAGATTTTGTTTATTTGCGAAAGAAATTATCTGCTTTTCTAAAAAATCATGCGAAATAAACCGCAGAGAAAATACAAACAATGCCGCAGAAAAAATCAGCGTTGTAAAAATAATAATACCATTCCATATTTTTAGCCTGACATTGTCGCTGCTGCGTTTTTCAATGCGCATGTACGTTTTAGTACACTCCGCTTTAGCTTTAAAAATATGGAATGGTATAAAACTAAAGCGTAGAAATTTTTTTCTGCTCATTAAAATTTCAAAACCTTCATTTACAAAAAACCGTTTAAATACGCTAAAAACCTTGATGACAAGGGATTTTTATATAATTTTTTGTGGGTAATTTTCCACCACTAATATTTTCTAAATCAAAAAATAATACATAGCGTAATCGCAGAATTAAAAACCAACGCCGATATTAACGTAGAGCTCATGATTTTCTTTATGAATAAATTTTGGCGCACGAATAGGACGATCATAGCGCATCTCAAAATTTACCCTGCCGCCAAGATTACGAACGCCAAGCCCTGCCCCGCTCATATAGCCTTCTCCTTCACCAAAATTATAGGGCTTGCCACCTTGCACGCGCACATATCCACCATCAATTCCTGCAAAAGTTTGAATGGCATTGCCAAAAATGGGCAGCAAACGTGCGTCGCTCCAAGAAACTGGAATAGTGTAGTTGAAATCATTGCGAAAAAAATAGCCGCTATCACCTAAAATCGTCTGTTCCTTAAAACCACGAACTGCAGATATACTGCCAAGTACAAGGCGTTCATTGCCATAAAGAGTATCGTTACTTATTTGCGCACGCAAACTTCCTAAATAATCAAACGAATCGCCTGAATCCCATTTTTTCAGCGGTTTGCTGAAATCAAGATTGGCGTTTAATTTATCGAATTGCGCTTTGGCTGAATCGAAAGTTAAGTCATTTGGATCACGATACGCATCGAATAATTTTGTTCCTTTTGTCCATTGAAAATCGCTGCTAACTATTGAATCTTTGTAGTACCAAGTGTGCTCTAATCCCCAGTACAAATTAGTAAAACTGCGATCTGCCGCAGAGAGTTTGAAGCCGTTTTGGTAATTTTCACTCTCGTAATTAGCAATCTGAAACTGCGAATTTAGCTTATGTGTTTTGTTACGAAATAACATTTTTTCAACACGCGCGATATTAGCGCCACTATTGCCATCAGAGCCATATTTTATGCCGCCATTTTCAAAAGTAGTGTGATAATCTGAGCGCTCGCTCTCCAGCGAAAAGCGCCAATCTCCGAACGGAACAGACCAATCAAAACTATAATATTTCATGTTTTTGTCCCAGCGTTCACCATCCATATCGCGGCCTTGGGTAAAACTAAAATTGTCATTGAGATTGAGAAAATTATCTTTCTCCAAACGCATTGTAGCCATGCGCTCGCCGGTGGCTTTTTGCCCGCTATTGCTATAAGAAAAATTTGCACGCAGAGTTTTTTCACGCTCGTTTTTCAGCAATATAATTGTTTTTCCTTTGCTGCTCCCAGGCAAAAGCTGCATCGTAACGTGATTAGAAGGAAGGCGATTTAATTGATCAAGCCCCTGCTCTATTTCACGCAAATTTAAAATTTTATTTTCAAGAAACGGGAAAGCGGTTTTGATTTCAAGAGCATTGCCATATTCCTCTTTTTCCCAGCGGATTTCCTCGATTTCCCCTTCAATTACATTCAGCGTTAAAGTTTCCTGCTGCAGTTTTTGTGGTGGAATTTCTATAAAAGCAGCGACGAATCCTGCATCATGATAATATTTTGTAATGTTATAAATTAACATTTTTATTGCTGCTGCATCGAGACATTTCTCTCTGGCTTCTAGCTCGAATGCGGCCTGTTTTTCGCGCTCGATTTTTGTAGCGCCCGCAAGCAAAAGATTTTTTATTGGAAAACATGCGCCGCCTTTTTCCTCGCGCGGAGACATTAGCGGCGCAAGATCAATTTCCAGATTTTTGCGTTCGCGATGTTTTTTTTCTTCGAGATGCTTCTGGTTTTTTTGCTGTTCATTATGCCGACTGCGCAGAAGATCATGCTGCTTATTTCCCTGCTGCTCAGCCGTAAGATCGGCAGAATAAGCTAACATCGGAAGGAACATGACAAAAAAAAGCGCAAGTATATGCGCTAAGATTTTTTTTATTTTCACTATCAAGACTCAACACTTTATAAGAGAGAAAAAAGTATCGACTCAATCTATAGAGGATAAAATGCAATCATTGCAAGAAATATACTGTGTCATTTATTTTTTTTAAAAGCGGAGTTTTAAAAAATGCATTTTTTATAATTGTTATAAAGTAACACTCTTAAACCATGAATGATTCACCGCAGCCACAACGCGCTTTTTCATTAGGATTTTTGAAAATAAAACGCGAAGATAATTCCTCTTCAACATAATCTAATTCTGTTCCAACAATGTAGAGCACTGCTTTTGGATCAACAAAAAGAGTGAATCCATCTTGTGAAATAGCGTCGTCCTGAGGGTTTGGAGTTTTTACGTAATCGAAAACATATTTATAGCCAGAGCAGCCGCCTTTATCGACACTGACACGAATTCCACAAAATTCCTGTTCTTTACTTTCTTGCATAAGATGCTGCAAACGCTTGGTAGCAGAAGCAGATATGGTGATAAGATTTGTCATAATAATTACTCGCTATTAATTTTTTCATGCAGAGATTCACTGCGCGTGATGATGTCGTTTTGCAAATCAGCAAGCCATTTTTTCTTATCCCCTGCTGAGGTAAGGGCTGGGCCATATTCCATCAAAACAAAGCCAGGTTTTTTGTATATTTTTCCCCGACGCCAAAAGGCGCCAGAATTTAGAGCAACAGGAACAATTGGTAGCTCAGGAAAATGCGAATGTAGAGCAGAAATTCCAGGATGAAAATTTCTGCGCTCGTAAGGTTTCATGCGCGTTCCTTCTGGATAAATGACGATCACGCGGTTTTTTTCTATGCATGATTTAGCTTGTTTTAACATTGATTTCAGCGCAGATGCTCCTGCGCTACGATCGACCGCAATCATTTTTAAGAACACCAAATACTGACCAAAAAAAGGAATGCGCAGAAGTTCTTTCTTCAACACATAAGCAACAGTTGGATGGATGGTGAGAAAAATCATTGTTTCCCAAGCTGATTCATGCCTTGAAGCAATGATAAAAGGCGGTTTTGGTAAATGTTCTTGGCCTAAAATTTTAAAGCGAATATTGCAAAAAACACGCAAGCCAAAAAGCGAACCAAATCCCCAAGCAGCACCAATCCAATGCGCACGGCCGATTAGAACGCAAGGCAATCCTATTGTTGAAATAAACACTGTCCAAAATGGCAACCATGCCGCAAAGAGGAAAGAACCAATCAATTGGCGCATTTTTATAAACCTTTGATTTCTAGAAGAGCATCAGGGCAAGATATTTAGCACCTTCTTGCATAAGCAGCCAGGCAGTTCCTGGATATTTCCACCAAGTTTGAATAAAAACATTTTCAGGCGTAATCGGATGCGCAATAATTTCGATACCAGGCATGCGTTTGCGAAATAAATAAAGACTGCGCACCATGTGGTAATCAGATGTTACAAGACGCAAACTGCGATAATTATTTTTTTCTATCCATTGCGCTGCCTCTTCTGCATTTCCTGTCGTATTTTCTGCGTCATAGCCAAGATTGATACGCGATAAAATTACATTGACACCATCAGGAAGAGGGCCAGAGAGAATCAACAAAGTCTCTATATCTGCGCCTTTTCCAATGCCAGTGATGAGAAGCTCATTCGCAACTCCTTCATTTAGTAATCTTATTGCTTCACTTACACGGACGGTGCCACCAGTTAAAACCACAATTGCATCAGTTTTTTTGCTGATTTCTGCTGGCATAGGAATTTGTTGTGCAAACCAATTTATTCCAATGACTAAAATAATTGCCGCCAGAAAAACAGCAAAAAACAAAGATTGCGCGCATTGCCAGAAAAATTTTATCATTTAGACTCTCCAGCCTGGTTGCCTTGCTCTGCTGCTGGAGCTTCATCGATTGTTGCTGCAGGAATTAAAATCGCATCAGTAGTGGAAAGAAAATAAGCGTGACGAATATTATCACCTGATTTTATGTTCAGCGCATTTGCTCTGCCAGCATTGAGCTCTAAAACAGCGATTACTGGCTCAGGCGCAGGGATTTCTTCCATGCTATAAGGACGTGTATGTGCTGCAATACCAGCGATTGTACTGTTTTGGCGAATGAAAATAATATCGAGCGGAAGCGGAGTATCTTTCATCCACATACGCACTTGCTTGGGCTCATCAAACCAGAAAAACATACCTTCGTTTTTACCTAATTTTTTTCTCTCCTGCAGGCCACGGCTGCGCGCTTGTGGCGTTGTTGCCATTTCCACTTGAAAACTATGCAAAGCGCCATCTTTGCTTTCAATAACCAAAGTTGAAACTGGAAGCTGATCCCAACCACGCGGCTTCGGCCCTCTTATCAAAGATTGTTGAAAGCCGTAAACGCCAGCTGCTAATATCGACATCACCAATGCTGGAACTATAATTTGCCTAAAATTATTTCGGCGCTTGGGCTTGAAGGAATGCGTTCTTTGGCGACGTTTTTCAAACATATTGTCTCTCACGCTTGGGTTGGCAGGCGGTATACCTAAGTTTTTTATGGCGGAGAAGAAAAAAATTCCTTAAAGCGACGAAAGCTTTGTAAACAATATTTTGAGTCAGATAATTTATGACGACTTCCAAGCGCGTGCTAATCATTATTTCAGGCAGTGTTGCTGCTTATAAAACGCTAGATTTGCTCAGGCTGCTGCGTGAAAAATCCTATGAAATAAATGTGGTTATGACAGAGGGGGCAAAGCAATTTGTAACACCACTTTCTGTTGCCGCACTTGCTCGAGCTAAAGTTTATGATGATTTGTGGTCACTAAAAGATGAAACAGAAATGGGACATATTCGCCTGGCGCGCGAGAATGATATTGTCGTTATTGCTCCAGCCTCTGCTGATATTATCGCTAAATACGCAAATGGTTTTGCCAACGATTTAGCTTCAACTTTATTGCTGGCGACCAATTCCCCAGTTTTAATTGTACCTGCGATGAACAGCAGCATGTGGTCGAATCAAGCGGTTGCTCGCAATGTGGCGCGCTTAATTGCCGATGGCGCAAAATTTGTTGGACCAGATAACGGCGCGCTTGCTTGCGGAGAAGAAGGCGCTGGAAGAATGGTTGCAGTGGAAGAAATTTTCTCTGCAATTACAAAGATATTATCTGAGAAAAATTAATGGCCTGGCGCGCTTTGGTAACTAGCGGTCCAACGCATGAGCAAATAGATCCGGTGCGTTTTCTGAGTAATCCTTCCTCGGGAAAACAAGGATATGCAATTGCTTCAGCGCTTGCAAAAATTGGCTTTGAAGTAACTTTAATCACCGGGCCAACTGCGCTTGATGATCCGAAAGGAATGCAAAAAATTTTGCATGTAAAGAGCGCGGAGGAAATGCTAAATGCGGCGCTATCTGCTCTGCCCGTTGATGTTGCAGTTTGCGCAGCCGCCGTTGGAGATTGGTATCTGCCAAAAATTTTTGCAGAAAAAATAAAAAAAACTTCTACGCAAGAAACTTTGCATCTAACTTTGGAGCGTACAAAAGATATATTAGCAACGCTTGCTCAACATGAAACAAAACGTCCGCGCTTAGTCGTTGGTTTCGCAGCAGAAACAGAAAATACCCTCGAAAATGCAGAGAAAAAACGCCGCGCTAAAAATTGTGATTGGATTCTAGCAAATCACATAACAAAGGAGAATCCAGCATTTGCAGCTGAGATTAATAAAATTTTCTTTATTAGCGCCGAAGAAAATCAGGCGTGGAAACAGCAAAGCAAAACTGCAATCGCAGAAAAATTAGCGACAAAAATTCAGCATTTTCTTGCTCTTTAAAGAGATTATAAAAAATTAAAAAATCCCGCGCAAAAAAAAAATTGTTTTTCTTATAAAAAACTAGCTCTGTTTTTCTTATTCGTTATGTTCCATATCATATTACGTTTTCAACTAACGGGGACAAGTATGTCGCAAATAACCTGCAATATGGCTACGGTTTTTATTTTGGGGACGGTTTCAAACACGGCGCTGGCACAAGATGCTCCTGCACTTGGTCATCGTGGTTACGATCTAGAAAATTCTTCAACATTTACGCAAGAGCGCGCGCAGAAAAATGATAGTGCTAATGTGAATAGAGAAGTTGTGTCTATAAAACAGCGCCGCGCAATTTAAGCAAATTTCCTTTGCCAAAAATCTGGAATAAAACAGCGTCTCTGGCGCTTAACAAGCGAATCAGAAAGAAAAACAATCCGCATTTACTAAGTCTTACTTAAGCAGCGTTGCTTGCCACAGCTGCGATTTTTCTTTTCTTTATCTTTTTGGTTTTTGTGTTTTTAAAACTATCTGGAGTTTGCGCCAAATTTTGTAGCGCATGTTTGGCTTCACTCGGCAAGATATTGAGATTTATTTGCATAAATTGACGTAAATCTTGATAGTGCGAGCGCTCTGCATCGAGCTCGACATCTATTTCTTCAGTGGAATCTTTAACACGCATTTCAGTTTTTGCAGCAGTGATATTATCAACGAAAGCACCAACAAAAACACCAGCTGAAGTTCCAGCCAGCAATGCAAAAGTTAAATCAGTTTTTGTAAAAATAGATAAAGCGCAACAAACTAACACTGCAGTTGCCACAAAAATTGGCGCGCGCACATCTAACATCCAAGGTGTGCGGTAATGCTGGCTAACATAGCGATAGAAAACATGGCGAGAGAGCAAATGATCGCGTAATTCTGCGCTGGTATTTTCATTCTGTGCCTTAGCAAAGCCGATGCGATAAGATTCAGCTCTAGCGCGCGCTTCCATCCGCATGGCGCTATCGCTTGGTACTTCTTTACCACTTCTATAACCAGATAAAAAACCCAACACAGGAATTGCAACACCTTGGCTTAATGCCATGCGCCAGCGCATATCAGTACCAGGTTTGTGGCGGTTTTTTTCTGATTTATAGGCATTTTCCATTATCTGTTCGATAACTTCGTTCTTCACACAGTCATTTTCACGTTTTAGTTCTAAATTGGCGCTATTTTGCAAAAGATCTTTGCGCAGCATTTTGCTGCGGCGTTCCCATAATTTACGCATGCCATAGAGCATCGCAACACGCACATTATATGTGCTGCTGGTTTTTCGACCAGATTCACCTAGTTGCATTGTCCATACATTAAAAAAACGTTCGCGGCTCATCGTAATAATCCTTTTCTTTAACACACCTCTCCAGCAAATGATTGTATAGAGCTGATATAACAATATCGTGACAATTTGCTCTTATCCTAAATAAACTTCAAATCCTGCAAGGTGCAGCTGATGAAAGACAGGAGCAAATTTTATAAAATCTGCGCCTGTCTGGAATGATCTTATGGAAAGAATTATGTGTTTAAGAATCCACGCAGCTTTCTAGATCGACTTGGATGTTTTAGTTTTCTCAGCGCCTTTGCTTCGATTTGGCGGATACGCTCGCGCGTTACTGAAAATTGCTGACCAACTTCTTCCAATGTGTGATCGGTATTCATACCAATACCAAAGCGCATGCGCAAGACGCGCTCTTCACGCGGGGTGAGCGAAGAAAGAATTTTCGTAACTACTTCACGTAAATTCGCCAAGATCGCTGCATCAACTGGAGCAACTGCATTTTTGTCTTCAATAAAGTCACCAAGATTACTGCCATCATCTTCATCGCCGATTGGATTTTCTAAGCTGACTGGCTCTTTCGCAATTTTTAGAACTTTACGAACCTTATCAACTGGCATTGAAAGACGCTCAGCCAGCTCATCTGGTGTTGGTTCGCGTCCCATTTCGTGAATCATTTGTCTGGTGGTGCGTACAATTTTGTTGATGGTTTCAATCATATGCACAGGAATGCGGATGGTTCTTGCCTGATCCGCAATAGAGCGCGTTATCGCTTGGCGGATCCACCATGTTGCATAGGTTGAAAATTTATAGCCGCGACGATATTCAAATTTATCAACGGCCTTCATTAGACCGATATTGCCTTCCTGAATAAGATCCAAAAATTGTAAGCCACGATTTGCATATTTTTTAGCGATAGAAATAACTAAGCGTAAATTTGCTTCGATCATTTCTCGTTTAGCTTTGCCCGCTTCGCGTTCACCGCGCTGGATCTCAAGCACCAAGCGTTTGAACTCGCGAATATCCAAACCAAATTGCTCTGCAAAAGCTACGACCTGACTTTGTGCTGACTCAACTGCTTGTCTTTTTTCGGTAGCGAAACGTTTCCAGCCCCTGGTTTTTGCATCAGCCATGGTGTTAAGCCATGATGGGTTGAGCTCGTTACCTGGATATTGTTTTAGAAATTCACGACGATCAACGCCGCTTATTTCCGCAATTTTATAGACCAACCGCTCGGCACCAATCAAACTTTTATTGGCTTCGTAAACACTCTGTTTGAGCTTGTCTAGTTTACCTTCAT
>JBIKYU010000038.1:0-11217 GCA_044355085.1 Rickettsiales bacterium | reverse complement strand
AAGTAAATAGTTCTGAATCGATGGATTCGTAAACCCCCGATACACATAAATTTGGGTTCGACTAAATGCGCAAGCATTTAGGACGTTTCATTCATGAAACGCCAGAAGGGTAAGTGATTTGTGTCACAAATCACGCATCAATCCCCCCCTCTCCGCCATGATTTACTTATATTCAACTTCTTAGCTGAATATAAGTAAATAGTTCTGAATCGATGGATTCGTAAACCCCCGATACACATAAATTTGGGTTCGACTAAATGCGCAAGCATTTAGGACGTTTCATTCATGATTTTGCAGTTGCGGACGCAATCTGAGGCGCGGATTATTTTATTGCTGCAAAGAATTTTCTAGAAAATGCGCTTGGCGCTTAAAGTTGCTCTATCGACTATTCGTTATCAGGAAAAATTAGAAGCAAAAGGCTGGATTAAAAATCCAGCCTCAAGCTTCAAATTATAAATAAGCGTAAATAGTTGATTAACAGATCCTGCAACACGGGCTTTCTACAGCAATTCTTTCTTCAACAATTCTTTGTGCGTGCGGACCAACTGGCTGTTGACCTTGGACGGGAGCTGCGGCTTCTTCTGCTGCTGCGGCGGCAGCTTGCGCATTTTGATTAGCAATGATTTCCGCAAATCCTGTTGAACCTTGCCCCGCTGCGGCGGAGGCGGCTGGCGGATTTATGTTTGAAGCCCTGTTGAGTCCCAATTCTTCCGCTATAACTGGCAGCTCCATCACTGCGGCGGCTTGCGCATTTTGATTAGCAATTCTTTCTGCAAATCCTGTTGAAAATTGCCCCGTTGCGGCGGCTTGCGATAGATTGCTTCCATAAAACTCTGGCAACTCCATCAATGGGACGGCGGCTGGCGCATTTATGTGTAAAGCCCTATTGAATCGCAATTCTTCCTCTATACCTGACCGATCACCATCAATTCCTAAATGACGAAGATGTCGAAAATCCACAACAAGCGATAATAATACATCTCTAGGAATACCAGTATGCGAAAGATCAAGGCTGGTAATTTGTGGGTTACGTTGAAGTTCTTCATGCAACGCTATAATTTCTTCGGCGTTGATATTTTGCCACGATCTATTTAGTTCTTTCATACTAAACCTTCCTCATTAACTTATTAACCTCTGTACAACTTCTAATAAATTAAGATGCGGCCGTCAATAGCCCTGCCAGCCAGGGCTATAAAAACTTTTTAATTTTCACATAATTGTCATATATGAGCGCCAATATTCATTAAAAATGACTGGCCAAACAACAAAATTTTTGCCTGGCTGGTGGTGATTTCCAATGTTTTTCTGGTTGCGCTGGCGGATGATCCATGAGAAGTTGCCGCGAATTCCTTGGCTGGTTGCGATTTGCAATATTTTCTTTTTGCGCTGGCGGATATATGCGCCAAGAATTCGTCTGATTGGATTATCTAAGCGCCCATTTTCTGCATTTTTCAGTTGTAGTTGCGGAAGCAATCTGAAACCAAGTGTCGCAAAGCGTTGAATGCGACTGGGTTTAATAAGCGAGGGTTAAAATAAGTCTGTGGCGCTGATTCCATTACCGAGCAAATTAAGACTGGTAATGCGTGGGTACAGCCTAAATAATTCGAGCAAAGCTCTTATTCGCCTGGAGTGTTGATGGAATTGTATAATAGCCTAAGACCATTAATTTCCAGGTGCTGTTCAAGCTCTCTGCTCAAATCCAATATTTCTTCTCGGCGACGTAAACATCTCCGTGCTTTAACCTAGCAGATTTCATGCACTAACTTCTTGCGGAAAAACTCGTGTGGTTTTTAACCGCATAAAAAAAGGCGGATGAATGGAAACACCAGTCAAACCGCCTAGTTTATAAAAAAGCTGAAATTATTTTTTCTCGCGCGCTGCTTTTATTTTTTCCTGAAGAGCTGTCATTTCGACATAACCAGGAACTAGCTCGCCACCAATTACAAAAGCTGGAGTGCCGCGTATGTTAAGCTTTTCTGCTAGGTTGCGATTTTCTTCCAAAGATTTCGCAATCTCTGGCTGCTGCATAGCGGCTTTTACTTCATCAACATTCAAGCCTAAATCTTCAACGGCTTTCCAAATTACCGACTCACCATCGCGAATATTTGCCTGCATTAAAGCCGAATGAAAGGCGAAATACTTATCAGGAGCCACAATATTAACCGCCAAAGATACTTTCGCCGCGTAAGTTGATTGCTCGCTTAAAATTGGCAATTCCTTTAAAACTACACGCAGATTTTTATCTTCCTCCATCACTTTTGCAACCGATTCAAAAGCGCGGTGACAATATCCGCAGGCGTAATCGAAAAACTCAACCATTGTCACATCGCCATTTACATTACCAGCAACTGGCGTCGCAGGATCGCGCTCCAGGGCTTCTTTATGATCAGAAACCGCAGCTTGCGCCTGCTGCTGCTGTTGCTGCTGCTGTTTTACCTGATAGGCTTGTAAACTATCGATAAGCACTTCTGGATTTTGTGTTAGATATTCACGAATTATCGGCTCGATTTTCTCTTTGCTAATTTCTGCTGTAGATGGTTTTTTATCAAGGAAAAAACTTGCGACAGAAAAACCCGCAACACAAAGGAAAATAACGAAGAACAGAATAATTTTATTTATGCTTGGCTGCATAACTCCCCCTAAAAATATGGCACTAAAAAACCGCAAAGCGAGCTATTATCATTCGCTAGAGCCAATGCAAGCGCAAGAAAAAAATCTCACCAAAGTTTCAATAAAAAAGCAAAGCACACAAATTAGAATCACGCATGAAGAGCCACATCCGCGCAAATACATATACACCAAAAAATACACGCAAACCAATATCAATTAGCACCATTACTAATTGATGCGCTTAAGCAGCGCTAATAAAAGCTTTTTCCAAAATTTATTTTTTGTTTTTAATGTCAGCCGCTGATTCTTTTATGTCTTGTACACGCAAAGATTTTGGAGATCCTTCTTTTAGATAACGCAGCGCCAAATCAGAAAAATGCTCCATATCTTTTTTGTTGCGCCGAAGTGCTGCTTCTTCCGCCAAGGCTACATATGAATCTCCCAGCCGATCTTGTCTTCCATAAGCAACGGCCAATTGATGCCAAGCAAAAGGTTGCAGACGATCTTTAGCAACAGAATTTTCAAGCAGGCTTGTTGCTTCAGGCAAATATTTATTTGATTCTTGCGCCAAATAAGCGCTGGCTAAGCCAATTGCGAACGAATCAGCATCAGGCAATGCCGCCAATGCTTGTTTGTAGCTCAAAATTGATTCATCGATACGACCATTCTCAAAAAGAATTTGTCCTTTCAACTCCAGCAAATACGGATCATTTGGCGCTGCTTGTGCAAGTTTTTTCCACGCTGCTAAAGCCTTGTCTAAATTAGGCTCGCGGTAAGCAGCAATTGTCCTGGCATATTGCGCCGAAAAAGATTGGTCGCTCTCAGGATAAAGAATTCGAATTTGTTTTGGCTTTTCCAAAAATCCGCGCAGCTTCGCGGTCACGCGCTTTGCAGTTGGTTCTAATTTTTCTAGCTCCGCATTAGAAACAGAATTTTTCTGCACTTCAAAACGCAAATGCTCAACCCGTTCTTTGCTCAGCGGGTGGGTCAACGTATAGGGATTCAAACCTTTATAGCCGCGCTCACGCTCCTGCAAAGCCTGCAAAAGAGCCAATAATCCTGAAGCGCTATATTGCGCTTGATTAAGAAAACCTACGCCTGCTTGATCGGCTGATTCTTCCTGTATACGGCTGAATTTTAGAAATCCACGCTCAGCAAAATGTTGTCCGCCAAGCATCAAGGCCAAAGCCGCATCTGGTGCACCTGCTGCTGCTGCTGCAAGCCCAAGAATATAACCAGCCGCAGCTTCGCCTCCACTTTTATCCATTTGATTAGCTAGGCGCGATAAATGCCCGCCCGTTATGTGACCAGTTTCATGCGCAATCACGCCAGCAATAACGGCTGGATCATCACTAAAAGTTAGCAATCCTGTATGAATAAAAATCTTCATACCATTGGCTACGAAAGCGTTTAGCTCTTGATCCTGAACGATAATCAGCTGAATATCTGTGGGCGAAAAACCAGCAGCAGCGAAGATTGGCTGCGAGATTTTGCGCAAATAACGTTCGGTTTCCTCATCACGAATTGTCACCATCGCATCGGCAGACCTGCTAAAAACAGTAACAATCAAAAGCAGCGCAAGAAATATTATGCGCGAAAAAAGCAGTTTGCATTTCATAGTGATTCCATTATGAACCGGCGATATAGCGCTAAAATCCTTTGATTTGAGCCGATTTCAAATCAATGCGCGAGTAGCAAACAATAGCAAGCAAAACAACGCAATCAAGCAAGGCTTTCTCTATGCATCAATCACTATTTGTTTTTGATATTGAAACCATTCCAGATACTGAAATTGCGCCAAATTTAACTGGAGAAGAGGGCGATATTGCTGCGCGCAGAGAAGCTCTTTCGCAATATCACCTAGAAATCACCGATGGAAAAAATTCTTTTCTCCGCCAACCTTTTCACCGCGTTGTTGCAATTAGTTTCTTAGAAGCTGAAATCAAACGCGAAGGCGCGCATGAAACATATATTTTGAAAGAAGTTCGCTCAGGTGGAAAAAAAGATGCCAGCGAACGCGAGCTAATCCAAGGTTTTTTCAATTATCTTGCCAATCAAAAAGCGCGCTTAGTTTCATTTAATGGCCGCACTTTTGATCTGCCAGTTTTGCGTTACCGCGCCATGAAATACGGAATTTCAGCACCCTGGCTTTATTTATCTGGCGATAAATGGAACAATTACACCCAACGCTACAGCCAAGATTGGCATTGCGACTTGCTGGAAGTTCTCTCCGATTACGGCGCTGCTGCACGTATTCGTTTGAATGAAATCTGTGCTTTACTTGATCTTCCAGGTAAAATGAGCACCTCTGGCTCAGATGTTATGGGGCTCTACGATGCTGACAAAATCGATGAAATTCGCAATTACTGCGAACATGATGTAATAAACACTTATCTGGTTTATCTGCATTATCAACATCATCGCGGCGTAATAACACGAAATGATTTCCATGATGCAGAGAAAAATGTTCTAACATTTTTAGAAAACGAATCGAGCAAACGCCCGCATTTCAAAGAGTTTATTGATTGCTGGAACTACAAGGAAAAGAGCATTACATGAGTAAAAATCTACAACCACTGCGCGGAATGAAAGACATTCTACCCAACGAGCAGAAAATTTTTTCAAGCATCTGCGAAACCGCGCGCAAACTTGGTTTGCAATATGGATTTGAAGAAATGAGCGTGCCTATTGTTGAAGCAAGCCAAGTTTATCAGCGCACGCTTGGTGATTCTTCCGATATTGTCTCCAAGGAAATGTATCAATTCGAAGATCGCGGCGGCGAAAGCATTACGCTTAGACCAGAATTCACCGCAGGTGTTGTGCGCGCTTTTATTACCCATAATTTGCAACAAAATGGTAAGCAAAAACTTTTCTGCTGCGGACCATTATTCCGCTATGAACGTCCGCAAAAAGGCCGACAGCGCCAATTTCATCAAGTGAATTTTGAATGGTTCGGCGCAAATGAAGCAACCAACGACATCGAAATTTTAGCGCTCGCATCACGTTTTTTACGCGCTCTTTCTGTTCAGGCCAAGCTTGAGATAAATTCGCTCGGCGATGAAGAAACCAGAAGCTCTTACCGCGCTGCTTTGGTTGAATATTTTTCTGCGCATCAGCACGCTCTTTCTGAGGACAGCAAAAGGCGACTTTTGCAAAATCCTTTGCGCATTCTTGATTCAAAAGACGAGGGCGATCGCGCGCTTATTATCAACGCGCCAAAACTAGAAAATTACTACAGCGAGTCCGCAAAAGAGCGCTTTGCAAGCATTTGCGCAGGTCTTAGCAAATTAAATATCGAATATCGCATCAATCCAACTTTGGTGCGCGGAATGGATTACTACACGCATTTAATTTTTGAATATGTTGCTGATAATCTCGGCGCACAAAATACCGTTTTAGCTGGCGGGCGTTACGATAATCTCGTTGAAAATATGGGCGGACAAAAAACTCCAGCAATTGGCTTTGCAGCTGGCATTGAGCGCCTAATCTCAATCAGTCAAATACAGATAAAAGCACCTCCAATTTTTGCTGCACTTAGCATTGGTTCTGATCTTGAAATTTCTTTACTTCAGCATGTGGAGCTTTGGCGCAATATGGGTTTTTGCTTTGAAATCCTCACCAAAGGCGCAATCGGCAAACGCTTGAAAAAAGCAAGCGACATGGGCTGTATCGCAGCAATAATGCTCGGCGAGGAAGAACAAAAAAACGCAACCATAACCATTAAATGGCTAGAAAGCGGAACATCTGAAACGCTGCCCTGGTCATCACTAGCAAATTTATTGAGCGCTTACCGCGTCTAATTTCCGGAGAAAAAATCATGTCATTTTCACAAAAACTTATTTCAATTTTGAAGCGCTACGAAGATCTTTCGCGCAAAGTTTCTGATCCTGCCGCGCTCTCAACACAAGATTTCGCCAAGGCTTCGAAAGAATATGCCGATATGGGGCCGCTCATTGCGCGCATTCAAACTTATCAGCAAACAGAGTCAGAATTAAACGACTTAGAAATTCTAATAAAAGATGGCGATGCCGAAATGAAAGCAATGGCAGAGGAAGAATCCGCTGCATTGCAAAAACGCCTACCTCAGCTTGAAAAAGAAATAAAACTCGAGCTGATTCCAAAAGATGAAGCCGATGCAAAAAACGCGATTCTTGAAGTTCGCGCAGGAACAGGCGGTGAAGAAGCCGCACTTTTTGCCGCCAGTCTTTTTTCAATGTATCAGCGCTACGCAGAAAAACGTCGCTGGAAATTTGAAATTCTCTCTCTCTCAGAAACTGGCATTGGCGGCTATAAAGAAGCCTCTGCCTCAATTAGCGGCAAAGGAGTTTTTGCTAGACTGAAATTCGAATCTGGCGTTCACCGCGTACAACGCGTGCCTGAAACCGAATCAGGCGGCCGCATTCACACCTCTGCTGCAACTGTTGCAGTTTTACCAGAAGCTGAGGAAGTAGACATTCACATCGATGAAAAAGACTTGCGCATCGATGTTTTCCGCGCCAGCGGCCCAGGCGGACAATCGGTGAACACAACCGACAGCGCTGTTCGCATCACGCATATTCCCAGCGGTTTAGTTGTTTCGCAGCAAGATGAAAAATCGCAGCATAAAAATAAAGCCAAAGCGCTAAAAATTCTCCGCGCGCGTTTATATGAAATGGAAAGGATGAAAATCGACAAAGAACGCGCATCAAGTCGCAAAAATCAAGTTGGCTCTGGTGATCGCTCAGAACGCATCAGAACCTATAATTTTCCTCAAAGCCGCATCACTGACCACCGTGTAAATCTAACAATTTATCGCTTAGAAGAAGCTTTGCGCGAAGGTGATATCGATGAAATAATCGAGGCCTTAATTTCAGAAGATCAGGCTAATTTGCTCGCTGAAATCGAGTAAATTATACAAGGAAAATCCGTGCCAAAAAAACATCACGCAGATCATTTAACAACTAATCAAACCATCGCAAATGCGCGTCTTTTTTGCTTTGAAGCTTTAAAAAATTCAACTGAAAATCCAGCGCTTGAAGCATCGATTTTAATTTCTTTAGCGCTAGAAATTCCGCGCGAGAAAATTTTCTCTCTGCGCGAAAAAACTTTAAGCACAGCCGAGCTAGAAAAAATATCTGAGCTTCTAAATAGACGTATTAAAAACGAACCAATTGCTTATATTAAAGGCGAAAAAGAATTTTTTGGCCGCAGTTTTTTAGTCTCAAATGCAACACTAATTCCAAGACCTGATAGCGAAATTCTAATCGAAGCAGCGCTAAAAGCCGCAGAATCACAAACAACATCACTAAAAATCTGCGATCTCGGCACTGGCAGCGGCTGCTTACTTTTAACTTTGCTTGCAGAACTAAAAAACGCCAGCGGAATTGGAGTTGATATTTCTGCCGCTGCATTAGAAATCGCAGAAAAAAACGCCAAAAACATGCGACTTTCCGCGCGAAGTAAATTCATTGAAAGCAATTGGTTTGCAAAAATTCCTACAGAAGAAAATGGTAATTTTAATTTTATTATCGCCAATCCGCCTTACATCAAAATCAGCGATGCTGAAAATCTCTCCGCCGATATTTATCAACACGAGCCGCACAAAGCTTTGTTTTCAGGCACAGATGGACTTGATTCTTACCGAAAAATAATTCCAGAACTGCCAAAATATTTGAAGAAATCTGGCTTGGTTTTTTTTGAAATAGGGCAGGGACAAGAAAATGAACTAATCAAGATTCTAGAGGCGCACAAACTAAATCCTATCAGCAGCCACAAAGATTACGGCAACATAACCAGGGTTATATCAGCCACCATCAGCTAGACTAAAAGCTGATGGCAGCTATACAAAAAACCTCATAATCCACAGATTAAATAATAAACCACACGCCACAATAAATCATTCTAGATAACAACCAGCCACTAGTACAAAGATTAAATCCAGCAGATATCAGCTATTTTTACGCACAAATCCACTACTGATGCGACCTCCAAAAAGACTTGATTTTGCCTCAGGTTTTTCCTGATAACGAATAGTCGCTCGAGCAACTTTGAGCGCCAAGCGCATTTTCTAGAAAATTTTCTGCAGCAATAAAATAATCCGCGCCTCAGATTGCGTCCGCCACTACAACTGAAAAATGCAGAAAATGGGCGTTTGAATAATCCGAGTGGGAAAATTCTTGGCGCATATATCCGCCAGCGCAACCAGAAAAAATTGGAAATCAACACCAGCCAAAGAATTCGCGGCAAATTCTCATGGATCATCGGTGCACGCAACCAGAAAATATTGGAAATCACCACCAGCCAGGCAAAAATTTTGTTGTTTGGCCAGTCATTTTTAATGCCGATTGGCGCTCATATATGACAGTTGCGTGAAAATTAAAAAGTTTTTATAGCCCTGCTAGGCAAAATTATTGACAGCCAGATCTTAGTTTATTAGAAGCCGCTCAGAAGTTAATAATTTAATTATAATAAGGAAGGTTTAATATGAGAATACTAAATAGATCGAGGCAAAATATCAACTCCTCTGAACAAATTGGAGCGTTGAACGCAGAACTTCAACGTGACCCACAAATTACCAGCCTTAATCTAGGCTATAACCGCATCAAAAATCCAGCGGCAATATCGGCTTTGGGCACATTATTGCAACAGAACCTACAAATTACCAGCCTTGATCTGTCATGCAATAATATCGAAAGCGCAGAGGCAATAGAAGCAGAGACAATAGAAGCTTTGGTCAAGGCTTTGAAGGGTACTAATGTTACCAGCCTTAATCTGTTAGGCAATAAGATCAAAAGCCCAGAGGCAATAGAAGCTTTGGGCAGGGCTTTGAAGGGTACTAATGTTACCAGCCTTGATCTGTCAGGCAATAAGATCAAAAGCCCAGAAGCAATAGCAGCTTTGCGTGAATTATTGCGACAGAACCCAAAAATTACTAGCCTTGGTTTTGGAGGCAATTATATCGAAAGCGCAGATGCAATAGAAGCTTTGGGCAGGGCTTTGAAGGGTACTAATGTTACCAGCCTTGATCTGTCAGGCAATAAGATCCAAAGCCCAGAAGCAATAGCAGCTTTGTGTGCATTGCTGCGGCAGAACCAACAAATTACCAGCCTTAATCTAGGCTATAACGACATCGAAGATTCGAATTTGGGCGCATTATTGCAACAGAACCGACAAATTACCAGCCTTAATCTGTCAGGTAATAGAATCGACAGCCCAGAAAGAATAGCAGCTTTGCGTGAATTATTGCGACAGAACCAACAAATTACTAGCCTTGATCTGTCAAATAATAGAATCGACAGCCCAGAAAGAATAGCAGCTTTGCGTGAATTATTGCGACAGAACCCACAAATTAGAAGCCTTGATCTTTCGCATACTGGTCTTACTGGATATGCTGGAGATGAATTATTATCGCTTGTGATGAAGTTTCGCCATCTTCATCATGTAGGAAATCTGGATTATCAGAGGTTGCCGTCTGGTGCAACAAACTTTATTCACGTTTCGTATAAGGCGCAGATAGAAGAACAATTGCGATTCAACAGGGATTTAAGCGTAAAGGCAGGTATTGCTTTGCTTGTGAAGCGGACAGACCCTCAAGTGCATATAGATGTAGTTGTTCATACGTTATCATTTTTAGAACAGGCACAGGGATTGTCCAGTCAGGGAATCGAAGATTTCATTACTGAGGCCACATCTCCTGCATTTAATTTTCAGCGGGGGAATCCGAATGCAATATCATTTGACGCAGCAGCAGGTCGAATACCAAAAATTTCAATTACGTTTGAGAGCAGAGATGGGCTTAGAGCTTTCCTAGCAAACAACGGAAATACTTTTAGGGAGCTGGAAAAGATTGGCGCAATAGTTGAGGATTCTGGGCGTGGAGTTGAAATCATCGCGCCTAATACAAGTGGCGGCATTCTTCGCGACAGAATGGTTGCAATTCGAAAGGAACTAACTCCTCTTTGGCGAAGACTAGAAGATAGCCGCAGTGATGCTGCGCGTCTTGCAATCGCCGCCCACGAGCCCGTGATGGAGTTGTCAGGCTTTGATGAAAACAAAGACGCGCCAGAAGCTAGGCCTGTTGGACGGCTAGAAGGATTTGGTGCTGACGCAGAAATGGCTACAATAAGAAGGAGGCTGGATAATCAAAAAGTTGAATCAGTAAAGAGCCGCACAGAATCTAATCGCAGTACAAGTCAAGTAGCTGGTGCAGGACGCTACGAGGAGCGGGATTTGCCAGGCTTGGATGAAGGCAATGACGAGAAAGCCGCAGCAGATCCTGGCCGTACAATTACAAATGCGCAAGCCGCAGCTCCTGTCCCAGAAGTTGGTCAGCACACACAAAGCGTTGTTGCAGCAAGAAGTGCTGCAGGCTCCGTTTGTTGCACGATCTGTTAATCAACTATTTACGCTTATTTATAATTTGAAGCTTGAGGCTGGATTTTTAATCCAGCCTTTTTCTTCAGGTTTTTCCTGATAACGAATAGTCGATCGAGTGACTTTACGCGCCAAGCGCATTTTCTAGAAAATTTTCTGCAGCAATAAAATAATCCGCGCCTCAGATTGCGTCCGCCACTACAACTGAAAAATGCAGAAAATGGGCGTTTGAATAATCCGAGTGGGAAAATTCTT
>JBIKYU010000131.1:0-3318 GCA_044355085.1 Rickettsiales bacterium | reverse complement strand
GCTTAAAAAATGAAAAGAATTTTCAAACTTCGTCTTCATCATGAAGAATTCGATGTGCAGCGCCGTCAAGATCATCAAATTGACCGCTGCGCATCGCCCAGAAAAATGCTCCCAACCCAATCAAACCAAGCAAAAGCGCAATCGGAACCAGATAGATAAGCGCGCTCATTTTCTGCGCTCGAGAAGATTTAAACGCATCGCATTAGCAATTACAAGCAGCGACGAGCTAGACATCGCAATCGCCGCAACCAGCGGCGTTACATAGCCAGCAACCGCAACAGGAATGGCAATCACATTATAGATAATCGCCAACGCAAAATTTTCCTTCACCAATTTTTGTGAGAATTTTGCCACTCGCCAACTAGTAATAATCGGCTGTAATTTCTCGCCATGAAAGACAATATCCGCTGCATTTTGCGTGATATCAATTGCGCTAGTTGGTGACATTGAAATACTCGCAAAAGCCAAAGAAGGCGCATCATTCAAGCCATCGCCAACCATTAAAACCTTCGCTGATTTTTCCTTCAGCGCCGAAATTTTTTCTGTCTTTTCGAGCGGCGTTAAAGCACCCTGATAATTTTTTATTCCCAAATCTTGGGCAATTTTTTTTGTCACTTCCTGACGATCACCAGAAAATAAAAATGTTTCTATTCCAGCTTTATGCAAAATTTCGATCACATTTTTTGCATCTTCCCGCAATTGATCGGAAAAAACAAAACGCACAGGCGCATCTCCCGCAATCGCCAACCACAATTCCAAACTACTATCTGCATCATCAGGAATATTTGTGGCAAAACTACGCTTGCCTAAAATTATTCCATCTGCTTCAAGACCAAAGCCGCTCTTTTCCTTAACTTCCAGCGGAAGAAGCTCGCCTCTATATTCCAAGCTAATTGCTTGTGATAGCGGATGCTTACTGTGAGAAGCTAACGATGCCGCAATTTTTAGCTGTTCTTTATTGTGATAATTTGAAACCAAAACTGGTTTTCCCACAGTTAAAGTTCCAGTTTTATCAAAAACCGCATGAGTGATTTCAGCTAGACGCTCCAGCGCACTTCCCGATTTCAAAACAATTCCCTCACGCATTAATTTTCCGCTCGCTAAAACTTGCACAACAGGCACTGCCAAACCCAGCGCACATGGGCAAGTTATAATCAAAACTGTTGCTGAATATAAAAGCGCCATCTGCCAATCAATGTCAGAAAAAATCATCCAGCCTGAAAAAGTTGCCAAAGCTAACGCATGCACAACAGGAGTGTACCAACCAGAAATGCGATCAGCCAAAGTTACATACCTAGCCTGCGCTTGCTCGGCATTTTCCATCAAACGCACAATTTCCGCCAATAACGAGCGCTCATGCGCTTTTGTAACCAACACAGAAATTGGTGCTGAAATATTTATTGTTCCTGCAAAAACTTGACTGCCAACAGCAACTGCTCGCGGTAGAGTTTCACCCGTGATAAGGCTAGTATCAAGCTCTGATGCGCCTTCTATTATCTCGCCATCTGCACCGATTTTTTCTCCCGCTGCTACAATCATGCGCATATTTTCTTTTATTTCTTCCAGCGCAATTTTCTCTCTTGATCCATCTGCATTTTCAATCGTGGCAAAACCAACCATCATTTGCAGAAGATCATGCGCAGCCATCCTGGCCCTGCCCTTTGCTCTGGCCTCCAAATATCTGCCGATCAGCAGGAAAAACAGCAGCATCACCGCCGAATCAAAATATGAATGCACACCATAAGTAAAAGTTTCAAATAAACTCATTAATGTTGCCAAAATAACGGCAACAGAAATTGGCACATCCATATTTGTGCGCCTCTCCTTAAGCGCAGAAAAAGCCGATCTGTAGAAAGGCAAACCACAATAAGCAATGGCTGGAATTGAAATTAAAGCCTGAATCCAATGAAAAAAACTGCGCATAGCCTGGCTCATTTCCAACGCATCACTACTCCAGAGCGGAACAGAAAAAAGCATCAGATTGCCACTAGCAAAACCAGCAACCGCCAAACAACGCAGCAGAAATTTTTCTTCTTTTTTCTCTAGCGTCTCTGAGGTTTTCGGATCAAAAGGCGCCGCCAAATAACCCATTTTATTTATCAGCGCGATGAGCTCATCACCGCGATTTTTCTCGCCCTCCCAACTAACAAGCAGACGCTTAGTTGAAAGATTAAGCCTGGCAGTTTTGACAAACTCTTGTTTTTTAAGTGCACTCTCAATAATGGCAACGCAGCTTGGACAGTGCATTCCATCGATCAGAAGATGCAAGCTATTTAGATTACTCTCATCGGTGCTAACAAAATATGCGCTACTCATTCAATCACAATACGCTTAGTTGTTTGATAGGAATTTCCTTGATAAACCGCGTTTACCCGCACTTCCCAAAGACCTGGCAAAGGAAAATTAACAGGCGTTTTTTCACTCTGCAAAACAGCGCTAAAATCAAAACCCGCTTTAGTTGGCCGCGTAAATTTAGCATCGGCGCGCTCAGGCTTAATAATCTGCTGATTTTTATCCCGCAGCGTAAAAATTATCATCCCCGCATCATAAGAAATTTTTCCACTAAATCCCAAAGCCTCCTGCGCGGCATCTGCTGCCACAATTTTATTATAGGCCAAACCTTTCTCGTACGGATGCTCAGTCACCAAGCCAGTTTGCGTCTGCACAGCAAGCGTTACCATTACCGCATCAACAGAGGCAATAACAAAGAAAAAAATTACAAAATACCAAGGAATGATTTTGTCTTTTAGTGGAATTTTAGCGCTCATTTTCCTGCACTCACAAAAATAGTTTCTGCCGTTTCGGTAATCTCCGAGTCATTCTCAGCAATAATAAATTCTATATTTTTACGCGAATCGGTTTGCCTAGCAGAAGTTACAAAAACGCGGAAATGCCCAGCACTATTAGCAAAAACCATCATATTATCGCTTGGAATATCAGAACTTGCTTGCACACGTATCTGTGAATTTTCCAATCCTTTTATCGATATTCTATAGCTCTTATCAACATGATGCTTGTTTATAATTGTTATATTATAACCATTTCTGATTTCACCATCAGAAAGCACAACGAATAACGGATTGCGATCATGCAAAATATTTACATCAAGAGGTGAGCGCGTAAGCAAGCTATAGAGCATCAAACAGCCAACTAAAGATATAATTCCTGCATACCAAAAATTACGTGGCCGCAATAAAGTGAAAGGCTCTTTGCTTTCCGTATCGTAACGAATCAAGCCTTTTGGCAAACCAACTTTTTCCATCACATCGTCACAAGCATCGATACACAAACCGCAGGCAATACAATCCATTTGTAGAC
>JBIKYU010000130.1:0-3391 GCA_044355085.1 Rickettsiales bacterium | reverse complement strand
GAAGCTGAAGAACAACAGGCTTCGCACCAAGGCGACTAACAATCATTTCCACGCAGCGGTAGAAATCTGAACCAACACGGTCAAGCTTATTTACGAAACACATGCGCGGAACATTGTATTTATCAGCCTGGCGCCATACGGTTTCAGATTGAGGCTCAACACCAGCAACTCCGTCAAATACAGCAACAGCGCCATCGAGAACGCGCAGACTGCGCTCTACTTCAATGGTAAAGTCAACGTGACCAGGAGTGTCGATAATATTGATACGGTGATTATTCCAGAAGCAAGTTGTTGCGGCTGAAGTAATAGTAATACCACGCTCTTGCTCTTGCTCCATCCAATCCATCGTTGCAGCGCCTTCATGCACTTCACCGATTTTGTGGGATTTTCCAGTGTAGTAAAGTATCCGCTCGGTAGTAGTGGTTTTTCCAGCATCGATGTGTGCCATGATACCGATATTGCGGTAGTCCTTCATTAGCGTAGCGCGTGAGGTAGAAGACATAGGAATATATTTCCATCAGTAGAGGGTTGGTTGTTACCAGCGATAATGCGAAAACGCACGATTTGCTTCAGCCATTTTGTGGGTGTCTTCGCGCTTTTTAACCGCAGTGCCGCGATTATTGAAAGCATCAAGAAGCTCCGCAGCAAGGCGAGTAGCAATGGTTTTTTCAGCACGACGTTTACGAGCCGCAGTAATGAGCCAGCGAAAAGCTAGAGCAACGCGACGATCTTCTCGTACTTCAACGGGAACTTGGTAAGTTGCACCACCAACACGGCGAGAGCGGACCTCAAGAAGTGGTTTTACGTTATCTAGCGCTGCCTCAAATGCTTCTAATGCATTTTTTTTGGCGCGCTTCTCGAGCAGAATTAAGGCGTCATAAACCCCTTTTTCTGCAACAGAACGCTTTCCGCAAGTCATCAAGCAATTGATGAACTTAGCGAGAATTACGCTGTTGTATTTTACATCTGGAATAATTTTCCGGCGAACCGCCGCGCGTCTGCGAGACATAGATTTTTTCCTCTAACCTTATTTCGGACGCTTCGCGCCATAACGCGACCGCGCTTGTTTACGATCTTTAACACCTTGCGTATCGAGAGAACCACGAATGATTTTGTAACGAACGCCTGGTAAGTCCTTCACACGACCACCGCGAATTAAGACAACGCTGTGCTCCTGCAAATTATGGCCTTCTCCTGGAATATAGGCGGTAACCTCGAAACCATTAGTAAGACGAACGCGCGCGACTTTACGAAGCGCAGAGTTCGGTTTTTTTGGTGTTGTTGTGTAGACGCGCACGCAAACGCCACGACGTTGTGGGCAGGCCTGCAACGCTGGCGCTTTGTTTATTACGCGCTTCGGTGAGCGCGGTTTGCGCACGAGTTGGTTAATTGTTGGCATTCCTAGTAACCTCTAAAAACTCTAATCAAAAAACGCCTGAAAGCCTTGTGTTTCCTGCGATTCAGCGGATTAACCCCTGAAAAAAGGAAGCGCATACTAGAGACGCACCCCAAGTTCGTCAAGCGCAATTTATGCCATTTTGTAATATAAATAGCGGCTTACGCGAGATCCAAAAAAGTAAAGCGCGAGCGAATAAGTGGAGCGAGGCTGCAAGCGTCTGAAAATTTTTCCTCCATCCAGCCTAAATCGCTAGGATTTGTCGGTATTTCAAGCTTAAGAAAAATGTTCTTTAATATTGTTGTCGAGATGCCATCGCGTTGCCAAGCACTAATAATTTCCTGCCAATTATTGTTAAGATTGCTTTGTAATTGCTCGATTGATTCGTGGTGTTCGAATTTTTTTTGATATTCTTCCGCACAAGAATCGCAGGTTGATGCGGGGAAAAAGGCAGAGAGAAAAGATTTTGCTTTTTCATCGGAATAAAAATTTATTTTTGCGGGAATTTTTTGCGAGAGAAGTTTTTTTTGTAATTTTGCCATGTAAATGCTTGTTATTGCGATTGATTCTCCGTGAAACCAGTTGATAGATTTCTGTGGATTTAGCATGTCATAAGCATGCGCAATTAAATGCTCGCCCTGGCTTGCTGGGTAGCTGCCTTTGGCTAAAACCATGCTGTTTCCTGAAATAAGAAGCGCTAGCATAAGATAGGCGATTGCATCTTCATTGCGCTCTTTTATCGCCTGAATATTTTCAATAATAATATTTTTCACTGGTCGTAGATCAGAAAAACTTGATTCTAGAAAATTTGTTCCAAGCACTTTATGGGAAAGAAACCAGTCAATATAACATGTTGAAAAACAAAGTAGGTCAGCGACTCCGCTGCTGATTAATCTTCGGGGTGAGTTGGCTAATGTTTGTGTGTCGAAGAATAATGCGCTTGGTCCATGTGCATTGCAGGTAATTTTACATCCATTCTGCCAGAGCGAGGCGTTTTGCGAGAGATAGCCATTCATTGAAGGTGCGGTGCCAACCATGACATAGGGTTTTTTTGCAAGAAAACTGGCGTATTTACATAGATCAGAAACACTACCGCTTCCTATCGCTATTACTGCGTCGTATGGAGATAATTTTGTTGCTAAAATTTTTGCTTCCTCGATATCGGCAGATAATTCTTCATAGATTATTTTTTCTATATCACCTGAAATGTATGGAATAAGCGCTTCTCCGCAAGCGGCAAAAGTGTTTTGATCGGCAATTATGAGAAGTTTTTTCCAGGATTTTTTTAGAAGAAAATCACCACATTGTGCTAAGGCTTTTTTTGAGATAACAATTTTTTCTGCTGGCCATGGATAATACAAAATAATTTTTTCAAAATTAGCGAAGCTTTTTCTGTTTGCGTTCAGCATGTCATTGCACCTTGTTTAAAGCTCGTTATAAAGCCTGTTCTTTGATTTTTTCGATATTAGCGAAATAAAATTTAGCCTCAATATAGGCGGGAGCAAAAATGGATATAAATATAATCGGTGTTAAAACGCTCTATTTAAAAGAAGTTCGGAGGTTTTTAAAGGTTTATAATCAGACATTATTTGCGCCAGTGATAACGTCTTTATTATTTCTGGCAATTTTTAAATTGGCGCTTGGTGATCATCGTAAGCATTACGGAGGCGTTGATTTTACTGCGTTCATGGCGTCTGGCTTGATTATGATGGCGATGGTGCAAAATGCTTTTGCGAATACTTCTTCTTCCTTGATTTTGGGAAAAGTTATGGGAGTAATAGTTGATTATTTAACTCCGCCTTTAACGGCATTAGAAGTTGTGGGAGCAATGGCAGCAGCTGCTCTCACGCGCGGAATTTTTGTAGGAATTTTGGTTTACGTAAGCGTTGCGTTTATTGCGCCAATGACGATAGTTCATCCATTTTATGTTTTGTTGCATAGTGTTTTGGCTTGTTTGCTGCTTGGATTGTTAGGATTGCTTGGCGGAATATTAGC
>JBIKYU010000129.1:0-3414 GCA_044355085.1 Rickettsiales bacterium | reverse complement strand
GTTTGATTTTTTTCGCCTGCTGTTTGTCTCAATTTTTGCTTATTTCATCTATGACGAACGCTTGACTTTATGGAGCGCTATTGGGGCTTTGATTATTCTAGCTAGCGCATTCCTAATGGTGCATCACGAGGTGCGCTTAAGCCGACTAACTAAACGCTTGGCGAAGAAGTTGATTTCCTGAAGAAGGGCTGCTGCGCTATAAAATTTTACGCGACAACAAGCCATAAAAAAACGCCCACCAAAGATGGGCGTTTTAAAAATTCTTATATCATTCCATATTTTTAGCCTGACATCGTCGCTTCTGCATTTTTAAATGCTCATGTACGTTTTAGTACACTCAGCTTTAAAAACCTTGGAATGGTATTACTTAAGTAATCTAGTAGGCTAATGAAATTAGCGTGAATAGAATTCCACCACCAAGTTAGGATGCATAACAGCTTGATAAGGCACATCAGCAAGTTTTGGACGATTCACAAAAGTTGCCGCAAAACCGCTGTTATCAACAGTTATATAGGCTGGAGCTTGACGAACCATGCGTTGGAAAGATTCTGCAATCAAAGGAATTGTGCGGGCTTTCTCGGCTACGGTAACTATGTCGCCAGGTTTCAAGCAATAGCTAGCAATATTAACTGCACGACCATTTACCAAAATATGTTTGTGGCTAACCAATTGGCGTGCCGCAAAAACAGTCGGAGCAAAGTTGGCGCGATAAACAACGGCGTCCAAGCGGCTTTCAAGTAGGCCAATCAAGTTTTCGCTCGCATCGCCACGCATACGCGCAGCTTCTGTGAAAATGCGACGAAATTGCTTTTCAGTGATATTGCCGTAATATCCACGCAATTGCTGCTTAGCACGTAGCTGATTGCCGTAGTCAGAAGATTTACGGTAACCAACTACCTGACCATGCATGCCAGGAGGATAGTTTTTGCTAATAAATGGATCATTATCCTGCCCCCAGAGATTTACTCCGAGACGACGACTAATTCTACGTTTTGCGTTCTGACGCTTACTCATAATCGAAATCTTCCTTAAAACAATAATGGGCTTAATAGGCAGCAAACGAGCCGAAATTCAGGCGCAAAGCCTAAAAAGGCCGCGAACTATATCGATATAGATCATCTTGTCAAAGTGCTTTTTCCAAGTTTTGCTAATATCGTGATAATTTTTTCTGATTTAATCATGTTAGTTATCAAAATTCATATTGATCTAGCGCATTGGCGGAGCCGCTGCAGGATCGGTAGGTAATTGATATGATGGATAATATTGCGCAGGAGGTGCAGGCTGAGAGGGAGCGGCAGGTGCTTGTTGATAAGGGCTTGCATAGTTAGGAGCTGCTAATGGCGCTGGAGTCAAAGATTGTTGAGCCTGAGGATAGGTTGTGTAAGCGCTAGGATAGGCAGGAACTGCTGAATTTGGAGCTACAACTGGCGCCATTGGTGTTTCTATCGTTGCGCTTGTTGCTGCAGGAGAATCAGAATTTTCCTGATTAGCGCAATGCATAATGTCATAGATTTTTTCAAGATACGCGCCGCGTGCTTCCGCTGCTGCTATCGCTTCCTCAGCTTCCATGTAAGTGGAAATATAACCAAGTGGCATCAGAATATATTTTAGTTTTGGACCGCGATTGCGTAGCGCCATTTTTTTGTAAAAATCAGCCTCGTTCATCTCGAGGAGAACTTCTTTGCAGGAAAGGTTTTTATCCTTGCGCTGTACGGTTTTTAACGCTGCAGCCGCATCTTCTTTTGAAGCACAGGAAGCAACAAAAGAGCCAATCAACAACAAAGCAGAAACAAAAAATACACTACGAAAATTCAGAGAAAATTGCATTCAACCCCCAACCTGGCAAACTAAAAATTAGCCCATATCAAAAAGCAATTATCACATGGCCAAGGCCATAAAAAATACAGAGGAATGCCACGTGGCACTCCTCTGCTTTGCACTCTGTAGGGCAGAAACTATATTATATGCACTAAAAAATCCACTGCTTTTTATAAAATACTTAGACAAAATGGTATTAAATAAAATCGTATATGATCGAAGCCAAAAAATGCCGCTTTATAAAATTTGCCGCTATTCAGAAGCAGTTTTTTTTCCACCAGAAGTTTTTCTGAAGAATTTTTTGCCGCAATAAGGGCAGATGATATCTGTTTTACTTCCCATATTCAGATAAACCAAAGGGTGACCAAGAGCTCCTGATCCGCCCTCGCATTTAACTTCTGAAGATTCAACTATTACAAGTTCTTGAGCGTTCATGTCGTGTTTTCCTCACTCAAAAGAGGTGTCAGTATAGAAAATTTGCCCAGTTGCACGTAAATATGGCTGGCTAAGCGCCAGAAAAATATCCGTTATGTCATCGGGAGCGGGCAGATGAGTTTGATCTTCTCCTGGCATAGCTTGAGAACGCATTAAAGTGCGAACCACGCCAGGATCAATTAAATTAATCCTTACAGATGTGTGTTCGAGTTCGCGCGCGTAAATTTGTACCATCATTTCAAGCGCAGCTTTGCTCACTGCGTAAGCTCCCCAAAAAGGCAGGGCATCAGCAGCAACGCCAGAAGTGACAAACATGGCGCGGCCATTCTTAGAGGCACGTAAAAGTGAATCAAAACTGCGAATCAAACGAAAATTTGCATTCAAATTGGTGTTTAGAACGTTATCCCACAAATTTGGAGAAATATGCGGCAATGGCGTGAGCTCGCCTAAAATCGCAGCATTACCAACCAAAACATCTAAGCGGCCAAAGCGACTGGCAATTTCTGCACCCAAGCGATCGAGAGCCGCTCCGTCGGTTATATCCATGGGAACTAAAGTCGCATCGGCACCATGCGCTTTCATCCAATCATCCAGCGCCTCAAGACCATTTTGATCTCTGGCCAATAAAATTACATGCATCCCTTCCTGGGCAAAGCGTTTTGCCACTGCTTCGCCAATTCCTCGTGAAGCACCAGTTATAAGGGCTACTTGTCGTTCTGTTTTGATAGCTACATCTGTGTTCATCGCTCCTCGCGCTTTGAAAAAGGCGAATCCAGTTCGCGCAGTAAAGAAGGAATATTTTCTAATTCGCTGTTTTCGTCAGTTAATACCGTCGGATATTCACCAGAAAAGCATGCATCACAAAATTGAGGTTTGTCGTTATTGCGTGAAGCCTCGCCAACTGCGCGGTAAAGGCCATCGATAGAAATAAATCGCAAACTATCAACACCAATTTTTTTTGCTATTTCATCTACAGAAAACTGCGCCGCAATTAACTTACTCCGCTCAGGAGTATCAACGCCATAAAAACAAGAATTTGTTGTTGGAGGACTGGCAATACGCATATGCACTTCACTTGCGCCAGCCTCGCGCACCATAGTAACGATTTTTTCTGAGGTTGTTCCGCGCACTATGCTGTCATCAACAAGCACAACGCGCTTT
>JBIKYU010000128.1:0-3449 GCA_044355085.1 Rickettsiales bacterium | reverse complement strand
CGTAATGGTGCTTTTGGTAGTCATACTGGCGGAATTGCTGAAATTATTCTCTATAGTCGCGCGCTAAGCGATGACGATCGTCGCAAAGTGGAGCGCTATTTAGCCATAAAATGGCAGGGTGGAACTTAGCAACTTGCTGAAGTTTTATCATCAGTCGCATAAAACCCCCTACAACCTCGATAAGCTTTGTGCTATAAGCCGCGCTCTTTAAAATGAATGATCGCTTTTTGGTGGTTACATAAAGAGTATAAAAATGTCCTGTGAAGCTGTTCTGATTGAGAAAATCAGCCAATATATCGATCTTACTACAGGCCGCGATTTACTAGATCGCGCCTGCATAGTCACAAAAGAATGGCATGGCTCACAAAAGCGCGCATCGGGCGAGCCTTATTACAATCATCCATTTGAAGTCGCGATTATAATGGCCGAAATGCGCATGGATATGGCCAGCATTATAACGGCTTTGCTGCATGACACGGTTGAAGATACCGAGGCAACTTTAGACGATATTGAAAAAATCTTTGGCAAAGAAATTGCGCTTTTAGTGGACGGCGTAACCAAGCTGGCAAAAATCGAGTTTCAATCGGATCACGTTAGACAAGCAGAAAATTTCCGCAAACTTATTATTGCTATGTCGGAAGACATACGCGTTCTACTCGTGAAACTGGCGGATCGCCTACATAATATGCGTACGCTCCATTATATAAAATCGCCTGAGAAACGCGTCCGCATCGCACATGAAACGATGGAAATCTACGCGCCGCTGGCGGAACGCATTGGTATGCAGAAGCTCAAAAACGAAATGCAGGATTTAGCTTTTGCTGTTTTGCATCCTGAGGTGCGCGATTCAATTTTAAGTCGACTGGATTATTTGCGGCAAAAAGGCGCGATTGTTGTTGAGCGCATTGTTGAAGATATTCAAGCGCGCTTAGCTTCTGCAAATATTGAATGTGTTGTTAAGGGGCGCGAGAAAACTCCTTATTCGATTTGGCGCAAAATGGAGCGCAAAAATATCAGCTTTGAGATGTTGGCTGATATCATGGCTTTCCGAGTGATTGTTGCTGATGTTGTGTGTTGTTACCAAGTGCTTGGAGTAATTCATTCTGCCTATCAAGCTGTTCCTGATAGTTTCAAAGATTTTATCTCAACACCGAAGGAAAACGGCTATCAGTCACTGCACACAATTGTTATGGGGCCAGAAAAACGCTTCATTGAAATTCAAATTCGTACGCCTGAAATGCACGCTGTTGCTGATTTTGGCGTCGCAGCGCATTGGGGCTATAAACAGCAGAATGCGCTAACTAGCAAAGATGGAAAGCAATATCGCTGGCTGAGAGAGCTTCTCTCGATTTTAGAGCATGCGACTGATCCCGAGGAATTTCTCGAAAATACAAAACTCGAAATGTATTACGATCAAGTTTTCTGCTTCACGCCAAAGGGCGATTTGATTGCTCTTCCGCGTGCTGCAACGCCAGTTGATTTTGCTTTTGCTGTGCATTCTGATGTTGGGCATCACTGCGCTGGCGCAAAAATAAATGGCCGGATTGTTCCGTTGCGGACGCCTCTGAATAATGGTGATCAGGTCGAAATTATCACCTCAAAAACGCAAATGCCTTCTCCTGCGTGGGAGAAATTTGTCGTAACTGGGAAAGCCCGCAGCGAAATAAAACGCTTTGTCCGCGCCAGAAAGCGCGAGGAATATATCAAGCTTGGCCGTTCGATGTTAGCAAAAGCGCTGAAGGAAGAAGGTCAGGAAATTCATGACGATACTTTTAAATCCATTCTTGATGTTTTTGCCAAAAAAAATGTTGCTGATTTTTATGCGGTAGTTGGCGAAGGAATGTTGTCGATTCAGGAAGTAATTCGTGCACTTTATCCTAATCGCACCAAAACCAAGAAACGCCAAAATCCGCTGCATTTCTTTCGTGGTGGTCGTGAAAAACAGGGCGAAGATAGCATCCCAATTAAAGGCTTGATTCCAGGAATGGCGGTGCATTTTGCAGGATGTTGTCACCCAATTCCTGGTGATAAAATTGTGGGAATCGTCAACACAGGAAAAGGCGTAACTATTCACACAGTTGACTGCGATTTGTTAGAAAATTTTGTTGGCACTCCAGAGCGTTGGATTGATGTTTCCTGGGATAAAGACAGCAGCGAGCGTCACCATATAGGTCGCGTAAAAATAATTCTTGCGCATGAATCTGGCAGTTTAGCTTCAATTGCCAGCACTGTTGCAAAAGATATGGGTAATATAAATAATCTCAGAATCACCAATCGTTCGCCTGATTTTTTCGAATTGCTGGTTGATGTCGATGTGCGCGGTGCCGAACATTTATCTGATATTATTGCGTCTCTGCGCGCGCAAGCATGCGTTCATGCGGTGGAGCGCTATCGCCAATGATTAGAGTCGAAAAAAAATTGCGCTTGGGAGTAAATATTGATCACGTTGCCACGATCAGAAATGCGCGCGGTGGAATTCATCCAGACCCTGTTCGTGCTGCAAATATCGCAGTTGCAGCTGGAGCGGACGGAATAACTGCGCATTTGCGTGAAGATCGACGTCATATAACTGACGCAGATATTTTGCGTTTAAAAAACGAAATTTCTGTGCCGCTAAATTTTGAAATGGCGGCAACCGATGAGATGCTTGCAATAGCTATAAGAACCAAACCAAATGCAGTTTGTTTGGTTCCTGAGAAGCGCCAGGAGCGCACAACAGAAGGCGGATTAAACATTTGTGAGCAAAAAGATTTTCTAAGAACATTCTGCCAAAAATTAAAAGCTGAAAAAATCCGCGTGAGTTTATTCATCAATCACGAGCCTGTCCAATTGAGTGCAGCTCATGAAATCGGAGCTGATATTGTTGAATTCCACACAGGAAATTATTGTCACCAAATTGGTGACAAGCGCTTGGCGGAATTAGAAAAAATCACTATGGCCGCAGCAATGGCTGATTCTCTTGGTTTGGAGTGTCACGCTGGTCATGGTTTATGTTTTGAAACTGTTTCTGCAATTGCGTCTATTCCACAAATGGTTGAATTAAATATCGGGCATTTTTTAATTGGCGAAGCGGTTTTCTCTGGTCTAACTCAAGCAATTAAAACCATGCGTGAATTTATGGATAAAGGAAGAAACAAAAATGCAGCAAAATAATTAATTTATGGATAAAGGAAGAAACAAAAATGCAACAAAATAATTTCGCACAAAATTTATCTGCGCAGCAACAAAACAGCCATGTTTTTCCGCGCCACACAAAGCATCATTACGAGATGGCTGTCAAAGGTGATGGAGTTTATATCATCGACGATAACGGTAAACGCTATCTGGATGGCGCATCAGGCGCAGCTGTTTCTTGTTTGGGACATAGTAATCAGCGAGTTATTGCGGCAATAAAACGTCAAATTGATAGCATTTCTTATGCGCATTCCAGCGTCTTTACCACAACAGCA
>JBIKYU010000037.1:0-12675 GCA_044355085.1 Rickettsiales bacterium | reverse complement strand
ACCGATATGGTGGAATAAATCACCATCAGCGAAAGGAACGGTAGCGCGAGAAAAATAAAGCGCACGCGTGATTTTTTTTTCGCCATCAGCGACCAAAACTACTTTCACCACATTTGGATTTTGGCGCTCTGAATCACGCGTTATTTTGCAGGCAAGCGTTGCAATATCGCAAGAAGTTTGCTGCAAAACTTCAATAACTAAGCGGATTGCAGCTGGATCAAGCGTTGGTAAATCACCTTGAATATTGACGACATATTTAGGCATGGTTTTATAAGTATTGAGTGCTGCAAATATTCTGTCTGTGCCCGATGCTAACTCAGGCGCAGTCAAAACCGCTATTCCACCAGCAGCATTCACTGCATCGGCAATTTCTTTTTCAGCCGCTGCAACTATTGGCTCGCCGAAGCCAGCAGCGCGCGCGCGTTCCATGACTCTTACAATCATGGGTTTTCCTTTGATATCAGCCAAAGGTTTATTTGGCAGTCTTGTTGAAGCCATACGTGCTGGAATAAGTAAGGAAATGTCTGCATTTGCAGAAGAAAATTGGCTATTAGTCATATTTTTATTCTTTATCATATTTGCTGTTGACGGCGTATTGGCTTCTTCTTATGTTGCCCAACCTCTGAAAGCAAGAATCCCTTGCGAAACACTACTTCCTAACTAGGTGCATTTCGGCACTTTTCGGGAGCCCGTAGCTCAGCCGGTAGAGCACCTGACTTTTAATCAGGTTGTCGCGCGTTCGAACCGCGCCGGGCTCACCATTCTTTGGTGAAGTATTCCTCTCTGTATGAAATATGTAAAAAAACCTCCTCTTCTTGTGAAGTTTTATTTTCCTGCCACTGTTTTGCATAGACCCAAATTTTTATACATCAGTATAAAAACAATGATAATTAAGTTAGAAAAATCAACAGCAGTAGCGCTAATTTCCTCGCCTTATTATTGCTGGAAGCATAAAAAATCACAAGCCAGCTTTGTGTAAAGCATTTTCTATTTCTTCTGCCGATAACAACTCAGACAACAAAATTCCCTGCGGTGCATTAGGTCCGTAAACAATATTAAAAGGAATTCCTTGACGCTGATTTTTGGTTAGAAACTTTCGGATGTCTTCATTTTGATCGGTCCAATCTCCTCGCATAGTAATGATTCTAGGAGATTTCAGTAAACTAGAAACTGGGTTTCGATTCAGAACTGTTTGCTTATTAAACAAGCAAGTCAGACACCAATCGGCCGTTATATCAACAAAGACTATTTTCCCATCAGCTACATGTTTTTCTAAGAGCGATTCTTCAAAATCTTGCCACGCGTTTTTTTCTACTGCAGCAGAATTTCTAGAAAAATGATTGGTAGAATTCACCAGCGCAAAAGCAAAACCAAGTAAAATAACAAACAAAATTATTGCGGAAAAACGCAGTAAGCGCAGGCGCAAAAGCGCAGCTACTATAACTAAAAGGCTGCACCATATACCAAGCGCAATTGGTGAAATTTGCTGGCGCAAAATCCATAACAGCCACAAAGCCGTGAGCAATAAACCAGCACCCATTATGGTTTTAAAATACAACATCCATTTTCCAGGTTTTGGTAACCAAGAAATCGCCTGCGGATAAATTGCCACCAAAACATATGGCGCGGATAATCCTAATCCCATCGTAAATAGAATTAGCAATAATGGCAAAAGAGGTTGCGAAAATGCGAAAGCAACGGCGCTACCAACCAGCGGCGCAGTGCAAGGCGTAGCAAGGGCTGTAGCCAGTACGCCAGAGGCCATATGTCCAATAAAACTGGTTTCTTTCTCGCCTTGTACGGCTAGTTTTTGCACCAACCAATTTGGCAAAATTAAATCCACCCAATCCAAAAGTGCCAAGGCAAAAAATAATAAAATGACACCCAAACCCATTACAAAAATCGGTGACTGAAAATGAAATCCCCAACCGACAGAAATTCCAGCCTGGCGCAGAGCTGCAACTAAAAATCCTAAAAAAATAAATGCAAGCCAAATGCCAAGCGCACTAGCAAAAAACGCGCGCCCAATATTTTTGCGAGACGCACCACTATGTTTAAGAACATGCAGAAGCTTCATCGATAAAACTGGCAGAACACAAGGCATTGCGTTGAGAATCACGCCGCCTAAGAAAGCAGAAATTAGCATCAGCAAAAAAAATCGCCCCATTTTTAGCGGGGCGTTTTCAGAATTATTTTCTAAGCCAGAAGATTTCTTCTCCAATATTTGCCAAGCATCTGGCGGAATTATCGTGGTGAATAATTCTCCGTTATCGCTTTGTAGACTGGCTCTAATTCTTGGAAAATTATTACTATATTTTTGTGGCGTAATTAAAGGAAAGCGCCATTTTTCAGCGTTTTTCTGTGGTGCATAAAAACCAATTTCTGCAGCGGAATTTTCTTTCTCGAGAAAAATTTCTTGCACGTTTTTTTCTTTCCCGCTTATCAGCAGCGCGATTACTTCTCCGTTGGCGTTTTCTTCGCGCCAGACATTCAGATCTGCTTCAAAAAGTAAAATCTCGCGCGGAACTGCAGCCATGGCATTGGCGAAATCTGCTCTGATTTGCTCGCTAGCAACATAATTAGCAGTCATCGATCTCGTTAATATTCCGCTAATTGGAATGCAAATATTATGGCATACGCTCATTTGAATGGCGAAGCTGAGCTTGGCATCAAAATTTTCCTGCTTCTGTTTTACCGTGAGAGGAAAAAGCACGCGATTTTCATAAATATGGCTGAGATAATTTTGTCCGCCCATATTATCAATTCTGCGTTTCGGGAAAGGCCAATTGATGGTCAGGCTTTTGATATTTTCTGCGTCATTGGCGCGCAGCAGGGAAAGAGCCAATCCAACATCGCCAGGATCACGCCAATAAGTATGCCAATCTCTCGCTAATTTAATGTCTAAGAGCCAATCAGCTTCATCAGCGCGCATTGCAACGGGAATAAGCGTAATTTCTGCCTCAGCGGTTTTTATGGCATCAGCAGCGCGTGCATCAGTAAAAGAAAATATCGCTAAATTGAAGATAAGAAAAAAATGCCAAAAATATTTATTCGCCATAAAATTCTTCTCCCAATGCGATTTCAGTGCGGCCAGTTTCTTTGCGCCATTGATTGGTATCACGCAGAGAATAAACGCAGCCGCAATATTCCTGCTTATAAAATTCCTCGCGCTTAGCGATTTCGTACATTCTTTGGCTGCCGCCTTGTTTGCGCCAGTTATAGGTCCAGTAGGTGATGCCATCAAAAAGCGCAGCCGCTTTTACGCCGCTATTATTTATTTGCTCCATATCTTTCCAGCGCGATAAACCCAGACTGCTGGTTATAACTTTAAAGCCATTTTCTTTTGCGTATTCAGCGGTTTTAACAAAGCGCATATCAAAACACATGCTGCAGCGAATGCCGCGCTCTGGCTCATTTTCCATGCCTCTAGCTTTTTCAAACCAACGCGGTGAATCGTAATCAGAATCGATGAAAGGAATATTTAGTTTTTCAGCAAAGCGAATATTTTCCTGCTTGCGGAGTTCGTATTCTTTGCGCGGGTGAATATTGGGATTATAGAAAAAAATTGTTAGCTCGATGTTATTTTCTAACATTCTCTCCATGAGCTCGCCCGAACAAGGCGCGCAGCAGCTATGCATAAGAACGCGTCTCTCACCATCTGGCGCTTCAAGATTTACCAGGCGTGATAAATTATTTTCCTGCTTCATAAGCGCAATCCTTTCGTAATTTTTCTCTCTGCGGAAAAGAGTGACGTTTATTTTTTGCCAAGCCAATTGCCAAAGACATCGGTGTCATAATTATTTCTCGTAATCCCGCAATACTTGAAATTGTGCGCAGAATTTTTCCAGCATCACTAACAATCTCGCGCTGAATTAAACGTTTTTGTGAGTTTTCTTCTGCCTCGCCTAGCCGCATAACAAAACACATTGCGATAAAAGCGAACAAAAAACTAGCGGCAAAAAATACACTCCAAAACCCAAATTCATTTGCCTTAAATCCTGCAAAAGCAAAAGAAGAGTGATGTAAGTTATGTTGTAAAAACTCTGAAAAATATCCTCCGAAAAGTGGCGCCATTCCTGAAAATAAAGATGAGACAATGCTATACATCGCCAAAAAAGAAGTGGCCGATTTATCAGGCGCAAGCGCGAAAGAAAGAGTAGTGGAGCCGAGCAGCATTCCTGCTGTTGCGCATCCCATCACGATATGCAGAAGCAAAAGATAGGCGCGCACATCGTAGTTCTTGCTCAAGGCCGAAAGTAAAACCCAGCCAAGCAAACACATTACAAAAAGCGGAGCTGCAATTTGTAAAATTCTATTATGTCCAATTTGATCGGCCATTTTCCCCCAAATTCTAAGAAAAAACATGTTGGAAATTTGACTGCAAATATTCATGAAAACCACGATTCTTGTGTCGTAGCCAAGATAAGAAAGCATATAAACA
The DNA here is from genome assembly GCA_044355085.1 of Rickettsiales bacterium. Taxonomy (GTDB): domain Bacteria; phylum Pseudomonadota; class Alphaproteobacteria; order Rickettsiales; family JBIKYU01; genus JBIKYU01. The sequence continues at coordinate 8,234 of JBIKYU010000037.1, read as the reverse complement.
CTGAAAAATGGTGTGGCGATATTAATGGCGAAATTCCAGCTCCCTAAAGAAAAAAGCAAATTGCGGTAATGTTTATTGAGGAAAGGTTTCACAAAAACATGGCGATCAAAAGAATTTTTGTAATTATTTTTCTCATCTTCAGCTAAGTCTGGATGCGGAATTTTTCTGATTAAGATCATGCTGATTACGCCTAAAAACATCGCAATTAAAAACAGAAACGAGTAGCTGGTGAAGCCAGTATTTTCAACCAATTCAGCAGGCCAGCGCTCCATAATTTCTGCGCCGATTGCGCCAACTGCTGCGGCAACAATAATAAAAAAAGTTAAGCGACGGCCGTGAAATTTTCCCAGACTACGCATGGGAATTAAATCGCGTGACCAGGAATTAAAAGCACAAGCGGAAATCGCACCCATAGAATAGCGCAGCGCGATTCCTAAAATCACCAGCCAGATAGCAAATTTTTCGTGCGCAAAAAAAGGTGCGATCACCACCAAGATCAAAAACATTCTTCCAACAAATCCAGAAACCAAAACAATCAAGCGCCGATCATGCAAGCGCTGCACCACGACAACGCCAACTAGCTGGAAAATATTACTTAAAAAAGGAATCGCGCCAAGCAAACCAATCAAGCTATTTGAAGCACCAAGCCACAAAGCAAGAGAGATCAGAAAAACACTATTACTAATTGCCTCAGAGGCTCGGCTAACCATGCCCTCGGCCATTATGCACCGAATAACTGAACGCCTTTTATCAGCGGGCATTTCTTTGAAAATATCGTCTATGGCCATAGCCACTCCGGAGCTTGAGACAGGCTAAACACAACATTCTCAAGACTAACCCATTCTGGTTTTTTCTTTTTTAGCGCTGCAGAAAATTGCATCTGCGCTAGAGTTTTTCCCTCATGTTTGCGTAGTAAAATTGTGAGTTTTTCCGCATCAGAAAAATCCAAGACAATGCTAGCAATTGGTAATTTATCAGACCAAGTTGATGAATTAAAAGCAGCTTCACGAATTTTTAGTGGCGAGAGAAAAGTGAGCAACTGCTCCGCTGCATCTGCTGGCAAAGCTTTGCTTTCTGCTCCAGTTACTTGCCATTTTTTATCGGCAGAAAAATTAAATTCCCAAGCGGTTTTCGCCGCCACAGCTTTTGCCGATATTTTTTTCGGTGAAAAATCACGCAAAGAAATCGGCTCACGCGTAAACCAATCATCAGGTTTATTGGAAATTTCTAGCAGCGGAGAGAGCAATAAAACCTGGTCGTCGCCAGATTTTCTTGCATAAAAACTATTCTGACTACGCGCAGAATTTCCCATTTTTTTGGGCAAACCAACCACAAGATCAAAAATAATTTCTGGCTCTTTTTTGCTGTTTTTTCCTTTTAAAGTCAGCCTTGTAGCGGGGCTATCTTTTTGTGCGGCATCGCTCAAACCAAAATTATCAGGTATAGATTCAAACGCGCCTTTATTTTCAACAACGCGAAGATTAGCCAAATCAGCAAGCAAATTTCGAAGCAAAGGCAGAGAGGCAGGAAAATTATTAGAATGAGGTAAAATCCAGCCGCGTTCTTTGTCATTTACTATAGAAAAACTGCGGGAATTATGCGTGATTTCTAGCGCAGAAATATCGGAAAATTTTTCCAAAGCTTGCGACCAAAAAACCTCTCGGTTTTGCTCAGAATAACGCGTGCGAATTTCAGCAAAACTGAAGCCCAGCAAAATTATAAAAGCCAAACCAGAAAATAACCAAAAAGAGTTTTTTCTAGAAAATGAAAAACGCATTTTTTTAAGCTCCTTCTAAGAATTCGCAAGATCGCGTTTTGCGCGTCTGCGGCGGAAATGCCAAATTGCTCCAACACATAAAATTAGCGGCGGCAAAAGCATATTCACCGCTTTTACCCAAAAACCAAGACTCTCAATATCTTGACGCAGAGCCGCTTGCACGTCGCGCAGCTCTTTTCTGGTGCGTAGCATTTCATGTTTGAAATTTTCAATCATCTCCATTTGCTCAGGCGAAAGCGGTGTATTTGCTTGCGAAACCGCACCACCTTGCAATTCTTGCAGCGCTTTTTCTGTTTCGCTCAGCCGCGCTTGCAATTGCTGTTCTTTGTCAAGAAAGCGCATTTCAGCGTCTTTGCGCAAAGAATCAACATACGTAAAAGGACGCAAAGCTGATCCGCGTCCGCGTAGGCCAATCAAAGAAGATGATCCGCTAAGTTGATCCAGAACATTCAAAACAAAAGCCGAATTATCAGCCGTAGGAACCAATAAACGATAGCCCATTACATCTTGCGCGCGCGTCCAAAAACGATCCTGGAGCAAATCGCTATCAGCAATAATCACCACATGCGCATTTTCTGTTGCCTCAGAGAGATGCGGAGTTTTCAGCGTTACTGGAGCTTTCGCAAAAGCCGAGCTGAAACGCCCAGAAATTCTGGCTGCTAAAGTATATTTTTCTCCCGTTGCGGTGAAATTCTGCAAAAGACTTTTGACATTTACCATTTGCCCAAGTCGAGAATTTTCAATCTTCATCGCATCAGAACTTGAGGAAATCAGCGGCACAAAATCAAAGTTACTGTCAGTATTTTTGCTAATAAATCCTGAAGTAATGAAGCGCAGATTATGCAATTCTCCCACTGCGACTTCATCGCGGGCAAAATTTTCTTCATTCAGACCAAGCCAGGTAACGTTGGAAAATGGCGCCGTTGCTTCATCTCCATCGGCTTGCTTTTGCAGCGCAGCTTGTCGGTCTCCGACTACTTCCTCAGGATCAAATCCTACGCCCCATTTTTCAAATAATGGCAAAACTGCACTGTAATCGGCTTTGCTGTTTAGCGTTGCAGGTGAGGCAAATTCAGAAGCAGGATCAACAAAAAACACAGCGCGTCCACCGCGCAAAACAAATTGATCCAAAGCGTAAGCGGTTTCTCTACTTAATCCTGATGGATGAATTACCAATAAAAGATTTATTTTCTCAGGAATTTCGGTCGCCGAAATAGAAACTGCTTTTACCTCAAATAATTGCTGTAGTTGTTCAATAACCGCCCAGCTTCCGCCTCCACCTAATTGCAGCCCCATTGGTAATTGCGTGTCCATCACTGGTAACGTACTTAAAACGCCAATTACAGGCTTGCTGGTTGTTGAGAGCTCAGACAACATGCGCGAGATGTCATACTCCAAAAAGGCCTCGCGATCGAAAGACAAAAACGGCAAAGCCACCGATTGATCGCGAATATTTTCGACGACTAAACCTGCATATAATTTGCTGCCCTGATCATCGATAGGAACGCCTTTCAAACCATAAGCAACGGCTTCATCTTCTGCTTCGGAAAAGGGCAGAGGATCAGTTTCAATCAGTTTTATTTTGCCATTACTATAGCGGACATAAGTTTTTAGCATCGCCCGAATGCGCTCCGCAAAAGCCTTAACTGGCGCATATCCAGTTGCTGCTTTGTTGGAAAAGAAAAAGCGAATCGTGATTGGCTCTTTTAGTTCAGAGGCAATTTTTATGCTGCCATCACTCAATGTGTAGAGTCGATCAGCAGTGAAATCTATTCGCCAGCCTGATAATCCAAACAAACCAATAATATTCGCCAAAATAAAAATAAAAGCCGCAGCGCTGATAAAAGACAGACGCGGATTTCTAGAAAAACAATTCATCAATTTCATAATTACCGCCGCCAATAAACAAGATTTACATAGGTTATCATCAGCCACATTGCGATGAAGGAGAGAAAAAACAGCACGCTATGCATGCTTAATAAGCCGCGCGCGATACTGTCAAAATGATTGAGAAAACTAAAAGCGCCTAAAACATCCACAGCCCATTGCGGCAGCCAGCCACTGAAAAAACCAGTAACCAAATTAAAGCCGCTCGCCAAAAACAGAAAACTAACCGTGATGGTTAGCACAAATGCAATCACTTGATTATGCGTTCCAGAAGATAATGCGCTTCCCAAGGAAACTAAGGCGGCGCCAAGCAAAGCGCTGGCCAAATACCCAGAAATAATCAAGCCATTATCAGGATCACCAAGCAAGTTCACTGTAATCCAGTAAGGAAAGGAAAGCGCCAAAGCGATCAGTAAAAAACACCATGCAGAAAGAGCTTTAGCAATGATTAGTTCCCAGGTTCTAACAGGCAATGTAAGTAATAATTCCAGAGTTCCTAAACGCCGCTCTTCCGCCCAAAGTCTCATGCTTATTGCTGGAACTAAAAATAAATAAAGCCAGGGATGCCAAGCGAAAAATGGCTCCAGGCTTGCTTTTTCAAGCTCATACCAATTGGAGAGGAAAAAAGTTAGCAAGCTTGCAAGCAATAAAAAAACTACCAAAAAAACATAGGCAACAGGCGTATCAAAATAGCCTTTCATTTCGCGCCGAAAAACTGCGCGAATCACGTTAGCAGAAAGCATTAGGCAGACTCCTTAATCGAAAAAGAACCAGAAACTAAATTTTTAAACGCAGAATCCAGGCAGCCTGGCTCTTCAAAAAGCGTCAATACGCGCCAGGAATTTTTGCTGATTAAATTATGCTGAGCAGAAATCTCGGAATTTTTTGCAAGAGCAACGCGGCAGGTATGCGGGTCTTCGATTTCAACGCGCGCAAATGAACTATCGTTTAGCAACGCTGCCGAAACTTCCAGTGCAGATTGCTGTGTGCGTAGCAGAATGCTTCTAGCAATTGGATCATGTGCGCGTAGTTCGGCAGAAGTTCCTTCAGCTACAATTTTCCCCGCAGAAATTACCAAAGCGCGACTGCAAATTGCTTCTACCTCATCCAAAATATGCGTCGAAAGTAAAATTGCTTTTGTGGGCGAGAGTTTTTTTATTAAGCTTCTAACATCGGCTTTTTGTAAAGGATCTAGACCATCTGTTGGTTCATCAAGAATTAAAATTTCAGGATCATGCAAAATCGCTTGTGCTAAACAAACGCGGCGTTTGTAGCCTTTTGATAGAGTCTCAATCGTTTGATGTAGAACTTGTTTTAATGACAGAGTTTCAATCACAAAATCCATGCGTTCCTGCAATTTTTTTGCATCCAAGCCGCGCACATTGCCAAGAAAATTTAGAAAATCAAAAGGAGTCATATCTGGATATAGCGGCGCTCCTTCAGGCAAATAGCCAATATGGCGATTAAGATCGGCGCGATTTTGTGCAGTTGCGATATTTCCCAGAATTTCTATCTCACCGCTGCTTGCCTGCAAAAAACCAGTCAACATGCGCATGGTTGTAGTTTTGCCAGCGCCATTTGGTCCAAGAAAACCAACAACTTCGCCTTGCGAAACCGCAAAAGAAATATTTGCTACCGCAGTTTTATTAGAAAAGTTTTTAGAAATATTTTTAAGCGCAAGAAATGTTTTCATAGCCTCTAACCGTTTTTAGTATGCCAAAAAATATCTTATTTCAGCGGAAATTTTATACATTCTTTTACTGACGCCCGCCACCGCGCATTTTCCCAGCAAAAGAACGCTGCGCAGTAACAAATGCTTGCCAGAAACCTTTGCCAGTTTCCTTCGATTGATTAGCCTCAAGTAGCGCTGAAATATGTTCGCCTTTTTCACCCATCACAAATTTGGTCCAGAAACCGACAGGTTGCGCCACGCCAACAATTTTTACATCATCCTTCGTTTGCTCATATTCAGGAGCAATTCTCTGCAGCGGATCTTCAGGTTTGCCACTTTTTATTACCGAAGAAGTATCTGGCAGCGGCAAATCATCACGCTTTACATGTGCGCGCAGGAAACTATTCATCGCACGTTTTTTTAGCGCCCGCCGCCGCAATATCCACCACGTTACCCCGACGATAAGCGTTAGTAAAAACCATTCCATGTCGGCTCTCAAAATAAATTAAAAATCTTTGCGGATTTATTCCGCGTCAAATCCATAGCGTTGAAAAACATGTTTTGCATGTGGCGTTTTCAGAAAATCTAAAAAAGCGCGTGCTTCTTCCATATGTTCTCCAGCAACCACAGCGGCTTGAATATTTAGTGCGGGATATTTATCGGTTTTAAAATCCGCAAGCAAAACCAATCCATCATGGTTGAAAACATCGCTATAGAACAGGATTCCTGGCGCGGCACCATTTGCAACTAAATACTGCGCCGCTTGCGCACTGAAAGTTTTAACGCTTGTGGTATCAACTACTGGCCAAAGTGGCGGATCCATTGACTCTAAAAGCGTGCGTGTGTAACGTCCAAGTGCTGTGCTTTCTGGATGGCCAATCACCAGATTTGTTCTCTTATTAAGCGATTGAAGGATTTTTTCTGGCGTTGTAGAAGCTGTTTTAGGCAGATTAATATGAAAATCTTTTGCCGCAGCTAAAACCAAATGATTGCTCAGCAATTGCGTGATCGAATAAACATCAATCAAACCCTGCTGTTTGAGCTCGTTAATCCAAAATGGATGCGCCGAAATAATTAAATCAGCTGGATCACCCATCGTGATTTTATGAATCTGCTCTGCTGTTCCATCAAATGATGCGGAAATTGTAATCCCGTGTGAACGGGTGTAGCTGCGAATTAGTTCTGTCATCGGTAGGGTTAAACTTGACGATGCGAGCAAAATTACTTCATGGTCGCGCGCGCCTTTATTTTCAGCCTGTGCTGAAGCACAATTAATCAAAATACATGTTACAAAGTAACAAATTAACAGGGGTAATTTATCAACCCTGAAAAAATATTTCATGATTTATATAATTCCTCGGGTGAAATTATAATTGGCATATCCTCAATAAAAGCGGATTTTTCTTTGTCCCAAATGTGATAAAAACAAGATTTTCTGCCAGTGTGACAAGCAACACCAGTTTGCTCAACCTTTGCCAGAAAAGAATCTCCATCGCAATCAAGATGCAAGCTTATTACGCGCTGCGTCTGCCCTGATTTTTCTCCTTTGCGCCATAAATTTTGCCGCGAGCGCGAAAAATACCACATTTCGCCAGTGCGGAAAATTTCTGTCAATGCTTCGCGATTTATCCAAGCCTGCATCAACACTTCGTTTGAAGAATTATCCTGCGTAATAACGGGTAGCAATCCATCTTCATTCCAAAGAATATCAGCTAGAGTGAGCTTTTCTTTTTCCATATTTCCTCTCAATTTTACGCTGCGTTTAGGCGCGTAAATCCTTCTGCCAAATCGGCGATTAAATCATCAACATTCTCAAGCCCTGCATATAAACGCAGAGTATTTCCCGCCTCATTCCAATTTGTTGCTGAGCGCGTTAGATTCGGAACCACAGGAATTAGAAGGCTTTCAAAGCCTCCCCAAGAACTGCCAATGCCAAAATAGCGCATCGGTTCGAGCATTTTTGCAATTTTCTCCAGCGGATAATTTTTGCGCAGAGAAAAAGAAAATAAGCCGCTCGCGCCTGAAAAATCGCGCTTCCATAAATCATGTTGTGGATGCGAGGGCAGAGCAGGGTAGAAAACTTTTTCGACCTCAGGGCGCGCCTCAAGCCATTTTGCTATGGTCATTGCGCTTTTTTGGTGCTGATTAAGCCTCACCGCCAGGCTGCGCAATCCGCGTGATGCCAAAAAACATTCATCGGGAGAAACGCAAACGCCCAAATTACGCTGCGCATTTACCAAGCGTTGAACATGCAAATCATTAGTACTGATTACGCCGAGCAATACATCAGAATGCCCGCCGATATATTTTGTTCCTGCTTGAATCGCTATATCAACACCAAATTTTAGCGGCTGAAAATAAATTGGTGTCGACCAAGAATTATCCATAATCACAATGCTTGAATTTGCATGTGCTGCAGCCACAATGGCTGGAATATCCTGCACTTCAAAGGTAAGCGAACCAGGGCTTTCGGTGAAAACCACTTTTGTTTCTGCACGCAGAAATTTTGCAATATCAGCGCCAATTAGCGGCGGATAATATTCAGCTTCAATACCAAGATTTTTAAGCATCGAATCGCAGAAACGCCGCGTTGGGCCATAAACCGAATCTGCTAGCAAAACATGATCGCCAGTTTTTAAAAAAGCTAGCAAACTCAAAGTTATGGCCGAAAGTCCAGATGGTGTAAGCAGACAATGCCCGCCATCTAATTCGCCAAGCGCTTTTTGCAGTTCGAAATGCGAAGGAGTTCCAGTTGTTGCATAGCTGTAATCTTGGCCTGGCAAGCCAATTTGCGCGGGATAAAAAGCCTCGCCGCGATTTGCTTCGATATAAGATTGCAAAGTCGGAAATAAAATCGTCGACGAACGATGCACAGGAGCACTCACTGTACCACTGAAA
>JBIKYU010000126.1:0-3621 GCA_044355085.1 Rickettsiales bacterium | reverse complement strand
ATAGCCGCCTTCGGCAATCCTGTTTTACAATATACGGGCGGAACAACAGGATTGCCGAAGGCGGCTATGCTTTCGCATGCAAATATTCACGCCAATGTTTTGCAATGTGGTTTTTGGTTTTCTTCGATTGCAGAAAAGCAAGAAAAAATTCTAGCGGTTTTGCCATTTTTTCATGTGTTTGGCATGACAGCGATTATGAATTTAGCCATGTTTAAAGGCTGTGAATTAATTCTACATCCGCGTTTTGATTCGCAGGCGATTCTTGATGATATACGCAAAAAACAGCCAACAATTTTATTTGTTGTGCCAACGATGTTGCATTCGTTTCTGCGGGTTGCGAATCTTAATCGAGCTTGGTTTTCTTCAATAAAATGTTGTGTGAGTGGCGGTGCGGCTTTGCCTCCTAAGTTACGCCAAGCATTTACGGAGGCAACTGGCGTAAAAATTATTGAAGGATATGGGCTGACAGAATCTTCTCCTGTTGTTGCGGTTCAGCCAATTAATGGCGAATCAATTCCAGCTTCTTGTGGCTTGCCTTTGCCTGGAACAAAAATAGAAATACGCAGCGTGGAAAAAAACAAAGCATTGCTGAATCAAAATGAAATTGGTGAAATTTGTGTGATTGGCCCACAAGTGATGATGGGATATTTAAATCAGCCTGAAGAAACAGAAAAAATTCTTTGCACAAAAAATAAACGTCTGCATACGGGAGATTTAGGCTATCTTGACGCGGGCGGAAATCTTTATTTAGTTGATCGTTTGAAAGAAGTAATAATTTCTGGTGGCTATAATATTTATCCGCGTGAGATAGAAGAAATATTACTTGCGCATCCCGCAATCGCAGAAGTTGCGGTTATTGCATTTCCGCATGAGCATTTGGGCGAAGTGCCAAAAGCATTTATTTGTTTGCGTTCTGGTATGGTTTTAAGTGAAGATGAGGTTCTTCATTTTCTGAAGAACAAAATTAATGAGCGCAAATGTCCGCGTTTGATAGTTTTTTGTAAGGAACTTCCAAAAACATTTATTGGTAAAATTGACAAGCGCGAATTAAAAAAACACGAGAATTAAAAATGGGGATTTTCATGAATAAGGCTGTAATTTCTTGTTACGCACGCACTCCTTTTACTCCAGCTTATAAGGGCGCTTTGTCTGGAGTTCGTCCTGATGATCTGCTCGCTTATGTTTTAGAAGCTTTAGTAAAACGCAGTTCTTTGAAAGCTGAAGATATTGAAGATGTTATTGTAGGCTGCGCCTTTCCCGAGGGCGAGCAAGGTTTGAATGTGGCGCGGCTATCATCATTTATTGCCAATTTACCAATCAATGTTGCGGGACAAACAGTGAATCGCTTTTGCGGTTCTTCAATGCAGGCAATTCATATTGCTGCAGCAAATATTGCGGCGGGGATGGGAGAAGTTTTTTTGTGCGCAGGCGTTGAATCGATGAGTCGTGTGCCGATGACAGGATTTAATCCGATGCCAAATTCAGCTTTGTTTGAGCGTTATCCAGAAGCTTATGAGGGAATGGGAATTACGGCAGAAAATCTGGCTAATAAATATAAAATCTCTCGTAAATCACAGGAAATTTTTGCAGTTGAAAGTCATAAAAAAGCAGCAGCAGCGCAGCAAAATTCTGCCTTTGAAAAAGAATTAGTTTCTGTGCCGTTGCAGGGTGGAAATGTTTTGCAAGATGGTTGTATTCGCGCTGAAACTTCTGTTGATTCTTTGGCTGCTTTGTCTCCTGCGTTTGATAAAAACGGCAGTGTTACTGCTGGAACAGCTTCGCCTCTAACTGATGGTGCGGCTGGTGTTTTGGTCTGTTCAGAGCAATATGCAGATGCAAATAATTTGCCAAAACTGGCGCGAATAAAATCATTTTCAGTAGTTGGTTGTGCGCCTGAGATTATGGGAATTGGCCCCGTTCCTGCTGTTTCTAGGGCGCTTGCGCGCGCTGGTTTGAAAATTTCTGATATGGAAATTATTGAACTAAACGAAGCTTTTGCGGCGCAATCATTAGCAGTAATTGAAGAATTAAAATGCGATTTGAATAATCTGAATTTACATGGCGGAGCTTTGGCGCTTGGTCATCCACTTGGCGCTTCTGGTGCAAGAATTACCGGCAAAGCAGCGCAGCTTTTGCATGATCGTAAGGCCAAATATGGTTTGGCGACGATGTGCATTGGCGGAGGACAAGGTATAGCAACGGTTTTGGAAGCTATATAAAATTCTCATGTGCATATCTAAATAAAGCTCACGCAAAAATAGAAATAATAATCTTTCGAGGAGATCCATTATGTCATCCATAAAAAAAGTTGCGGTTTTTGGTTCGGGCGTGATGGGTGCTTCGATTGCAGCTCATTTAGCCAATTCTGGCTTGGAGGTTTTGCTTTTTGACATTGTGCAAAAAGATGTATCTCCACGCAATAGTTTGGCATTGGCCGCAATTGAACGTTTGCTGAAAGCTGATCCAGCTCCGCTTACTCATAAGCGCATTGTGAAACGCATAACTGCGCTTAATCTTGAAGATGATTTGGCGCAGCTTAAAGATGTTGATTGGTGCGTTGAGGCGGTGCTTGAGCGTTTGGACATAAAACATAATCTCTATCGCACGATAGAGCCGCATCTTGGCAAAAATACGATTGTTTCTTCTAACACTTCAACCATACCTTTGCATAAACTTACTGAAGGTTCGTCATCTGCTTTCAAGAAGCGCTTTTGTGTGACGCATTTTTTCAATCCACCGCGTTATATGCGCTTGTTGGAATTGGTTGGCGGAGCGGACACTGATGCTTCTTCATTAAAAATACTCGAAGAATTGGCGGATAAAAAGCTAGGAAAATCTGTTGTCTATGCCAAAGATACACCAGGATTTATTGCAAATCGCATCGGCATTTATTGGATGACTAGTGCGTTGCAGAACGCAATTAATTTAGGCATTAGCGTTGAAGATGCAGATGCGGTTATGGGCAAACCAGTTGGAATTCCAAAGACGGGAATTTTTGGATTATTCGATTTGATCGGTATTGATTTAATGCCTCTAATTGCCAAAGCATTTTTGGAAACTCTGCCTGAGAATGATGCTTTCCGCGCAATTTACAATGAGCCTGCGTTAATCACGCGCATGATTTCTGAAGGCTACACAGGGCGCAAAGGCAAGGGCGGATTTTATCGTCTGCAAAAAACTGAAGCAGGAAAAGTTAAAGAAGCTCTTGATCTTCAAACGGGTGAATATCGGTTAAGTAAAAAATCAGCGCTTGAGAGCGTTGATGCAGCGCGTTCTGGCTTGATTGCTTTGGTTGATTATCCTGATATTGGTGGCAGGTACGCGCGGGCAGTTTTACAAGATACGCTTGCTTATAGTGCGAGTTTAGTTCCAGAAATTTCTGATGATATTTTGGCAGTCGATGAAGCGATGCGCACGGGATATAACTGGAAATATGGTCCGTTTGAGCTGATTGATCGTTTGAGTAAAAACTCGAAAACTGGCTCTTCTTGGTTGGTTGATAATCTCCGCGAACAAAATAAACCAGTGCCAGAATTACTGCAAAAAAATTATGGTCAAGTTTTCTATCGTGATGATGCTGATAAAAATTGTTATTTTGTAACATCTGGATCTTTTGCAGAA
>JBIKYU010000125.1:0-3653 GCA_044355085.1 Rickettsiales bacterium | reverse complement strand
TATCAATGAGATAATCCGCATTATTGATGCCATGGATTTTCATATTGATAAAGAACAGCTATGCCCTGCCAATTGGCAGAAGGGTAATCCTGGTATTGCACCTGGCGATGAATTTGCAATGGAATATTTAAGTACAGCTGCTTAAACTAATTTATGAAGCGGGTTATCTTGTTCTACGGGCGATGCATAATCATATGCTGCTCCGATTTATATAATATAAATCGTGTTGCTTGGGTATCGTAAATCGTAAATAATACTACTTTTGTACTACACATTGCGGGGGCAAATTATTGGTAGGATTCTCTCCGTTTAATCAGGGTGTCACGTCATAAATTTGGTTTTTGTTCTTGGTGGAAAAAGCACAAGGCTTTTTGGTGAGAACCGTGGTTGGGTCTTTCCCAAAAATGGGGGTATGCTTGGTTTGGTTTGATCCTTTCGCCTTAGCTTTCACCCTAAGCCCCAGAGTGGGATTCGCTCTGCACATATGGCTTAATCCGCGCCATTTGCTTTGCAATGTTCCGCTTAGCTTCACGCGTATTGTAAAGCACCTGTAATCTCTGAAAAAATCCTTCCGATAATTTGAAGAATTTACACAAGCGTAAATCCGTATCGGCGGTAATATCCCGCGTACCATTCACAATCGAATGAATCCGATTTGCAGGCACACCAATTGCCTTAGCCAGGGCATTCTGACTCATTCCAAGTTCATCTAGGAATTCTTGCTTTAAGATTTTTCCAGGGTGAGGAATTTTTAATGGCTCGGCCATACATGAACTCTCCTTATTTAGTGGTAATCCACAATTTCGACATCACTGGCATCTCCATCTTCCCAAACAAAACAAATACGCCATTGGTTGTTAATTCGAATACTCATTTGTCCTTTGCGATCGCCTTTTAGCGCTTCCAGCCGATTGCCTGGAGGCTCACGCAAGTCACCAAGTTCCTGTGCCACCTCCAAAAGCGCAAGCTTCTGCAAGGCTCTACTCTGAACATCAGCAGGAAACTTTTTGGATCGCTCTTCATTCCAAACTTTCTCCGTTTCCTTGCATTTGAAGAAAATTATCATAAGGCCTCATTGTATGCAATACGTACCATATATCTACCGACTCCTTTATCTTTCAAGCAACATTCATGCTTAAGCTGTATTTGCAGGAGCAACGCGCTCTATCATTTCTTCGTAATGCTCTCCTTATCAATGCTTTTGATAATTTCTAAAAAATCAGAAATTACCTAAGACATTTCATCTAAAATGCGAGGATAATGCTCTGGCATGCCAAAGTGATTCTTATGAGAATGAGTTTCTAGAAAGCGCTCTATTGTTACCTTTTTTCCTCCTCCTTCACATAATTTATCCAAACCATCTTCTTTAGTTTTTTTATTGCTCTTTTTTAAAGTACATTCTCCCTGTAACTGTTCTTTTTGTTCTTGTTTTTCTGTAAGCCGCCCCTGCTTCTCGACGTTCTCTTCGCCTAAAAAAGAATCAAAGGAGGGTCGTTTACAGTATCACCGAGACGGAACGCATGAAGAGTTGTTAAAAAACGAAGTTCGTTATTCCCTCTGTGGAACATGCAGGATGGTTGGTTTTTGCTGGAGTTGGAAGATGAATAATTATGATAAAGTTGCTGATTGGTATGATAAAAATCATTTGCAATTATGGGAAAAGAAAAAACCCTATATGCAGGAGATTTTGAATAACCTAAAATCGTTATCTCATATACTTGATCTTGGTTGCGGGACAGGCGAGCCAATTGCAAAATTTTTTATTGAAAATGGTTGCTATGTTACAGGCGTTGATAGCTCTGTAAGAATGATCGAAAAATGCCGTTCGCGCTTTCCTAAAACGGAGTGGATTTTAGCTGACATCTCAAGTCTTTCTTTGGCTAGGACTTTTGATGTAATCATTTATTGGGATAGTTTTTTTCATCTCACCCACGAAGAGCAGCGAAGTGTCTTTGATATTTTGGCAAAACATATGAACCACAATGGCTTATTGCTTTTTAATTCAGGTCGTGTTTATGGCGAAATAACCAGCGAATGGGCAGGTGAATCATTTTACCATGCAAGCCTAAATAAAGAAGAATACCAAAAATTGCTGGAATACAGCGGATTTGATGTACTGAAGGCTGATGATGATACTGAAGATGAAATGACAGTGTGGTTTGCAAAATTATGAAGGCCTGTTTGCAAATAGGCTCATCGAAAAATATTATTTCTAAAGTTGAAGTCATTGAAAACGAAAGTCATGCTTCTGTCGTTACTCCAAGCATTTGGCGTGGCTTGAATTTTTTTGATGAATTTTTAACAGAGTTTCAGGATTAGGCAAATGAGCAACTTTATTGAAACAGAAAGACTCGTCCTAGATATGTGGAGGGAAAAAGATTTAAAACCATTCGCAGAACTAAATTCCTGCGAGCATGTATGCGAGTTCTTACCAAAATGTCTAAGTAAAAAAGAGTCCGATAGTTTGGCTGAAAGAATTATTAAGGACTTTGATAAAAACGGATTTGGATTATATGCAGTACGGCGCAAAGATAATGGCTGTTTTATAGGATTTACTGGACTAAGCATCCCTGGATTTCAAGCGCATTTTATGCCTGCTGTAGAAATTGGCTGGAGGTTGTCATACGCAAATTGGGGACAAGGATTTGCAGCAGAAGCGGCCATGGCCGTACGAGATCACGCATTTAATGAGCTGTCATTAAATGAAATTGTATCATTCACAACAGAGAAAAATATGGCTTCACGTCGAGTAATGGAAAAAATTGGCATGAGCTACAATAAGGCTGATGAGTTTAATCATCCTAACTTAAGCTGTGATAGCCCACTGAAGAGGCATGTGCTTTATAGGCGAAAGAAATAGGCGGATTTTTTATGCAAATAAATGAATCAACAATGAATAAAGCAGTCTACAACACTATTGGCAAAACCTATGACACCACGCGCAAGCCAGATCCAGAGATAGTTCAAACGCTGATTCGCTTGATTCAACCGAAAGCAAAGGGTCATTACCTTGATATTGCCTGCGGTTCTGGCAATTATACCAATGCGCTTGCGCAAACAGATATGAGTTCACTAAAAAATAATTCTGATTCCGATGCTGGAGTAAAATTCACCGCGATCTTTATTGTCGTGTTTGGCGATTGATGCGGTGTTGCCGATTTTCTGGTCGTAGCTGAAATCGAAATATGGTGCGAATTTTCTTCTTATTTCATAACGTGTTTGCAGGCCGATTTTTCCGTTAGAAATTCCTGCGCCAACTTCCGCTTCGTGGTTAGATTCGGAGAAAAAATTGCTCTCAAAATAAGGCTGAGTAATTAGTTTCTGGCTAATTAGAATGTCGCGTTCTAAGCGAGCTCTGCTGCTGATTTCACCATTTTCGCTGACGAATAAATATATTTCTGTTTCAAAATAATATGGCGCCAAACCATCAAAACCGACTGTAAAATATGTGGTTGAAGTGGGCTGAAAATCTTGTCTTAGACCAGTTTGAAAATCCCAAAATTCGCTAATATTTCTGCTGTAGAGAGCCAAAAATTCTGCTGATTCTAATTTGTTTTTCGTCTGCCCGCCCTCGCTTTTAAGCCAGAGTTTATTTTCATCATTGCCGATCCAGCCAGTAAAATCCCAGCTAGCTGATTGAGCGCTTTTTTTAA
>JBIKYU010000124.1:0-3690 GCA_044355085.1 Rickettsiales bacterium | reverse complement strand
TAATTTCTCTTGATTTCTTGTAGTTGCTCATGAAATGGCGTGTGCTTGTTCTTTAAGCTGTAGTGCGGCTTTGGGCGGAAATGATATTATTCTATTTAAAAAGAATTCCGCATTTTTTTCCCGACTTGTGCCAATTAGTGTGACAAATTGATTTTTGCTAATTTTGAGTTTTTAAATTCGGTTAAATTTCCCTGCAGGGTTATGTTTTTTCCTGTTAGCGTGTCTGTTATTGTTGCTTCATGTACGTTCCAGAGAGTGTCCCGAATTTTTCTTATGGACATATTGGTTTTTAATTCGAGGAATTTACCGATTATCATTGCGACGAAACATAGGAGCACATGTGCTTTTATAGCTTCGTGTTTATGGTGGAAGATTGGCCTGGTTTTGAGGTCGCTTTTTGACATTCTGAAACTTTGTTCTACATGCCATAGATCGTTGTAATATGAGGCTATCTGGGCATTTGACATGATTGTATCTGGTATGTTTGTTGCGTATCCTTTTATCCCGAGAAGTTTCTCGGTTTTGTTTTTCAGCATTTCATTGAGCTCGAGCGCGTCGTTATGATTTGCTGATTTTTTGACGAATTTTGTACGTTTTCCTAGCTCTTTTCGCGCAATCATTTGTTCGGCTTTGATTAACTGCTTTTCAAATTCTCGCCGATCTTTGCGGGCACGTTTTTCAGAATATGTGCACACGATTTCGTAATTTGCGCGCGGATACGGCAGGCGAATACTTGCGCCGCTGCTTCGCTCTAGAGCCGCCGAAATTTGCTCTATAAGCGCAATCGGCGCGTTGGCAAGGCGTGCGCCAACAATATATTGATAACCCTCTGCAGCGAGCTTTTCGAGGTTCTCAAGCGATAGCATCGCAGCATCAGCAACGATGATTGGTTTGGTGTCTTGATGAATTTTCTGAAATTCACGCACCACTTCAAGCATTGTGTGACCTTCGAATGTATTGCCTTTAAAAATCTCATGCCGAATAGGAAATCCGCTCAAAGTAACCAAAAGGCCAACAACAATTTGCGGCTGTTTCGATTTATCATCCTTAGAAAATCCGCGCGCTTGCAGCTCATCATCGGGTTTGTGGGTTTCAAAATAAAGCGTCGTTACATCGTATAAGACAAAGGCGAATTTCTCGCTGAAATGCTTGCTGGCTGTGGCATAGGCGGCTGCTTCAATTTCTGTTTTTTGCTCAATAAATTTAGGCAGAAGGCGGTGAAGCGTGCGCCTGGAATAAGAAAAACTAAAGTAGCGAGCCAGAAGCTCCAGCGTGCGCAGCTTCGAGGCTGGTTCGATAATTCGCATCAAGGCAAAATCTTGGTAAAGCAAAGGCAAAAATTCCAAACCACAAGCATGAAAACATTTGCGAAGAAAATTCAGTGCAAAATGATGTGTCACCGATTGTAAATTCAGATGCTCGGCATGCAGCAAAACTGGCGCAGAAGAGATCCCAAAAAGTGAAGGCTGGCAGCTGATTTCCTCGCGAAAAATTTCCGCTTCTTGCAATAAAACGGCGAGTTCTTCAACGCTGCGGCCGCTACCAATGTGACGAACCACAACGCACTTGCGATTAACGTATCTCACAACCTGAACAGCAGTCGCCCCAGATCCAGTGCGAACCTTCCGAATCCGAAATTCCTCCAGGAAATCCCCCAAAAATCACCGTTAGTGTGACAAATCACAAAAATCAAAACAATAACCACCTGTTTTCTAATAATTATTTTTTCAAAAAATTCAAACTTTTAAAAAGTGGCACAAGTCGGGAGAATTAGTGCGTTTGATAGATGGAATTCCAGCTAAAATTAATCTTATTCCGTTTAATCCTTGGCCTGGTACGAAATACCGCTGCTCTTCACCTGAGCGCATAGCACGCTTTGCTGCAATTGTTATGGATGCTGGCTATCCAGCGCCAATTCGGACGCCTAGAGGTCAGGATATTTTGGCTGCTTGTGGTCAGTTAAAATCTGAAAGCATTAGGCTGGCTAAGTCAGCGCGATTAGAGTTGGAAAAAAATCCAGATAATTTCTCTTGATTTCTTGTAGTTGCTCATGAAATGGCGTGTGCTTGTTCTTTAAGCTGTAGTGCGGCTTTGGGCGGAAATGATATTATTCTATTTAAAAAGAATTCCGCATTTTTTTATCTAGAATTTTTGTGAGTATTGCACTTGCAATTATTGTTGCCAGAAAGCCAAAAAGAAAATTTTTGTAACTTACTATGCCGTTGGCTAAGGAGTGGGCGCAGCCTAAAAATCCACCATAAATCCAACCGCTGATATTAATTGATGCTGCAAATAACATGTGGTTTCTATTGCCGTTTTTGAATTTTGCTAGCGCAATTTTTCGCAGATATTGTGTTGATAAAAACCAGCTTAAGACCACGGTTGATTTTGCAAGTAATTTTGGATTTAAAATATATTCTCCTATGCCTTTATTTATTGCTCCTATTGCTATTATAAAAAATCCTGATGCCCATAGGTTGATATCGGCGTGACGAATTATTTTCCCCCAGGAAGATTGATAAATTCTTCTGCCGAATAGGGCGAGATAGGATTGATAAACCCAGATTCCGCCCGCAGCAAAAGAAATTATATGCCAGTAGCTGGCAATTGAGAGAAGTAAGCTTTGTAGTTCTTTGTTCATGTTTTTATTTTTCAGCAGTCTCAAATATTCGCACCGCTTCTTCTAGGCGCTGAATGTTATTCATTTTACGATCGCGTAAATACTGGACTAAATCCTTTGAAAGATGCGCGGTGTGGCGTACGCAGGTTTGGAAAATCCTGGTTATGGTTTCGTCATCGGGGCAGTTTCCTTCGTCATCGGCGTGTATAATGAGCATGAGTCGGACGCATGAAAATAAAAATGCGATCATTAAAATTCGGTCAAAAATTAAAGTACCATTCCCTGCATAAGGAAACATTGTTCGAACTATTTCAGCTCCAATAAAGCGCTTCATTATCCAGTTTATTTTTTTTGTAGTAGCGCGATTTTTTTTGATTTTCTCCAGCCAGACTTCATCTAGCATTGATATTGGGTTTTCTTCTGAGATTACGTTGCTGAAATCGGCATTTGAGAAGCGTTTTGCAGCAGTTTCAAACATTTGAAACCATCTTGGAACGCCGCCAATTCTGATGTCATGGAGAAATTTCAACAGCTCAAATGCTTCTACGCTTTCTACGTAGTTATTTTCATGGCATGGGAAGGCAACAAAATCTGCATTTTCAAAGAGTCCGTCGATGACGCGGCGCCAGCCTGAAGCTTGGTGGTGATCCATCATGAAAGAAACGCGAATGATGCGCATCATAATGTCTGATGCGGAAATATCTTTGCGTGCGGCTTCTTTGATGAAGCGTTTGGTGACGTAAAGCATGTCGTCGCCTGAATGATCGGCGCGTGCATAATTGCTGACATAAGCAGGAAAATCATCAACAGTTAAATCAACCACGCGGAAAGGATCCTCGCTGAAAATAGCTAGGCGCGCAATTTCTGGGCAAGAGCTGGTTGCGGTGACTAATACTTTGTCTTCAAGCGAGCGGAAAGTGCGAGGGTAATGGCGACAAATTTCCGGCAGCATTTCATGCCCATAATCGCGGTGGATCTTACAAAGCCCACCATCTTGTAGCAGGCTGCAATGGCTGGTTTCTGGATTATGTGTGAGGTGGTGCCCTTCTCCGCTGTCGTTTTTTTCGACA
>JBIKYU010000035.1:0-13176 GCA_044355085.1 Rickettsiales bacterium | reverse complement strand
AAGTTTTATGCTTAGGTCGAGTTGTCGCACAAGTCGTTGCTGAACTTAATGACATAGCGTTGCAAAAAAATATCACGCTCAATTTTGCGCCATGGGATGAAACCCGCATAAATGGTAGCGAAGAGGTGCTTTCAATTTTAGTTCATAATGTTGTGAGAAACGCAATTAGCTACACGCAAGAAGGTGGAAATATATGGGTTGCAGTTTTTGCGCTTAATGAATCTGCTGTGTTAACCGTCACCGACAATGGACCAGGAATTCCGGAAGACAAGCGCCAACTGGTTTTGCGGAGATTTGAAAAAGCGGCGCGCAATAGCAAAGGCACAGGACTCGGTCTTTCAATTGTGAAGCGCATTGCCATACTGCACAATGCTGGTTTGGCTTTGGAAGATGGAGAAAACGGTATCGGATTGAATGTACGCGTGACCTTCCCGATCTCCAATATTCCGGCGGAATAGGTGATGCCAATAATTTCTGTGATGCTGTTCTTGGGCTGCGGCGATAAACCAATCTTCAGCATTGCAATTATGATTTTTTATCTTTCGCGTTTTCGTCAATTTCTTCTTTGCTTTTTATCAAGACGCATATGTTACTTACGTCGTTATCATAGCAAAGCTGTGGCCCTGCTGATGTCTGCACCACTCCGCTTAGAACTTCGCCATTTAGTAAATTGAATTGTATTTCGCGGCCATCAATTGTGGTGATTGAATATACACCGCGCTTATATCCAGCTGACTGGCGGAGATAAAAATAATGTGAAGCAGTTCTTACTACATTGTCTGGCAGCATGGCGATATCGAGTGTGGAATAGGTCTTGAGCTTTTTGGCGCCCTTATAAAACTCTAATGCAATTTTGGTGTCTGATGCAGAACTACCTGCTGGCCATTTTTCATGTCTTACGACTGAAGGTTCACAATTTTCATTATTACAAACGCAATTAACTTGACCATTTTCATTGAACTTCGAAATATGCTCGCTCCTACAGCCGCAGAAAACATCAGCCTGAGCGTACCAAGGATATTCCGCAATCAATTTTCCGTTTTGATAAAGGCTAGTTTTGCCTGCGTTGCTATTGCAATCTATGCAGTTATATTGTTCTTGTGATGCTGGAGAGCTTTTTAGCGTGCAATTGCCATCTTGCACTTCATAAGGCTTATAAGGCAACATTGAATCAGCATAAGATTGTTGATATATAGAAGCGGTGAATAACAAACTCAGGCAAAGGCGGAATAATAATTTCATATCAACTCCATGTGATTTGACTTAAATATCGCAGCGTGCGCAAATGCACTTTTTTCATGTATTTTTTAGTAAAACTCATCCACAAA
Organism: Rickettsiales bacterium; assembly: GCA_044355085.1. Taxonomy (GTDB): domain Bacteria; phylum Pseudomonadota; class Alphaproteobacteria; order Rickettsiales; family JBIKYU01; genus JBIKYU01. The sequence goes on along the minus strand of JBIKYU010000035.1, from coordinate 11,848 downwards.
AAACTTGTGGCTCACACTCATGTTTAAAACATGAAATAGTATAAGTTTTTATGCTCTACTGCCTACCCATGAAAGTCGGTAAACTCTTCTCATGCGCGCGCTTTAGCGAAGCAACACTAATTGATTCCTGATGAAATTGCAGAATATCACCAACTGTATTGCCAATTTTCTGACAAGGAACATTGCGTTTTTTTGCTTCGTGCAGAATATAATCTGCTGCCTCTGTTGCACATGTTACAATATAACGAGATTGATCTTCGCCAAAAGCAAAAGAAATTTTATTTTCGCATTCAACTTCAACATTAGCGCCGATTCCATTTGGCATAATCATTTCTGCAAGAGCAACCAGTAACCCACCATCAGAAATATCATGGCATGCTGATAATTGTCCTGTACGAATCAGCGACCTTACAAAGTCACCATTATTTTTTTCGCAATTCAGATCAACAGAAGGAGGCGCGCCTTCCTCTAAGCCCTCAATCTCGCGCAAATAAAGGCTTGCGCCGATATGGCCTTTTGTTTCACCAATTAGCAAAATGGTTTCATTCTCGATTTGAATGGCACTACCAACTGCGATGCTAGAATCTTGCAATAAACCAACGCCACCAATTGCTGGAGTTGGTTGAATCGCCTTGCCGTCAGTTTCGTTGTAAAGCGAGACATTTCCTGAAACGACAGGAAAATTAAGCGCGCGACATGCTTCTGCAATTCCCTGCAAAGCGCCGACAATTTGGCCCATAATTTCTGGCTTTTGTGGATTACCAAAATTTAGATTATCAGTAATTGCTAAAGGTTCAGCGCCAACTGCTGTGAGATTACGCCACGCTTCCGCAACGGCTTGTTTTCCGCCCATGAAAGGATCAGCTGCACAATAACGCGGCGTGCAGTCGGTGGTGATTGCTAAAGCTTTTTTAGTGCCGTGAACACGCACTACAGCTGCATCTCCGCCAGGTCCAGCGATTGTGTCGTTCATCACCTGACTATCATATTGTTCCCATATCCAGCGACGGCTGCAAAGATCAGGCGAAGCAAGTAAGCGCTCTAGCAAAGGCAGAATTTTTTCCTGCGGTTTTAATTTGCTGTTATCAAATGCAGTGGTTGCAGAAGGAATTTTGTAAGGGCGATCATAAACTGGTGCCGCATCGGAAAGCGGCGCAACAGGAAGATCAGAGACAACTTCACCATGCCAGGTGAGAATATGTCTGCCTGTGTTTGTGATCGTACCAATCACCGCGAAATCGAGGTCCCATTTCGCAAAAATTGCGCGTGCCATTTCTTCTTTTTCAGGCTTCAAGATAATCAGCATACGCTCCTGACTTTCAGAGAGCATAATTTCATATGGAGTCATGCCAGTTTCGCGCATTGGCACGCAGTCTAGCGCCAGTTCAATTCCAGTTCCGCCCTTGCCTGTCATTTCAAAAGAAGAGCTGGTAAGCCCAGCAGCGCCCATATCTTGGATTGATAAAATCGCATCAGTTGCCATGAGCTCTAAACAAGCTTCAAGCAAAAGTTTTTCGGTGAATGGATCACCAACTTGTACAGTTGGACGCTTGCTTTCTGAATCTTCGTTGAACTCTGTTGAAGCCATGGTTGCGCCGTGAATGCCGTCGCGCCCAGTTTTCGAGCCTACATAAACAACTTTTGCGCCAATATCAGAAGCAGCGGAATAGAAAATTTTATCGTGGCGCACCAAACCAACGGTCATGGCGTTGACAAGAATATTTCCGTTATAAGATGAATGAAAATTTGTCTCGCCGCCAACTGTTGGCACGCCCATGCAATTGCCATAGCCACCAATGCCAGAAACCACGCCAGACAAGAGTTTGCGCGTGAGTGGATGACTCAAATCACCAAAACGCAGAGCATTCATATTAGCAATAGGTCTTGCACCCATGGTGAAGACATCGCGCATTATTCCGCCCACACCAGTTGCAGCACCTTGATATGGCTCGATGAAAGAAGGGTGATTATGACTTTCCATTTTAAAAACTGCGGCGTCACCATCGCCAATATCAATGATTCCAGCGTTTTCACCTGGCCCACAAATTACCCACGGCGCTTCTGTTGGCAGGCCGCGTAAATGTTTGCGCGTTGATTTGTAAGAGCAATGCTCGCTCCACATCACGGAAAAAATGCCTAGCTCAAGCAAATTAGGCTCGCGACCAATAAGAGATATTATTGTTTGATATTCTTCAGCGCTCAAACCATGTTCGGCAACGATTTCTGGTGTAATTTTAGCGGCATTCACTGACATGCAACGACCTGTTTCTGCGGTTCTTATAAGATATTATTTTCGCTGCGGCTTTTATCTGCGCTACAGGTTTTTGTCAATTGTCTGCTAAAGAATTTATTGCCAAAAAAGCGCGAGCGGAACTGCCCATAAATTTTTACCAAACGGCACAAATTCATTTCCTGACTATAATACTACGCCGCAGATAGAATCATTTTTGGTTAAATCTTGCAAAGCGCCTCGATAACTGCGGCTACTAAATAGAGCGCAATAAAAATTACCGACACCGTTATTTTATCGACTTACGATCCAGAAACCGAGCCAAGCAGAGGCGATGCAAAGCGTTACAGAAAATATTATGTAGCTTGCAGCGATTAGAAATTCGCCAGCGCGCAGGAGATTTAGCGTTTGTATGCTAAAGGCAGAAAAAGTAGTAAATCCGCCGCACACACCGACCATTAGCAATATTTGCGCGGAAGGAGAAATTTGCCCGCGCGCTGCAAATCCAGATAAAAAGCCGATTGCAGCGGAACCAAGAATATTTACAAAAAGAGTTGCCAGTGGAATTCGGCCTTCAGCTGCAGGAAGTAGTGAAGTTAGCCAGTAGCGTCCTACTCCACCAATTGCACTACCAATTGCAACAAGGAAATAGTTCATAAAATATTTTTTAACACAACAAACTTTCAAACAAAGCGCGGCCGTCTATTCCACCAAGAGCAGGATCAGCAACGCGTTCAGGGTGTGGCATCATGCCAAGAACATTGCCAGTTTTATTGATAATTCCTGCAATATTTTTCTGGGAACCATTGGGGTTTTCATCGGCATAAGTTAAAACAACTTGATTGTTATCTTGTAACAATTTTATGCCATCAGCTTCGAGAAAATAATTGCCATCGTGATGGGCGATTGGAACCTGAATGATTTGGCCGCTTTTATAGCATTTTGTGAAGGAGCTATTGTTATTTTCAACGCGCAGAGAAACGGTTTTGCAGAGAAATTTTAAATCGCGATTGCGCATTAAAACACCAGGTAACAAGCCAGCTTCAGTGAGAACCTGAAAGCCGTTACAAATTCCTAGAACGCGCACGCCTTTTTGCGCCCGATCAATTACTGCCTGCATGATTGGCGAACGCGCAGCCATAGCACCGCTGCGCAAATAATCACCGTAAGAAAAACCACCAGGAATGGCGATTAAGTCGAGAGAAGCTGGAAGTTCCTTATCGGCATGCCAGATTTTATGAGGCTCTTTTCCAGTAACGTTTTTCAACGTTTCCCATAAATCCCGGTCGCAATTTGAACCAGGAAAAACAATAACTGCACTGCGCATAAAACCTCGTTTTTAAGCGATTGGCTCGACGCGATAGCGTTCGATTACCGTGTTAGCGAGAAGTTTTTTGCACATTTCCTCAACCTGCATTTTTGCTTTTGCAGGGTCAGTTTCCTGAATTTCTATTTCAATGTATTTGCCTTGAGTAACCGAAGAAACTCCAGGAAAACCAGAATGTGAAAGAGATTGCGCGATTGCTTTTCCCTGAGGATCAAGCACGCCATTTTTTAATGTAATAGTTACGGCGAATTTCATTAGCGTTTCGATGTTTTAGATTTTTTGACAGCGGTTTTTTTTACTTCTTTTGTAGATTTAGTTTTTTTCTTCGGTTTGTTAGGTGGCGGAGAGTCTTCCTCCTCCATAACATTTTCGACTAATACGCCAAGACGCTTTGCCACTTCGTGATAAGCCTCGGCAACGCCGCCTAGATCCTTGCGGAAGCGGTCTTTGTCAAGTTTTTTTAGGGTTTTTGCATCCCAAAGTCGGCATGAATCAGGAGAAATTTCATCAGCCAGCAGAATTTCTGGAAAATCTTCGTTATAAAAACGACCGAATTCTATTTTAAAATCTACGAGCAAAATCCCAACACCCATGAAAATTCCGCGCAGATAATCGTTGATTCTACCTGCATAATTGCGGATCTCGGCGAGTTCATCATCATCAGCCCAACCCATGGTGAGTATATGTTCGTCATTTACCAAAGGATCGCCAAGCGCATCGTTTTTTAAATAGAGCTCGATAATCGGACGAGAAAGGGACGTGCCCTCTTTTACGCCCAGACGCGTGCATAAGCTACCAGCTGCAATATTACGAACCACAACTTCAAGCGGAATAATTTCAACCGCGCGCACAAGTTGCTCGCGCATATTCAAAGTGCGAATGAAATGGGTTGGAATGCCGATTTCTCCCAGGCGAGTCATCACATATTCAGAAATGCGATTATTTAGAACGCCCTTCCCTGAAATCACGCCTTTTTTCTTGTTGTTGAAGGCGGTTGCATCATCTTTGAAATACTGAATTATCGTGCCAGTTTCTGGTCCTTCATAAAGAATTTTTGCTTTGCCTTCGTATAATTGCTTGCGATTGCGCGAGATGTTCATGCGATTATCCTAAAATTTCTGAGCATTTTATTTAGACAAGCGGCATAAAACCGCCATCAAATTTGTTAGACCTTAAATCCACGCACTGGTTCAAAACCAGAAAAATCATGGTTTTGGAAAAAAATTTCCAGTTGCTTTCTGGCGCGGCTTACATAGCATGGCTGCCTCTAAATTGCTAGGCTCTCAAGTCATTTTCATTGCACTAAAGTCTAGAACCACCATAATTCCTTGTTAAACCAACTACAAAAAGGAAAAATCAATGACCACTTTTGATGAACGCGAACGTAGTTTTGAAAATAAATTTACCCATGATGAAGCCTTTGCTTTTAAAGTTCGTGCTCGTCGAAGTCGCCTACTCGCTGAATGGGCTTATGAACAAATAAATTCTCCCGAGCAACAACGCCATGATGATGCCGTTACTTTTGCTGCAAATCATGCTTCTTCATCAGATGATGAAATTTTGATGGATGTTGCTTCTTTTATAAAAAAAGCTGGCGTGCAAATTTCATTTGAAGATCTTAGAAAGCAATGGGAGAACTGCGATGCTGAAGCTCGCGAAACCCTTGCACAGGGATAATTCAGGCCATAATTATCAGAGCCAAAATATAAAAATTGGCGCAGCGATGTCTGCGCCAATTGTGATGCAGCCTTTTTTTCATGCGGCAATGCTTGCAATGTTTGCCAAAGAAGATGCGCCAATTTCTGATAAAGAACATCTGTTTATTTTCCATTTACTCAATAAACGCTACCAGGATTTTGCGTCGAGCGAGACGATGGAATCTTTGCTTTTTTCTGCTTATGAAGAGAAATTATCTTGTCGTTATTTCGCCAGGCGATTAGTAAATTTAATTCCGCACCAGCCTCGTATATTAGAAGAATTTCTTGATGATTTAATGGCGCTTTCATTATGCGACGCACCTCTTGCAGGTAGTGAGCTCGAAGCCTTGCGTGATATTTCTGATTGCTTTGGTTTCTCGCGCACGCGCTTTCATCAGCAGCTCAGACACCACACGCTGCCTGGATATCATGATCCTTATAAACTGCTTGGCGTTGATGAAAATGTGACGGAGGAAAATCTAAAGCAAAATTATCGCCAAGCCGTAAAATCTTGTCACCCAGATAACTGGCCCAGCAAAAGCATTTCAGAGGAAATGAGCATGATTTTTCGCGATCAATTTCAGGCGCTGAATAATGCGTATGAAATGATAAAGACCAAGAAAAATTTTCGTTAATTTATAACATTCCATATTTTTAGCATTACGTTGTCGATACCGCACTTTTTAATGCTCATGTACACCAAAGTACACTCCGCGTAAAAAGCTTGCATCTCCTAGTTCTGCTAGAAAATTTGAAATGTTATAGTAACCATATTTTTAGCATTACGTTGTCGATGCTTCTATTTTTAAAAAAACTTAAGGAAAAATGTGCAGATAAATTCTTGTCCTTCGCCAAATTTTGGCTTGCGTCCTGATGGCGAAATAATTTCAATGATAGTGTTACATTATACTGGAATGAAAACTGCAGCAGCCGCGCTTGAGCGTCTCTGCGATCCGGTGGCAGAGGTTAGCGCACATTATTTTATTGAGGAAGATGGACGCATAACCAAGCTTGTAGATGAGGATAAGCGCGCTTTTCACGCAGGTATAAGCTGTTGGCGCGGCAGAGCAGCGGTTAATGATATTTCAATCGGAATTGAGCTGGTGAATCCTGGACACGAATTCGGTTACAGAGAATTTCCCGCAGAGCAGATGAATGCGTTGATTGAACTGGCAAAACAAATAATCGCGCGCAATCCTGCAATTACACCACGCAATATTGTTGGTCACTCTGATGTAGCACCTCTGCGCAAACAAGATCCTGGTGAATTATTTGATTGGCGAGCAATTGCAGCTTCTGGAATTGGCGTGTGGCCTGAAACACAGAAGGTTGTTAATCCTGAGAATATTTTATTAAAGCGCGAAGACAGAGGAGAAAATGTGCAAGCAATGCAGCAAATGCTTGCAGGCATTGGCTATCATTTGCGCATTGATGGTTATTTCGGTGAAAAAACTGCAGAAATAGTAAAGGCCTTCAAACGCCATTTTGCGCCAGAACAGCTAAATGAAAGTTGGGATATGCTTGCGCAAGCTCGCGCGGTTAAGTTGCTCTCTCTGCCTGAGTTTCGCAGCAAAATCTAAAAGAAAATTTTCAGCAAAATTTTCTTAATTCGTACGCATAAAAAAACACAAAAAGCTTTTTATTTGGCATTCTTGTAAAAAAAAGACGCAATCGGTTAATGGTCCCCGTAAATTCAAGCTAGCCCTGCCCTTTCATGCGATTGCGATTTGGGCCTGTGTGGCGCTCGATATAACGAATAATTTGCACAGCAATATCTTGCTTGGTAACGTCTTCGATGCCTTCTAGACCAGGCGAAGAATTTATTTCGAGAATTTTTGGACCTTCTTTGCTGCGCACGATATCAACGCCAGCAACGCGCAAACCAACTATTTTTGCTGCTTTCACTGCCATCTGCTTTTCCTGATCAGTAATATCTATGCCGCTAGCTGATCCGCCCATATGTAAATTCGCGCGGAATTCACCTGCCTGCGCCTGGCGCTGCATCGCCGCCACAACTTTATTTCCAACCACAAAACAGCGAATATCGCGTCCGCCAGCTTCTTCAATAAATTCCTGAACGAGAATATTTGCCTTTAAAGTTTTGAAAGCGTTGATCACACTTTCAGCTGCAACATTTGTGTGCGCTAAAACCACGCCCATTCCTTGTGTTCCTTCAAGAAGTTTTACAACCAAAGGCGCACCTCCAACGAGCTTAATCAGATTTTTTGTGTCCTCAGGTGAGTCAGCAAATCCTGTGATTGGCATGTCAACGCCCTTGCGTGAAAGCAATTGCAAAGTGCGGAGTTTATCGCGTGAGCGCGCAATCGCAACCGATTCATTCAAACAGTAAATTCCCATCATTTCAAACTGACGCACAACAGCGGTGCCGTAGAAAGTCATTGAAGGTCTGATTCGTGGAATTACTGCATCGATATTTTGAAGCAACTCTCCGCCGCGATAATAAATTTGCGGATTTGAAGCGCTAATATTCATGTAGCAATGTTTGATATTTACAAAACGAACTTCATGGCCTCGGGCCTCGCCAGCCTCCTGTAAGCGGCGGTGAGAGTAGAGTTCCTGATTACTTCCTAAAATAACGATACGCATTTTTCTACCTAAAAAAGAGAAAGAAATTGATAAAATTTAATGGAGAAAATTAATAGAAAAAATTTGGTGGATTCATATACACGCTTTGAATTTGCTGAGTTGTTAATCGGCCTTGAGTGAAGGAGCTCGCTGGATCAATAAAGACACGCCTACGCAAAGCCTCACGCCCTAATAACATTCTAAAACCCATCGCATCACGGTTTGTAAGTGTGAGCTCGATTTCCCATTGTTGGTCACCAAATTTTAGATTGGTCATGATTACATAACGCTGCTGACTAATTCCACCAGAATTGGTCACTGCACGTTGATCAACTATCGGCGCAATACAAGTAATATTTATCGCGCGATTACGCTGCAGTGGATTAACGTGAAACTCTACATGCGGCGCACCGCGCTCGATTAAAGGCTTAATATTAAAAGCATGCAATGCGGATGTGCGAGCACCTGTGTCGATTTTTGCTTTAACAATCGGAATCTGCAAATCAGGCAAAGCGCACCATTCACGCCAGCCGATTTTTTTCATCGCGCTTTTTATTGCGGCGGTGTTTTTTTTCTTCACTTTAATAATTTGCTGATGCATTGAAAATTTATCCTTCAAAAAAGCTGCAAAAAATCATGCTGCAAGCCGCAACTGAATTGTTATTTCAGCATCATCAATTTTTTCTGTGACGGAAAAAACTGCATCATCAATTTGACTAAAATTTATTTTAGCGCGTGTCAAAGTTTGCGAAGCAATTTCATGTTGAAATTTTTCTAATGCTGCATTGAGATTTTTTTCAGTGCTAATCAGCGCTAATTCTATGTGGTCTGATATATCAAAACCCGCATTTTTCCTGGCTTCCTGAATAAGGCGAATTGTATCTCTGGCAATGCCTTCATCTTTCAAATCGGCGCTGATTTCAAGATCTAGCAAAACGAGAGAATCATTTTGCGAAAGAGCTTGCGCCGATTTTTTGAATTCTGGTTTTGCTTCAAGCAGTAAATTAAATTCCTCTGGCTGAAGAATCTCGCCGATAATTTCCACGCCACCATTTGCAGAGATTTTCCATTCGCCTTTTTTTGCAGCGGGAATGATTTGCTTCATTTTATCTGGCAATCTTTTGCCAAGTACTGGAAATTGTATTGAAAGTTTTTGCTCAGCAAAAACAGAAAAATCCGCAATGAATTTTACTGATTTTACATTCACCTCTTCTTGGATGATGCTCTGAAATGCTTGTATTTCATCGGCTTTAGCGCCTGCTAATGTCAAAGAAGCCAATGGCTGACGCACGCGAATATTCTGTGCATTACGAATTGAAAGCGCTGTGTTGCAAACATCGCGCACCAAATCCATCGCATTAATTAGCGCTATATCATTCGGAAATGCGGAAACATCAGGAAAGATGGAAAGATGGACTGATGGAATTGCTTCATCCCCCTGTCCCCCGCTGGCGGGGGAGGAGAAGTCTTCAATGGCGGGGGAGGGTTGGGGAGAGGGGGAAATAGAAGAAACAAGGCCGCGATAAACCACTTCAGATAATAACGGCAAAAGCGGAGCCATAGCGCGCGTCATCGTCACCAGAACTGTGTGCAGAGTGTCATAGGCTGCTTGTTTATCGGCGTCTTTTTCTTTCTTCCAGAAACGATCTTTGCTGCGTCTTATGTACCAGTTATTGAGAACTTCAAAAAATGATTCCACGGCTCTGCATGCAAGCGGCGTGCTATATGAATCCATTGCATTTTTTATTTCCTCAACTGCCTGACGACATTTGGTAAGAATGTAATTATCAAGAACGTTATCAGTGCTTGAGCGCAGACAAAAATTTCCACGCAAACCATCAGCATTGGCATAAAGCGTGAGAAAATGATAGGCGTTCCAAACTGGCTTCATGACTAAACGAACCGCGTCGCGAATCATCGCGCCTTCTTTGTCGATTAGTAATTCTCCACCATGCATAATCGGCGCAGAAATCATCACAAAACGCATAGCGTCAGCGCCAAAACGCGCAAAAACATCCATAGGATCCGCGTAGTTATTGAGACGCTTGGAAAGTTTTTGTCCTTTTTCATCAAGAACAACGCCGTGACAAATACAATTTTTAAACGGATGTTTATCAAACAAAGCCGTAGCTAAAACAACCAAAGTGTAGAACCAGCCACGCGTTTGGGCGACGTATTCAACGATAAAATCAGCAGGGAAATTTTCCTCAAACGATTGCTTGTTTTCAAAAGGATAATGTACTTGCGCAAAAGGCATCGAGCCAGATTCAAACCAGCAATCAAAAACATCTTCAACGCGGCGCAGCGTATATTTGGGATCAAGCGGATCAGGCTTGATAAGTTCATCAATGAATGGACGATGTAGATCAGTGATTTTAGTTGCGAAAAATTCTTCCAATTCCGCGATTGAACCAAAAACATATAATTTTTTATTCTCGGGATTATCAGAACGCCAAACAGGAATTGGCGTTCCCCAAAAACGATTGCGTGAAATTGACCAATCGCGCGCGTTTTCAAGCCATTTACCGAATTGACCATCACGAATATTTTCTGGAATCCAGTTAATATTTTGGTTCAACTCGACCATGCGATCTTTGAATTTTGTGACTTCCACATACCAAGAAGGCAGAGCTTTGTAGATAAGCGGCGTATCGGTGCGCCAACAATGCGGATAATTATGCAGATATTGTTCGGTTTTCAGCCAGCTGCCTTGTAATTTTAGAAATTTAATTATGTCATCATTAGTTTCAAAAACCTGACGACCTGTTAAGAGCGGCAGATTTTCTGCTTTAGCGCGCCTGGCCGATATTTCATTAACTGAGGTGCTAAGAAAAGCTTCTTTGCTAATTTCATATTCATGAACGTGATCATGATCGTGCCAATGAATTCCTTCCTTCACAAAATTCATGCCGAGTTTTTTTAGAATGCTGAAAGATGAATCATTGCCTGGCGTTGCGAAGCCAAGGATTTTCTCAACAGCAAAATTGCGGAATAAATCCAGCATGCAAGCGATTGAAAGCTCGGTTGCGAAACCTTTGCCCCAGAATTCCTGATGTAGGCTGTAGCATATTTCAATCTCAGAACTCTCGCCGCAATAGTTACATCCGGCGAATCCCATGAATTTACCGCTGGATTTTTCAAACGCAGCAAAGCAGCTAAAACCGTGCTTTTCCTGATGCTCAAGAAATTCATTCAGCATTGATTTTGCTTCCTTGAGTGAAAGCACATTGGGAAAATGTTTGCGCACATCGGGATCAGATTGCAGCTGATAAAAAACTTCTAAATCATCAGCGGAAAATGGACGCAGATAAGCGCGCTCGGTTTCTAATAAAAATTCTGCGGCTGAATTTTTAGAATTCAAGTCCGCGACTTCGTCGGTGAATTTTCCTGCACTATCAACAGGACAAACTAATTTGATATTGTTTGCTTCACATACACGTTGGTCATCCTCGCCGAAGCCAGGCGCCATATGGACAATTCCAGTTCCATCTTCCGTGGTGATAAAATCACTTCCATCAAGAACGCGGAAAGAATTTGGATGATTTTTGAAATATGGAAATAGTGGTTCATAGGTCAGGCCGAGAAAATAATTTCCTGAATATTCTTGCGGATAAATTACCGCTTCTTCACCTAAATAATTCTTGATTTTTTCTGCAGCACTAGTTGATACAATATAACAAATATCACGCAGCCCAATTAGCTGGTAAGCGACCTTGCTACTTACTGCTAGAGCGAGGTTTGATGGCAGAGTCCAGGGTGTTGTGGTCCAAGCAACTAATTTGTATTTCTGAAAATTTGGTAATTCATTTTGTGCAAAATTCTTGTCGCGAATAAAATCTGGAACTTCGCTTAGCGTAAAAGCAACTGTAACCGCCTTGCTTTCCTTCTGTCTGTAAGAATTATCCAGACGCGTTTCAAAATTAGAAAGCGGAGTTTCAGCCGCCCAGGAGTAAGGCATAACGCGGTAAGCTTCGTAAATTAGGCCTTTATCGTAAAGCTGTTTGAAGG
>JBIKYU010000123.1:0-3734 GCA_044355085.1 Rickettsiales bacterium | reverse complement strand
CCGCAAAATAATTGAGCGCCTTTCATATCGAAGCGCCAAACAAAAGCAACTGTCTTTAAGCATGAAACCCGCAATTTCCTTGCCTTTTTGTTGATTTTTGTGCAGATTCCGCACCCATTTTTGCAAATGTGCATTTTCTATTTTAATGCACTATTCTGTTGACAATGAACTCTGATTTCGGTAGGAAAATCGCATTATGAGCAAAAATACACTCCATTTATCTGATCTTGTAGAGGTAAAAACTGGCTTTCCGCTTCGGGAAGCCGCAAAGCATGACGTCCAGGGGGATGCCCTGATCGTGCAAATGAAGGATGTTGATGCACTGCAAGGCGTGAATTGGGCTAGCCCCATCACTATCAAAACCAAAGGCCGTAATGAGCCGGATTGGCTTCGTGCAGATGATATTCTTTTTGTTGGGCGCGGCAGTCGCTTTTTTGCAGTGCGCGTTGCTACTCCCCCGAAGCCTAGCGTCGCATCCCCCCATTTCTATGTATTACGAGGGGGAAAGCAGAAGATTAATCCGCATTTTATTGTCTGGCTGCTCAATGCAAAGCAGGCGCAGAAATATTATGCCGAGCATGTAGAGGGCTCTTCACTTCCCTATATCAGCCGCAAAACGCTGGCTATGCTTCCAATAGAATTGCCCGACCTGCAAACACAGGAGCGCATTGTGAAGGCCTACAAGTGCTGGAAAAAAGAGCGCTGCTTGCTGGAAGAACTTATCGTACAAAAAGAAGCCCTGATCGACGGGTTGCTAGAACAACGCATTCAACAAGGAGTCGCCGCATGACCACTAAAATCAGCCAAGAAGAAATTAACGGTGTGCTTTGGAAAGCCTGCGACACATTCCGCGGAACGGTGGATGCCGCCGAATACAAAAACTACATTCTCGTGATGCTCTTCGTAAAATACATCTCCGATACTTGGCAGGAGCGTTACAACGAACTGCAAGAGCAATACGGTCAGGATGATGAACGTATCCTGCGCCGCCTAGAGCGCGAACGCTTCGTGCTGCCCAAAGGCTGCGCATTCCCTGATCTCTATAATGCCCGCGAGGAAAGCAATATCGGCGAGCGCATCAACCAAGCCTTAGAGCAGATCGAGGAAGCCAATCGCCAGAAGCTCCAAGGTGTATTCCGTAACATCGATTACAACAGCGAAGCAAACCTCGGCCAAACCAAAGACCGCAATATCCGCCTAAAACACCTGCTAGAAGATTTTGCGGATAAGCGCCTAGACCTTCGCCCCAGCCGCATCGGGAATATGGATGTCATCGGCGATGCCTATGAATTCCTTATCTCTATGTTTGCAGCAGGCGCAGGCAAGAAGGCTGGCGAGTTTTATACCCCCGCTGCTGTTTCTGAGCTTATGGCCGAACTTGTAGAACCGAAAGCAGGCGAACGTATCGGCGATCCTGCCTGTGGTTCTGGCTCGTTGCTTATTAAATGCGGTAACCAGCTTAAGAAGCGCGGCATTAATGACTTCTCGCTCTATGGGCAGGAGATTACCGGCTCCACCTGGGCGCTGGCGAAAATGAATATGTTTCTTCACGGCATGGACAATGCCCGTATCGAATGGGGTGACACCATTCGCAGCCCCAAGTTGCTCGAAAAAGATACCACGATGAAGTTTGAAGTGGTGGTCGCCAATCCACCTTTCTCGCTGGATAAATGGGGCTATGACGATGTAAGCAAGGCCGACCCCTATAAACGCTTCCACCGTGGCTTACCGCCGAAGTCGAAGGGCGACTACGCCTTTATCTCGCACATGATTGAAACCACAACGGCGGATTCTGGCCGCGTGGCAGTCGTCGTTCCACACGGGGTTTTATTCCGTGGAGCGGCAGAAGGCGTTATTCGCAAGAAGCTGGTGGATGAAAATTTGCTCGATGCCGTGATCGGGCTTCCCGCCAACCTGTTCTTTGGCACGGGCATTCCTGCCGCGATTGTACTCTTCAAGCGCCACAAGGCGGATAACAAGGTGCTGTTTATTGATGCCAGCCGTGAATATGCCGACGGTAAAAATCAAAACAAACTGCGCGAGCAGGATATTGAAAAAATCGTAAACACTTATAAAGCACGCAAGTCAGTCGATAAATACGCTTACCTCGCCAGCCTCAATGAAATCAGCGAAAACGATTATAACCTCAATATTCCTCGCTACGTAGACACGTTCGAGGAAGAGGCGGAAATCGACATTCAGGCGGTGCAAGAGCGCATCAAAGAAATCAATGCTGAACTCGCGAAGACCGAGGCTGAGATGCAGAAATACCTTAAAGAACTGGGGTATATTGCATGAGCAAAAAAAGACCTGAAAATTTGGTTGTACGCTCGTCTGCCGCCGAATACCTAACATTTATAGCCGCAAATGGAGAAAGTGGAGTTGAAGCGCTCTACGCTGATGAAAACATATGGCTCACTCAAAAAATGATGGGCGCGCTTTATGACGTAGAAACCAATACCATCAACTACCATCTCAAAAAAATATTTTCCGATAGTGAACTTCAAGAAGATTCAGTTATTCGAAATTTTCGAACAACTGCGGCAGATGGAAAAAACTACAACGTCAATCATTATAATCTCTCAGCCATTATTGCGGTTGGTTACAAAGTCAATTCAGAACGAGCAGTCCAATTTCGCAAATGGACAACCATTGTGATTGAGGAGTTTACCATCAAGGGCTTTGTCATGGATGACGAACGCCTGAAAAATGACGGCTCCATACTCAGCAAACAGTATTTTGAAGAGCAGCTCCAGCGCATCCGTGAAATTCGCATGAGCGAGCGCAAATTCTATCAAAAAATTACAGATATTTATGCAACTGCGATTGACTACGATGTGACTGCACAAATTACCAAGCGTTTCTTTGCCATGGTTCAGAACAAACTTCACTGGGCGATACATCATCAAACAGCCGCAGAAGTTATTTACTCTCGTGCCAACGCAGATAAAGAAAATATGGGCCTGACCACATGGAAAGATGCCCCGAAAGGAAAAATTCAAAAATTTGATGTCAGCGTTGCCAAAAATTATTTAAGCGAAAGCGAAATGGCACAATTGTCACGACTCGTTTCTGCGTATCTGGATATAGCCGAAGATATGGCCATACGAAAAATACCGATGACCATGCAAGATTGGGAAACACGTTTGAATCGCTTTATTGAGGCAACCGATAGGGAAATTCTGCAAGATGCAGGAAAAGTAACCGCAGAAATTGCAAAGTCCCATGCAGAAAGCGAATTCGAAAAATACCGCATCATTCAGGATCAAATTTTCGTTTCTGATTTTGATGAAGAGATCAAAGCGCTAAGCCAACAGCCCCGCGCCAAACCCAAAAAGAAAAAGAGCGAGTAATGCAACGCACCCACGTCAACTCAAGCAACATCACCAGCATTGGTTGGGGACATGGAACGCTGGAAGTCGAATTCCATCATGGCGGCGTGTACCAATATTCCGGTGTGCCGGAGTCGGTCTATCGCGCCTTCTTGAGCGCCTATTCCAAAGGCAGCTATTTCCACGATCATATCAAAGACCGCTACCCCTATAGAGAGGTGGCGTGATGGAAAAATCGAATAACTGGAGAAGCGAAAAATTTGGCAATTACCTCAAGCTGGCAAGTGGTTCAACAAAACCTACTGATCTTAATGGCATTGTGACCAAAGAAACCCCTTACCCTGTTTTTGGTGGGAATGGAGTAATGGGGTATTCAGCTAGCTTCAATGTTGAAGGGCAGCA
>JBIKYU010000122.1:0-3749 GCA_044355085.1 Rickettsiales bacterium | reverse complement strand
TCAGGGCGCTAATTTACGCGGCGCTGACTTATCGTACAGCAACCTGCGCGGTACAAATCTTGATGGCGCAAATTTAGCTGGCGTCAATTTCCAATATACAAATCTTGAACGCGCACGCTTGCGTGGGGCGAATCTCGATCACAGCAACATGTCTTTTAGCAATGCGGGAAAAGCCACTTTTGAAGGCACCACGCTAGAAAACGTCAACCTACAATATGCAATGCTGCAAAATGCCTATTTCCACACTGCACGCTTTCTAGATTGCGATCTTTCTTACGCTGATATGAAAGGCGTAGTTTTAAGCGATGCAACTTTGGAAGGCAGCGTTTTAGAAGGCGTTGATCTGGGTAACGCCAATTTACAAAACGCCAATATGGTTGCAACCAACATGCTGGGCGCAGATTTAAACTTCGCCGATGCCCGCTCTGCCCGCTTTACTTCCGCCGTACTTGAAGGAGCCTTTATTCACCGGGCACAATTGCAGGGCGCTGATTTATCGCATGCTTCTCTGCGCGAGGCTAATTTGCAGCGCGCCGATTTGCAAAACGCTAATCTTTCTGGGGCGCAACTACAAAATGCAAATTTCACAGGCGCAAATATTTGGGAAGCAAATCTCGAGGAAGTTCAAGCCGCGCGCGCCAATTTCAGCGAAGCTCACCTTTGGGATGCCAAGTTAACCCACGCAATGCTGGATGGGGCGATTTTTTATCGCGCAAATTTATCTGGCGCGAATGCTCGTCATGCAAGCGTACAGTTCAGCAATTTTAATCATGCCACGCTAGAAAATGTAATTTTCGAGCAGGCCAACGCTCAAGAAGCAAATTTTAAACACGCATCTTTGCAGAACATGCACGGTGCGGGAGCGAATTTTCAAGATGCAAATTTCGAAGAAGCGTTATTAGAAAAGGCCGATTTTAGTAGGGCTGATTTATCGCGCGCGAAAATGGATAATACCACCGTAAAAAACGCCAGCTTTAGCGAGGCCGTTTTGAGCGGGGTATTGGGCGTGGAAGAGGAAACACTGCGCCAAGTAAAAGCAGCTGGTCTATAGGATTTCAGCTGCTTTTGAGTAAAAAAGACGGGCGGGGAATGGGGAACCGCCCGTCTTTTATAAAAAATTTCTACAGCAACAATACATAAATTTTGTGCTCAAATATTTTTTGTGAGCAAGTGATGCAATCAGAAGATAATAAAATTATGCTCAAACTATATTTTAAGAAAACAGCGTTTTTTTACGCTATTTTCTTGGCTTTTTTCCTTACTTTCACACAGGCAAATGCCAATGATTCTGGTAAAAAAGAAGCAGCAGAAACAGGAAAAAACAAAGAAGAAGCTCAACTCAACGCCTCTAAATTAACCGAGCTTGAAGTTGCTAAATATATTGATGAAACCAGGCAAAAATATGGCTTTGGCTATTTAATTGATGTGGTTGGAAAATTTCGTCGCAAAGCCTCGATTACACAAATTGCTTATGGAAACACAGTGCAGGTTCTTGATTTAAGCTACGGTAATTATGAACAATTTGATTTCCAGAATTGCAAATTGACGATGTCGGTTTGGCGCGGCGTAAAAGCCGACGGCGCTATATTTCATGGCGCTGATCTTTCAAGCGCAAATTTCGAAAATGCTAGTTTTGTAGGCGCTAATTTTAACCGCGCTAATCTTTCAAACGCGAATTTTACCAAGGCATTGATAACTGGAGCAAGTTTTGAAGGGGCGAATCTGTTCAAAGCTAATTTTGCTGAAGCTACAGGGCTTGACGAACCAACCTTAAAGGCATTGCAGAAGCAAACTCCTATCTTCCGCCAATTACCGCAATTGCCAGTGGCTGCGGAGTGAAGGATTTGAAAAATTGCCGCTTATCCTCATGCTTGAAAATGGAATAGTATAAAAATAGCCTTTTTGCTAATCGAGATAGTTGACATTAGAGGTTATTGTAAATACGATAACCAACATAAAAAACCAGTTCAACGATGTAAAAAATATAATTAACACTGCAAAGCATGGAATAAGTTTTGCAAATATTGACGATTTGGAATGGGATTCCGCCATCACTCGTCAAGATGACAGAGTTGAATATGGCGAGACAAGATTAATCACATACGCTCCTCTTGATGGAAGATTGTATTGCCTTGTTTGGACGCCGCGTGACGATGTAATTCGTCCCATAAGTTTTTGTAAAGCTAACGCAAAAGAGAGGAGACGTTATGACAAAGAAAGAAATTGATCCGCACAAACCATTAACAGATGCAGAATGGGCTGCTTTAAGTGGCCCAGTAATGCACGGTCTTGATGGCTTGCCAAAAGTGGCAAAGAAAGCGGTTTTGAATACAAATTTTGGTGGCAGGCCGCGCTCTAAAAATCCCAAAAAAATCATTACAGTGCGGCTTGATCCGCATATAGTTGAAGCCTTGCGCGCGAAGGGAAAAGGCTGGCAAACCAGACTAAATGCCTTCTTAAACAGCAATGTCGGGCTGATTTAGAGATGATATTTCGGATTTTTAACTAATGATTTGAAAAGCGCTATTTTTAAAAAGCTCTTAGGCAGGCATTGCAGAAGCAAACTTCTAACCTCTGGCATTTGCTTGTTGATTCTTTTGCGGCACACTAGTAGCTAATGCTACACTAGTACTTCCTTTCAAAGCGTCTTCAAGCCGTGCAGAGTTTGGATCATTTAGGTTCTTAATTTCAAGATGATATTGTTCTGCTGCAAGTTTCTGAGCAAATCCTTGCGATGCACTTGAAGCCTGCCTTGCAAACGTCGGTCTTTCGCCTGATGCGGCAGAGCTTCTTTGGCTTAGATGAGCCGCGAACGGACTTTTGTCATAATCTTGTAGCAGGTGAAAATACTCACCTGATGTTGCTAATTTTTGAAGTTGAGCTCTGACTTTTGATGTGCTAGTGAGTTCATTTGTTTCCAAATCTAAAATATCTTTTTTTGCTGATTCTAGGTGATTGATTGTAACTTCGTTCTGACGCTTCTCATGATCACGAACTTCATTTTGGCTTCTAGATTCTCTGATTTCTGTTTGCAATTTCTCTATTTGTTTGTTTGTATCAGAAATGCTTTTCTCATGTAGATGGCCTGCATAGCCACCTTTCAGCGCAAGCACTCCTCCGCCTATTCCTGCAAATGTTATAACTGTACCTAGAGCAACCAATGCACCTCCACCAGACCCAAAACTAATAGCCACACCAAGCACAGATAAGCCACCCATCGTCAATAGGGCAAAAACTGTAAGAACAGCAAGAAGAGCAATAACAGCAAGAATGCTTTTGCCTGTTTTTTTGGCGGAATCTAAGCCAGCTTCAGCCCCATTTTTTTCTTTCCTTTCTTTTAATCCTTGTCTTAGCTCCTCTATCTCTTTAATTTTTCTATTAATTTCAAGGTTACTTCCTCTGATCTCTCTTTCTAGGAGTGCATTTCTCTGTTTCAACTCATTTATTGAAGAAAAAGTTTGAATTACCCTGTGGTCTTTTTCACCTTCTGCAATATCTTCAAATATTTCTTTGAAGTCTCCTGCATCTTTATTACCGAGACCTTGCGCTATCTCTTCAGCGGCACAATCTTTAAGCGCTTGAAAAATTTTTCGCTTGTGTGCGTCTTCATTATTCAAGAATACTTCTGCACTTCCAAAAATTTTACAAAAATCTTCTAATGTTTTTGATTTATTTATTGCATCAATAATCTTTGATTTTTCATCGCCACATTGTGCAACAACAGTATTGTAAATGATTTTTTGCTGCCT
>JBIKYU010000121.1:0-3802 GCA_044355085.1 Rickettsiales bacterium | reverse complement strand
GTTGTTGCAGCAAAATGGTGTTGATAGTGGCGAGATTGTTGATCGTTATCAAAAAAGTCTGAACTAATTTTATCTTTGTTATTTTTTGTCTCTAAAGTCCAAGTATGGTCTTCCACTGCTTTTTTGCTTTTGGGCTGCTTCCCTATATTTAGGTTCTTAATTTTGTTTGTCGGTTGTTTTGCTTGGTGGTTTTTAGTGAGGTTGTTCTATGGAAGAAAATAACGTAAAAACAGCTTCGATTGATAAAAACTTGCTGGCTCTGCTGGTTTGTCCGATTACAAAAGGGCCTCTTAGATATAACTCTGAAACACAGGAATTAATTAGCGAGCAGGCTAGGGTTGCTTATCCAATTCGTGATGGAATTCCTGTGATGTTGGTTGAAGAATCGCGAAAGCTTTAGGATTTTTCGAGAGGCAAGTTAATTTTTCTTGCCTGATATTCTGCTCTCTAAAAAAGGTAATTTATTTATTATGATTTTTGCTTTTAAAAAAATGCATGGCTTAGGAAATGACTTTGTCATTGAGGATTTGCGCGGAAGAGAAGCTTCTGCAGTTTCGGAGCAAAATATAGTTTCTTTGGCGGATCGAAACAAAGGCATAGGCTTTGATCAATGGGTGAGGATTTTACCAGCGCAAAAAAATGCTGCGCGTGTTCAATTTTTTAATGCTGATGGTAGCGAATCTGCGGCATGTGGAAATGCAACTCGTTGTGTTGCCTGGCTTTTGATGGAAGAAAAAAATTCTGATTCAGTAATTTTAGAGACTAATTCTGGCAGTCTGTCTTGTAGCCGTGCAGGGGATTTTAGCGTTTCTGTAAAAATGGCGGTTCCAAGTTTTGCTTGGCGAGAAATTCCATTGTTAGAAAATAGCGATACTTTGCATGTTCCATTGATAATGGGAGAATTTTCTGACGCAGTTGCAGTAAATGTCGGAAATCCGCACGTGGTATTTTTTGTAAAGAATATAGATGGAATTCCTCTATCTGATCCTGCTTATGGTGCGGCAATTGAAAATCATCGACTTTTTCCAGAGCGTGTGAATGTTGGTGTGGCGCAGCGTGTCGATCGCAAGCATTTGCGTTTGCGTGTTTGGGAGCGCGGAGTTGGTGAAACGCTTGCCTGCGGTACTGGCGCTTGTGCTGCTGCGGTGGCGGCAATTATGCGCGGCCTGATGGAGCACCGTGTTATTGTTTCCTTGCCTGGTGGAGATTTAGAAATTTTCTGGCCTGGTGACGGTCAGCAAATCACTATGACTGGACCAGTGGCAAAAGTTTTTGATGGCCAATTGGAGCTTTGAGTTTAGGTGACGCATCATGTGGTGAATTTCGGCTGTCGTTTGAATAGCTATGAAGGTGAGGCAATCCGCGAGGCTTTGTCGAAGGCAAAAGCTGGCGATACTGTGGTGATAAATAGTTGCGCAGTAACCAAAGAGGCTGAACGTCAGGCTAGGCAAGCAATACGGCGCGCTAAGAGAGAATTTCCTCAGGCAAAAATTGTGGTTACTGGTTGTGCAGCGCAAGTTAATCCGCAGCAATTTGCGCAGATGGTTGAGGTTGATCAGGTTCTTGGAAATCAAGAAAAATTCGAAGTTTCTTCCTATGAATTTTCTGAAAACAGCGCGGAAGAGCGCGTGTCGGTTAATGATATTATGGAAGTGAAAACCGTTGCATCGCACATGGTTTCTGCATTTGAAGGGCGCGTGCGGGCGTTTTTGCAGGTGCAGAATGGTTGCAATCATCGCTGCACTTTTTGCATTATTCCTTACGGTCGTGGCAATAGTCGCTCGGTTGCTCCTGGTGAAATCGTAGCGCAGGCTAGGCAGTTGGTTGTGCAAGGATGCGAGGAAATCGTTTTGACAGGCGTTGATATAACCGATTATGGCAAAGATTTGCCTGGTGCACCAAGTTTGGGAGAAATGAGCGAGCGCCTTTTGCGCTTGGTTCCTGAGCTAAAAAGATTGCGTTTTTCTTCTCTTGATGTTGCTGAAATTGATGAAACTTTGTTGCGGTTATTGGCTGAGGAAGAGCGCGTGATGCCGCATGTGCATTTGTCGTTGCAAGCTGGTGATGATCTAATTTTAAAGCGCATGAAGCGCAGGCATCTTTCTGCAGACATAAGAAAATTCTGCAATGATTTGCGCGCCAAACGTCCTGAAATAGTTTTCGGGGCTGATTTGATTGCTGGATTCCCAACAGAAACAGAAGAGCAATTTGCTAATAGTTTGGCTTTGGTTGAAGAGCTTGAAATCGCGTTGTTGCATGTGTTTCCGTTCTCTGCGCGGGAAAATACTCCTGCTGCAAAAATGCCGCAATTGCCAATGGCAATTCGTAAAGAGCGTGCGGCAAAATTGCGTGCTAAAGGTGATGAAATCTTGCAAAAAATTCAGGCGCGATACGTTGGGAAAAGATTTAAGGTGGTGATGGAGTCTCCACAAATTGCGCGCGCTGATGATTTTACCGTGTGGCGTGTTGAGGAAAATTTAGTTGCGGGCGAGAGCTATTATGTTCGCGCTTTGTCTCCTGGTTACGTTGTGATTGAAGAGGAAAAAAATGCTCTCGTGGTTTCGTAAATCTGCGCCTGCTGCGGAAAAAAATCTTCCACAAAATTTAGATGCTAAAGACAAGATAGAAAAAGAGAGCTCTTCCTGGGTTTCATCATTGCAGCGTGGTTTGAGAAAAACCGCTTCTGGTTTTGGCGGAGCGCTCAGAAAAATAGTTGGGGGAAGGCGAGTCGATGCAGAGCTTTTGGATGAAATTGAAGAAATTTTAATTCTGGCTGATGTTGGTGTTTCTGCTTCTGCAAAGCTGAAAGAGCGTTTGGCTGCGCGTAAATGGCTGGATGCAGAAATTGAATATGCCACGATACAAAAAGCACTGCAGGAAGAAATTGTTATATTATTACAAAATAATGTGGCGGTTTTTCCTCTTGCTGAAAATAAAAAACCTTATGTCATTATGATGTGTGGCGTGAATGGCAGCGGTAAAACCACAACGATTGGAAAACTAGCTTCGCATTATCACGCTTTGGGAAAAAAAGTTATGGTTGCTGCTGCTGATACTTTTCGTGCAGCGGCGGTTGAGCAGCTTGTGGTTTGGGCTGAGAGAATAGGAATAGAATGTGTATCTGGCGCCGAAGGAGCTGATCCTGCAAGCGTTGCTTATCAAGCGCTGGAGCTGGCCGAGCAGAAGGATATCGATGTGCTTTTAATCGATACGGCTGGGCGTTTACATAATAAAACGAACTTGATGGATCAGTTGCAGAAAATTGTGCGTGTGATGCAAAAGAAAATTCCTGATGCTCCGCATTCGTCGCTTTTGGTTTTGGATGGTACAGTTGGACAAAATGCTTTGCGTCAGGTGGAAATTTTTCATGCAGCGACACCGCTTTCAGGTTTGGTAATTACAAAGTTGGATGGAACTGCTAAGGGTGGCGTTGTAATTGGCATTGCTGAGAAATTTGCAATCCCAATTGTTGCACTTGGTGTGGGTGAAGCGATAGAAGATCTACAGCCATTTGATGCGGCAATTTTTGCGCAAACTCTTTTGGAATAAATTTTTTATCAAAAAATTCGGCCAATAATTATTTCCTGGATTTTTGATTGCAGCAATTCTTGCTGATTTTTTTTTGATCGCGTATGGTCTTGACCTTCTTTTTCAGGAGCAGTTGAAATGCGTAGAATAAATGCTGGCTTAGCCGCGTTGTTGGCAATTGGTTTTTTTCTTGCCGCTTGTAGTGGTAAGGATGATGAGAGTAAGCCAGTTCCTGCCGTTGAGGTTCTTTATAACCGTGCGATGGATGCGCTGG
>JBIKYU010000034.1:0-13570 GCA_044355085.1 Rickettsiales bacterium | reverse complement strand
CCTGGACAAATGGTGCGCAAGCAAGCCAAATCGATTTTAATTGGGGAACAGCAGGTCTTCCAGCTGGAACAAGCGGTGCAACAACAATCGGTTTGACGGATGGATTGCGGCAGTTTGATTCAAGTTATAACGTTGATTTCGTGCAGCAAAATGGCGTATCAGCTGGACAATTCAACGGCATTCTAATCGATAGCGAAGGCTTCATCAGCGCGAGTTTCAGCAATGGAGAGGTGAAAAAAATCTTTCAGATTCCTGTGACCATTATCGCCGATCCAAATTCTCTGCGTGAATTGAGCGGAAACGTTTACGCAACCACGCAAGCCTCAGGTGAAGGTAACTTGAAAGAGGCAGGTTTTGGTGGATCTGGTGTGATTGTTTCTGGTGCGGTTGAAGGTTCAACCGTCGACATAACCGAAGAGCTAACAGCAACAATTGAAACTCAATCGGCGTATAACGCAAACATCACGGTGATTTCAAAAATCAACCAAATGTCATCGCAATTAAACGATAGGATATAAAAAATAAAACAACTGCTTTGTTGAATTGCTCCAATCATTCTTTGTCTCTATAAAGCCAGCCTCTTTGAACAAGAGATTCAAAAAAGCATGATAAAAATCTGCTTTCGATAGATTGGAGAAATAAAATGGTTGCAGGCGTTTTGCGTCGTTTATTCGGTTCAGTTAATGACCGTACAGTAAAAAAATTTCAGCAACGTGTGTTGCGTATTAATGCGCTTGAAGCAGAAATAAAAAAATTATCTGATGCTGAATTAAGCAGCAAAACAGCTGAATTCAAACAGCGCGTAACCAATGGCGCGACTCTTGATAGCGTGCTTGAGGAAGCTTTCGCTGTCGTGCGCGAGGCTGCATTTAGAACCATGAATATGCGTCATTTCGACGTGCAGCTAATTGGCGGCATGGTTCTTCATCATGGTATGATTGCCGAGATGAAAACAGGTGAGGGAAAAACTCTAGTTGCGACTCTTCCAGTTTATTTGAATGCGCTAAGCGGCAAAGGTGTTCACGTTGTGACCGTGAATGATTATTTGGCCAAGCGTGACGCAGAATGGATGGGTAAAATCTATAAATTCTTGGGCATGGAAGTTGGTTGCATCATCCACGGTTTGAACGATGAAGAGCGCGCATCTGCTTACGCTTGCGACATAACTTACGGAACTAATAACGAGTTTGGTTTTGACTATTTACGCGACAATATGCGTTACGCTTTAGAGCATATGGTTCAGCGTCCATTTAATTTCGCCATTGTTGATGAGGTCGATTCGATTCTAATCGATGAAGCGCGTACGCCACTGATTATCTCAGGTCCAACTGAAGATAATTCCGAGCTCTATTATCGTGTGAATTCTTTGATTCCTAAATTAATTTCAGGAACTGATTACGAAAAAGACGAAAAAGCCCGCAGCTCAATTCTCACTGAAGACGGAACAGAAAAAATCGAGCAGCTTCTAAGAAGCGCAAAATTACTGGAAGATGGCAGCACGCTTTATGATATTTCTTCTATTCATTTGGTGCATCACGTCAACCAAGCTCTGCGCGCGCACTCACTGTTTCAACGAGATGTTGATTACATAGTTCACGATGGAAAATTGGTAATTATCGACGAATTCACAGGAAGAATGATGGAGGGAAGGCGCTATTCAGAAGGCTTGCATCAGGCTTTGGAAGCAAAAGAAAATGTGCAAATCCAAAATGAAAACCAAACGCTAGCATCAATTACTTTCCAAAATTATTTCCGCCTTTACAAAAAGCTAGCAGGAATGACTGGAACCGCGATGACCGAAGCATCGGAGTTTTTCGATATTTACGGCTTGAATGTTGTTGAAGTTCCGCCGCATTTAATCATCGCGCGCGTGGATGAAGATGATGAAATTTATCTCGACGAAAAACAAAAACAAAATGCTTTCATCACTGCAATCGAGGAAGCACAAGCGCGCAAACAGCCAGTTTTGGTTGGAACCGTTAGCATTGAAAAATCAGAGCAATATTCAGCTTTGCTAAAGGAGAAAAAACTTCCGCATCAAGTTTTAAATGCCAGACATCACGAAAAAGAAGCGGTTATAATAGCGCAAGCTGGTCGTCCTGGCGCTATAACAATTGCTACAAATATGGCGGGTCGCGGAACCGATATTATGCTCGGTGGTAATCCAATTGTGGCGCTGGAAGAAGCCTTGTTGGAAAAAGGCGAGCACGCATTGCTTGAGCCGCGCGAAGAATTAGAGAAGAAAATTCGTGAACAAATTGCTGCTGATAAAAAAACCGTTTTAGAAGCAGGTGGCTTATTTGTATTAGGCACGGAACGCCACGAAAGCCGCCGCATTGATAACCAGCTGCGCGGCCGTTCTGGACGTCAGGGCGATCCTGGAAAAACCAAATTTTATTTATCGCTTGAAGATGATCTCATGCGTATTTTTGGCTCTGAACGCATGGGCACATTATTGCCTAAAATGGGCATGAAAGAAGGCGAGGCCCTTATTCATCCTTTCATAAGCAAAGCAATTGAGCGCGCTCAGAAAAAAGTCGAAGAGCGCAATTATGATATTCGTAAAAATTTGTTGAAATTTGACGATGTCATGAATGATCAGCGCAAAGTAATTTACGAACAGCGGCGCGAATTAATGGCGAGTGCAGAAATTTCTGAAACTATTATCGCCATGCGTGAGGAAGTTAACGAAAGCCTTGTTGCGAGCCATGTTCCAGATAATTCATATGCAGAGCAATGGGATGTTGAAGGTTTGTCACACCGCTTGCTTGAGCTTTATGGTTTGCATTTGCCAATAGTAGATTGGGCGAAAGAAGAGGGTGTGGAAGAAAAAATTATCCTCGCGCGTATA
Source organism: Rickettsiales bacterium (assembly GCA_044355085.1). Taxonomy (GTDB): domain Bacteria; phylum Pseudomonadota; class Alphaproteobacteria; order Rickettsiales; family JBIKYU01; genus JBIKYU01. The sequence goes on along the minus strand of JBIKYU010000034.1, from coordinate 10,719 downwards.
CAGGAAGCTACACAAAAATATTTTGCGCAGAAAGAAGAGCAGCACGGAGAAGAAATCGTTCGCATAGCAGAGCGCCGCGTTTTGCTTATGACTCTCGACCAACTATGGAAAGAGCATTTGCTGATGCTTGATCATTTGCGCCAGGGTATTAATTTGCGCGCCTATGCCCAAAAAGACCCGCTAAATGAATATAAGCGCGAGGCTTTTCTGCTGTTCCAGCAATTATTGGAACGTCTGCGTGAGGTGGTAATCAAGCGTTTGGCGCATTTGGAAATTGGTAATGATCCAAACAGCAGGCAGAATTTAAATTCTATTCCTAACATCTCTGCGGTGAAAATGCAGGAAACGCGCAGCGATCCAGCCTTGATGGAAGAAAAAACTGCAGTTCTTGCGCAAAATAAACGCTATGTCGCGGCAGAAAATCGCGATGCAAAAAATCAGGAAACCTGGGGAAAAGTGGCTAGAAACGAGCCTTGTCCATGCGGTTCAGAAAAAAAATACAAACACTGCCATGGTAGTTTGTAGTTTATGCGCAGCTTTTCCCAGAAAAATTCTGGCCGCAAGAAATTACGTCTATCAAGAGAGCGTATTTTTCTAGAAAATATCAGCGCTTGATTTAAAAAATCATCCGCACAAAAATAGTTAATTGGTAGGGCCGGAGGGATTTGAACCCCCGACCAAGGCGTTATGAGCGCCCTGCTCTAACCACTGAGCTACAGCCCCACAAAAAACGAAGGTCACTTGCTACTCGAATCGACCCAATTTTGGCAAGTAATTTATAACATTGCAGATTTTTAATCATGAGGAGGAGATGCAAGTTCTTTGGAGCGGATTGTACTAAAACTTACATGAGCACTAAAAAACGCAGCAGTGACAAATCTCAGGATAAAAATATGGATTGGTATTATTGTGTGGAATACGGGAATTGTAATCCTTGTGTTCCAACTGTTGCCATATCACTAGAGAAATCCAAAACGCCGCCTTGTTCAAAAAACGGATCGCCTTGAAAACCAGTATGCAGATCTTTTTGTTTCCACAAATCGGTATTCATCAAAGTATTTTTATTACCACCTCCCCAGAAATTTAAGATACCTTTGTCGAAAAAGTTACTTGTGCCCAAGAAAGTTTGGCGTAATTCTTCCTGCGGAATCCGCATGCGGTGGTCACCTTCCACTAAATAACCGTAAGCATAATTTGTGCAATAGCCTCGCGCATCCTGCCAGGTGCGATAATACGTGGGATCTTTTACCAGCGAAACATCAAGGCGGAAGGGATAAAACGAGCGATAAAAACTATTAGTCATTTGCGCTAAACCGCTGCTACAACCATCGCGCCAAGCTTTTTGGTACATTGGCGGCGCGCCTTCAGGCATGTGTGTAAAAATAAAACCCATTGGTTTCATCGTAGTTGGCGTTTTATAGCAGCCCGTTGCTACGATTAATGTGAGCAAGAAAAAAACTGAAAATTTGCGTGGCATATTTTTCTCTTTCATCTCAATTGCGAAATCGTTGGTCTGGACAGATTACACAAAGCGGAGTGGTATCCTGGAAAAGCTTGTTTCCTGTTACCGTCATTGGATCCCATGCCCATTTGTAAACTTGGTGACGACAATAAGTGTAGGAATCTTTCCACGCTTCGTAATATTCAGGGTTTTCAACCAATTTGAAATCTTGTTTGAAGCGATAAAAGGATTTGTAAAATGTGGTTGCGAATTCCGACATTCCAGTTTCGCAGCCATCGTTCCAGCCTTTTTTGTAAAGCTCAGGAGCATTTTCTGGCGGGCCTTTTGGCATGGTTATCGGACGTGGACGAAACGCAGTTTGCCAAGAGCATCCAACCAGCAACAGCAACAAAGAAATACACACGATGCGTTGCATAAATTCTCCTAGAAATATTTGCGGCTTAAATTTTGATAAACATAGCGTTCGCAAAAAATATAAGACGAGCTCCAAGCGGTATAATATTCGCGGTTTAGAGCCTGATAACCATCTTGCTTGAATTTATAAAAATGCCTTTGCAAAGAATTCGCTGTTAGTGAAATTCCTGATTCGCAGCCATCGCGCCAGCCTTGTTGAAAAGTTGGTGAGGCATTTTTCGGACCATTTTCCAGCAAATCTTTCATCCAAAACGAGCTAACAGGCGGTTTTGCAGCGCAGCCGGTAATCAGCAAAAATGCACCAAGTACAAAAAATTTAGAAATTATGCGGTTTGATCTCATCGGAAATTCCCCAGCATATGTTCTTGCGCCATTTCTGTATAAACACGGCAATAATGGTATGCATCGCGCCAAATCTGCTTATAGAGAGGATTTTTCATCAAATATGGATCTTGCTTCCAGAAATGCGTAGTTTTTTCTGTAACTGAACCCCAGCCGCTAATTCCAGATTCACAACCATCTTTGAAGCCTTGCTGAAATTCTGGCGGCCCAGCGGGTGGATCGTCAATTGGAATGCTTCCTGCGCGCAATGGTGAAAAAGTGTAATGAAATTCTGTGCAGGCCGATCCTGCAAAGGCTAAGAAAAATATCATTGCGATGCGTAGTTCTTTCATCATCAGCATCCTCACATGATGTACCAGTCAAGTCGGAAGGTGCACCAGCTCGTGCCATCGCGATAGCCGCGTAAATACCATGGATCGCCAGTTAGTTTTTCTGACTCAAATTTTGGTGTGATAGTTTGATAAAGACCAGAGCCAACGACGCTTACTATGCTGTCGCAACCATCTCTCCAGCCAACGCTATAAGGGTCATCGCCGCTTGGTGTATTAGCGAATTTATTTTTTCTTGCTGCGCGTGGCATAAGCGATTGCATGCTGAAATAAGATGGTTTCTTCTCGGTAGTAATTTCTCCTTCATCAAAAGGTGAGGGGCCAATCGTGCACGCGCTCAGAAAAATGCAAAGCGTAGCAACAGGAAGATTCCTAAATAATTTTATAGAAGCAGAGATGTTTTTTTGCGCACAGTCTCTCACTTTTATTTCTATAGAACACATGATTGCCTCTTTGAGAAAAAGCACATGACAAAATAATTTTGTCAAAGAACAGAAAAAAAATATCAGGCAAACGTTACTAAATCGTTAGGAGTTAGAATTTTCTTACTAATGCTATTTCATGTTTTTAAGCAAGAAAATGATTGGCTTGCTTTGCTTTTGGCCGTTAAATTTTATGACTGGTTTTTGATTTTTTTTATGCGCGGCAAAAACTTGCTAATTTTATCTAAAAGTAGAAGCCAATTTATCCAGCAATACATAGGAAATTCGCTGATGAAACAACCGCGTGTTACTTCACTTACATCAGGCTGCCAGTGGAAATCAGGAGGCTGGTTTACACAACAAATTCAAGCGAAAACTTGAATAAAAAAATTAGCAAGGCTATTAAAAAAACAGTCTACAGTCTTTCGAAAAAACAGAAAGATTGCTCGATTATTTATTCGTAGTTATTAAAGAATTCAAAGCTAATAACTCGGTAAAATTTCCAGTCGCAAACTTCAAATTCTTCAAAAACCAGACACAATCAGTTTAACGGTCCCTGCTATCGATTGATGGTGGCGCGGCTCTGAACATGCAGCAGCAACAAAGAATGATACTTAAAAATTATAGTAATCGTTGACTGCGCCAAGAAATATAAAAACAGTTTTTATTGGCACATATATGAAATACTATTACCCGAATTTACCTGGGGACAATCGTCGATCAGAATAACCATTGGCTGTGGGAGATTACAGTGAAACTACTTATTGTTGCGCCGCTTGATGAGAAGGCATTACAAGACTTTAGAAACAATTGGGCTGCGAAAGGTTTGGAGCTAGACTACCAACCTCAATTGGCCGAAGAAAGAATTGCAGATGTGTTGGTTGCTGGAGATTATGACGCTTTAATCGTCCGCAACAACAAAATTTCTAGCGAGGTATTATCGCGCTGGGCGGCTGCAAAGCAAACGGGAAAAATAGCAGTTATCAGAGCTGGCTCTAACACTAGCACAATCGACGTAGATGCAGCAACTCGCCTCGGGATTCCTGTTTTGAACACCCCTGGCGCAAATAGCCAGGCTGTCGCGCAGTACATCATTGAGCAGCTGCTATACCATGCAAGCATGGGGAAAACCGAGCGCGCGGCACAGGATGTTAAGATGGGCATAAAACAAGATAAAACGCTTTATAGGCACAGTGAGCTGCGGGGTAAAACCCTTGCCCTTATAGGTACTCGCGCGATTGGGTCCAAGGTATCCTTGCTAGCAAGTGCTCTGGGGATGAAAGTGGTGGCCTACAGTCCCAACCTAACAGAAGAGCGCGCCGAATCTATAGGCGCCACTAAAGCGGCATCTTTACGCGATGCATTGCGCCAAGCCGATTATGTCAGCATCCAAGTTCCCTACATCGCGCAAGGAGAGAGCGCAACCCACCATTTACTTGGTCGTAAAGAGCTAGAGTCGCTAAAAGATGGCGCTCGCATAGTGAATGTATCGCGCAAAGACGTAATCAGTACACCTGCTCTGATCAGCGCAGTACAAAGCGGAAAAATTGGAGGAATATCTTTTGATCTACTACAATCTGAAATAGAGGAATTAAAAAAAGAGTTTCCTGGATTATTTACGGAAAAAAATGTTATTACCCCACTAATTGCCTGCGAAACGGCGGAGGCCGATCAAGAGATAACCACCCAATCTCTATCCAGGGTGCTAAACTACTTCGCTTCTACTCACTCCAGGGCGGTTAGTGTTGTTAATCCTGATTTTGCGAATCATGACCGCATCAAGAAATTATCGTCAAAAGATCTCCCAAGCATCGACACTTACGGTTTACCAACCGAAAAATTTCCAAGCGCCTTAATTAATGTTGCTTTTGCGGCAATAAGGAGCGCTATGAAGGATTTAGAAAGCAAAAAGCCACAACAAATCCTAGTTACAAATCACGCATCTGCTGACTACAAGAGAGCAGAGCCTGTGCCAGCAAAACTCGCAAGCGTTTTTCGCGAAGATAATATTATAACTGAATCACAAAAAGTTCCTGGAATTGGTATAATATATATCGCCTATGAAGCAGAGGCCACGCCAGAGCACTATGCTTACTCTGGAATTAGAGTTTTATCGCCTATGAGTGCAGAGGAAGCCTTAACAAACGCCAAACGCCTGTCTCTTACTGCAAGCTCATGGAAGAACTGGCTCATTAATCATGCAATAAAAGACGGCGCTTTAGAAAAAGTGCCAGATAATGCAAGAATTCAGCTTCCTCCGAAGTTGCAACAGGCATCAACCAGAGAAATATACGGAGGTCGCGTTATTGTTATTCCCGAAAAGGCCCTCTTCAGGGGAAATACTATTGAAGAGATTCTAAAAGATTCTAGTCATCCTTATTTTGCAGAGGTATCAACCCCGATTTACCGAGCTCTAGGAGAGCGTTTGAATCAACTAAAAGGAAAGCTCAGGGTAACTCCAGATTTTGGCCCCAACGCGTATACAGCGAATATAATGCACGACCATACCGAATATACCCTTGGTATATCTGCGGACCGCAATGGTTCTGGCGGCAAAAGCGAATACTCTATCACAAGTATTCTAAGCGTCATAAGGCGCATGGGAATAGATAAGGCGCCCAAAGATTCACCAATTACTGTAATTGGTTCGGCAGGGGCATTAGGCTCAGGAATAGTTGAATATTTGAGAGCAGAAGGATTCAAAAAAGTATTACTTTGTGATCTACAGTATGCCAATAATCCACCGCAGAGCTTGCCGTCTGGCTGGCGAATCGCAGAAGCTCAGAATGGAAAATTCACAGATGAATGCTTGCAGAACACAGGCAAAGGAGCTTGGCTGATTACGGCTGCATACGGAGATGAGATGTCTGCATCTAATTGGACAGAAATAAAGCCAGGAACAATATGGATTGGAGCACAAAACAAAGATTTACCAAACGGCATGGAGGGAATCGAATTTGCGCGCACGCTAAAAAAGCGCGGTATACTTCACCTTCCTGGCCAGCTCTTAACTATCGGAGGTACGGCTGCGTCATGGGTTGAGCATGAATCGCGAAAATTCCCAGGAAAAGCTTTTCCTAGAGAGGCGGCACACGAGGTTGTGCAAGCAGTAACAAACACAATATTAGAAAAAATACTAGCGGAAAAAGAAGCTGGCTCAACGCCATACGAGGCTCTGCTGGCATATTCTGATAAGCAAAATTGGCAAGCCATTCCTTCTAAGCCACATTGGCAAGACAGGTCTTATAAGCGTGATCCAGCTGCTATACAATCTAGGCTATAATTTTTTCCTCTTTGACACGGGACGTCTTTTCAAGACAAAGATTAATTGTGTGCACCAGATGCGGCAAATCTATAGGCTTAGCAACCCAGTAGTCAGCTTTAACATCTTCGAAAGTTATATTGTAGTATCCTAATGGGGATGCTGAAAAAAGAATAATGGGAATGTGTGCAAGGGATGGGTCCGTTTTTACTCTCTCAACAAAATCCAACCCTTTGCGCGCATCTTCCTCTAGTCCCTTATCAATTAAGACAATATCTGAGATGATAACGTCGGGATTCAGGGCTTTTGCCAATGCGAATGCCTCTTCAGGGCGCGCTACACAGGTCAGGCGATGTCTCTCTTTTTGCTCTAATACAACGGTTAGAAGGCGTGTTTGCATCAGATTGTCTTCAAGAATAAGGATGTGTGCCATAGAGACCTTCGGTTTCTGGTTGATAATAATGTTTGTTTGCTTACATAAGTTTGGATATGTATATACCTTAAGTTGGCGAAATTTAAAAGATTGATTATTTAAGCATTATGCCAAAGGCCAGTCCAACAAAGCACAAAAAAAGCTTTTTACGCCCATCTCTTGCGCGAGATTACTTAGCCATAATCGCAATCACGATAATTGTGGTTGCTATGTTGGCGGTTATCTTTGGAGCTCTAGTTTATCATTCTCACGTAAAAGAAAATAACAACCGCCTGTTGGAAAGTGGCACTCTTATAGAGCGATCGCTTGGTAATGCGTTTAATTACGCGTCATACCTCATGGAATATTTTGGTAAGCAAGCACAGAAGCTGCAAACACGCAATCCTAGAACATTGACAAAACTTCTAAGGGGAGAATTAGCGTCAGATAAAATTGTAAAAGATTTGTTTTCTTGGACATTGTTTGATTGGCTGGATGAACGTAACCGCCTTACTGTCAGCAGCACACATGGAAAGGTTGAAAAAATTGTCGACATGTCTTTCCGCTCTTACGCAAAGAAAGTGCAGCCAGAGCCGTGGAAGATTCAATTTAGCGAGCCGGCCCAGGGCATTCCCAGCGGGCAATGGGCAATACCAGCCGCTATGGGCATAACAGATAAGAATGGGCATTTCATAGGATCTATCGGCATGGGGTTTTCTATAGAAGCGCTAGAAAAAAAGATTGATCAAGAGTTGGCTGGGAAAAATATTAGCTATGTTGTGCTGACCAACCAGTACGACATAGCTCTACTATCTGCTGACAACAAAATCGAACGCACCAGTGATTTTTATAAGAAATCTTTGGCACAGAATCTTTCTGCCTATCTACAGGACGGTTTTCTGGAAGGTCCAATTTCATCGGGAGAAATTGAATACAGCTATTACAGGCGCATAACCGACATGCCGTTTATTATTCTGCTGGGTTATAACACGACGCTGCGGGACAAGGAGATTACGCGCACCTTGCTTCCATTGTTATCGGGCTTCGTTATCATGGGCATCCTTGTGGTGTTTATAGCCTTTATGATGAGAAGATGGCTTGTTAATCCAGTTGTAGACTTGGCGCGTGCGGCAGAAGAAATTGCAGGATCAGAACGGCGCGCGAATAAGGTTAAAACCTTTATACCGAGACCAAAAACGCGCGAACTGCACATTCTTGCAAAGCAAATAGTGAAGGTACAGTTTTATTTTAAAAGACTGCACAAAGTAAATTTGCGTCTGGAGGAATCAAGGGATGCAGCGTTACATGCAAAGGAGGCAGCAGAAGAAGCAAACAATGCGCTGCAGAAATTCATGGGGGTAATAGTGCATGACATTTGCTCACCATTGAGTGCAGCGGAAGGTTATGCGCAATTGTTAGCGGGTGAAACGCTAGGCACGCAATTAGAGCCGCAACATAAAGAATTCTCTTTGTGTATTCGCAAAATAATAGGCGATGTCATTGATATCGCCCATGGCCTCCTTGGTGACATGAAGGATAGGGCAACACAAGTCGGGAAGACAGTGTTACCAGTAGAACAAATTCTAGATGAAGCAGTCTCAATATTAGCGCAGGAAGCCAGAAATAAAGGGCTGCTCATAATAAAAGGTTACTCCAACCACAGCCCATCTTTTTTGCTTTCTGAGCGCAAGAAAATTCTCAGAATTGTATTAAATATCTTATCCAACGCCATAAAGTACAGTGAGGGCGGCAAAGAAAAACGTATTTGGATAAACACCATCCTTGATGAAACAAGGCTTGAGATTTCCATCAAAGATGAAGGATATGGGATTGCAGACATACGAAATATATTTCGGCCCTTTAACGGCGCATCAGCCCCTAATAACGCTAAGGTCAGGAGCACAGGACTTGGCCTATACTCAACCAGAATTTTGGTTGAAGAAGATCATGGCGGAGTCCTAATCATTGAGAGCGAAAAGGGGCGGGGAACAACGGTCAGGTGTGTATTCACAGCCCACATGGAGTAACAGGCCGCTATTTTTTCTTGTCATGCTCAGCTCTGCGACCGCTGCCTTTTCACAAAATTCGGCACTGGAGAATGGATCACCGCCGACGGAAACAATCATGTGCAGATCCAAGATAGTCTAGATGTGTTTTCAACCACCCTGTCAACCACCCCAAATTAGTACCAATTGAAACTACGCCGCCATTGGACCGCTTTTCTACGCCAATCTCCCGAATGGGAAGTATATCGTGGAAGGCTACAGCCAAGAGCTAGCCAGAAAAAAAGTTGTTACCATTGTCAATGGAAAACCCGCCCATATCCGCTTTGTCTGGCCTGAGGATGTGAGTGAGGCCCTCAACTACTAAAGAGGAAATTTTATGCTGAATTATGTTGTCACGTTTTTTATTCTGGCCATACTCGCCGCCGTGTTTGGCTTTGGCGGTTTGGCTGCTGAATTCGCAGGAATTGCAAAGTTCCTCGCTGGAATCTTTGTCCTGCTATTTGTGGCAAGCCTTATCTACAGCCTTATCACAGGCCGCAAGATGAAGCCACCGCTTTAGGCTACGCTACGTGCGTGAGAGGCAACAGTTTCCATACGGTAGCCAATGCCCGGCTCGGTGACGATCAACAGAGGATGCGCGGTATCAGCCTCTATCTTTTCGCGTATCTGCCCGATATAGACGCGTAAGTAAGTATTATCGTCAGAGTGGGCAGCGCCCCACACCGCTTTGAGTATTTCTTTGTGCGCAAGCATTTTACCTCGGTTGACGATAAAATAGCGCAGCAAATCATATTCCTTAGGCGTAAACGCTGTCAGCGTTTCATTCAAAAACACCTCATGACGCACTAAATCCATGCGAATCGCGCCATTACATAATTCCGCATCGCCCGTCTCACGCACCGCGCCGCTGCGTAAGGCAGCATTAATCCGCGCCAATAATACATCGACATTAAACGGCTTGGTCACATAATCATTCGCACCCAAATTGAGCGCATTGATGATTTCATCATCGAGCGAGCACGCCGAAAGCACAATAATCGGCACCTGCGACCATTCACGAATCGCAGCTATCACATTCTTACCGTTCATATCAGGCAAGCCAAGATCGAGCAAAATCACATCAGGTTTGATAGAAGCAGCCATGCGAATGGCTTGCTTGCCCGTCAAACTCTCGACAATTTTATAGTTCTCTACATCCAGCAAAATGCTCAGCATCTTCTGTATCTGCGGCTCGTCATCCACAACTAAGATGGTATTTTTCTTCTCATGCATCGAAAATCCAAACTGCGACAACGCCGCAAATAGGCTATTTTATTGATATAAAATTGAAGCCTCGGGGCATTAATAGCATGAAGCAACCTTGATAGATATGCGTATAAACCATAGTCAAATTTCTTAACGCCATCCTTACGCCAACGCCCAGATTGGCTCACAGATAGAACGGGTTGAAGTTGGCCTGAAAAAGGCTTGGAATCGGTTTATCTGGTGTCGGTTTATTCAACAACTCCCACTTACAGCGCCGCATAGGACGGTAATCTCTGTAAATTACGAGAGTGCTTTTATGGAAATGGTGGGTCCGGGCAGAGTTGAACTGCCGACCTCACGCTTATCAGGCGTGCGCTCTAACCACCTGAGCTACGAACCCACATTCTAGTAAAACCAGAAAGTAACCCCAGAAAAGGGGGCGTATACCTAATCAATCGACCTGTCCTTGTCAAAAACTTTATTCACCTAAAGTTCAATTATTACGAAACGGGCTTTAGCTGGCCATTTGAGAATATATGCTGGCAATTTTGTAATCTGGCTTGTTGCAATAAATCGCCATCCTCAAGTGAATAAATAGTTTGATATCCTTCTTTGCGTAAATTTTTGGTCGCGGCATAATGCGTTCCTTTTTCAACCAAAACGCGGGGAATTTTATGCCCATCAATATGAGGTAAAACGCGAAACAAAGCGTGCGCATATAAAGTAAAACCAACCGCTTCTACCAAATAATCATCAGCTAAAGCGGGGAAATTATAACGTCCGCCACGTCCTAATTCACGATTGGCGCTGCTAGAAAAAATCGAA
>JBIKYU010000120.1:0-3824 GCA_044355085.1 Rickettsiales bacterium | reverse complement strand
AGAACGAACTTGAATAGCGCGCTGCAAAGAAAGCCGGCGCGATTTATTTCCTTGTGCATCATCAGGAGCTGCGTAGCTCACCACACGTATTCTTTTGCTGCGGTCATAAAGATAAGGAGCTAGAGCAGCAAGCATTGCATCGCGCTCGGAGTCGCTAGCTGCCGTCTGTGACTGACTGTATTTTAGTTGAAAAAGAACAGTATCAGGAGAAATTGCTGGAGCAGCTTGCAAAACTGGCTGCGCTAAAGGTTTAGACAGTTCAGCAGTAGTTTTTTCAGGAGTTGCTTCGGTAGCGGGCTCTTTAATTGTTTCTCTTGCGGCTGGAGCTTGCGTAATTATTGCCCGCGCTGGAGGAGGTGCGGCAGAAACAACGTTGGTTGCTACAGCAGCTGCAGTAGGCGTACTAGAAAGCTCAGCTTTTATAGCTTCTGCTGCGTTTTGCGCTTTAAGAACTGGTTCTGAAACTTTAGAAACTGGCTCAGAAATGCTCGATTGCGTCTTCGGAAGAGATTCAGGCATTTTTTGTATAGGCGGCGGCAATGTTGCAACGGCAACTGGAGCTGTTGCAGTTGGTACTGGCGTTGTTTTTTTAGATACTACAGTTTCAGGAACTGTTTTTTCAGTAATCGGAGCTGGAGTTGAAGATTGAGGCGCTGGAGCTACAGGCAGATTTTTAGGTGCAGCAGCTGGCGCAATCGGTGCAGGAACTTTTGCTGGCGCAGGAATCTCAGGCGGTGTTGGATGAACAACTGGCGCCGGCTTAACAACAGCATCTGGTGCGGATTTAATAGGTTTTATATCGGCAACAGCGCCTTCTTCCTTTTCATTTTCCATGCTAACAGCAGGTTTTTTGATCAGAGGGATAAAGCGAGATTCATTTTCTTTTTTAGGCACTAAAGCGGCAACAACCGTTTTTTTAGGAGTTTCCAGCTCACTCACTTCTGGATTGTTTTTTTTCTCTACAGATTTTTCAATTTTTTTAGGTGTAACAGTTTTGCCTTCATCCAGATAGGAAGAATTATCTTTTTGAACTGTAGATTCTTTTTTCTTTATAAGCGGCTCTAGTGCAACTGGAGCTGGTTCTTTTTGCTGTATTTTAGTAGGAGAAGAATGAAAATACTCGGTGTTTTTTTCTGCTGACACCACAGAAAATTCTTCATCTGCAGCAGAATCTTTAAATAAAGATGGAGCAGCAACAGCAGGTTTTTCTATAGTTTTTTCTGTTGGTTTTTCAGTAATTGCAGGTGATTTTTTCTCATGCTTGTAGCGAGAAGGAGGAAGTTCTTTTTTCGTTTCAACAGCTTGTTTTTGTGCTTCAGCATGCGGAAGAGCAGGTGGTAGATCTGAATTTTTTACATTTCGAGATTTTGGTTCAGAATCTGATTGCGGTGCTATTGAAGAAATTTCTGCGGCTTTAATTTCTTCCGTCGCTGTAGATACTTCATTTGTGCTTGGCGAATTGGTTACTTGTTTTTCATTTGTTTCATCTGCATCTTCACGTTTTTTACCAAAAGCAGGCAATGTAAAATGGGCAAGATCACGCATCATCGTCCAAACCGTGCGACGACCAGTAGCTGGAACTTCAGCAGCTTTTAAATCTGTCTCAGCTTCAGGAATTGCAGCGACAGTGTCTTTTTTTATTGCCGAATTTGTCTGAGGTTTTTCTTCCAATGCGACAATCGGTAGGCGGCTTTTTTGGCTAGAAATTATAGATTCCTGAGGTAGAGATTCAGGCTTTTGCGCTGGTGCTTCTATAGCGCTATCTGGAGATTTTATAATAGGTTTAAATGATTTATTCTGAGTTTCTATAGGCTTGATTTCGATTTCTCTCGCCTTAATTTTAGGAATAGCTTCGCCATAAAAATCATCAAGCTGATTCTGAAAAGGAGCTGATTCAGCCGCCGCATTATCGTGGCGACGTAAATTATCGAGCGCCTCAAAGTGAATTTCGACTTGCGGAGATGGCTCTGCATAAACCGCAGAAAAACTCGATAACGAGGTCGTAATCAACAGCGCTGTCGCCAAAGAAATTGGACGAGCAGAACGAAATAAATAAGGACAAGCAAGGCCCGACAAACGAGACATATCACCACACGCCAAAACATGGGAGCAACGAAACAGCATCCAAAAAATAACATTGCGGCAGAGCTGCAACATTATTTTTCAAGACACCCTGAAAAGAGTGAAAATTCATAACAGCAGCACTTTCAATTGCAAGCCCTAAAAACCTCATTCTCACAATGATTTTTACCGCAAAAAAACATGAAGAAAAAAACAATTTTATGAGATGTGGTTTTTCTTTAATTCTTGCACGATTGCCAGCTGCAGTTTTTCATTCCCAGCAACGATAGATTTTTCCGCCAGAGTATGATTGCGACCAGCAAAATCAGTCGCATAACCACCAGCTTCGCGAATCAACAACAAAGCTGCAGCAATATCCCATGGGGATAAAATTTGTTGGACAAAAATGTCGAAATTTCCTGCGGCGACATAAGCTAAACTCAAGGCTGATGAGCCATATGAGCGCACACCATGGAATTTTTCTAACAGCGGGGCTATGGCCTTGTCTAATCCTGATCTTGTTAGTTCGCGCAGAGAGCCAAGACATAAAAACGATTCAGAAAAATCGCTTCTTGTTGAAATACGCAAGCGTTTTCTAAGTCCGCCACTATCGCCTAATTCTTCAAACCAGGCGCCACTACCTTTTTCTGCCCAAAATAATTCCTGCAGCAAAGGCGCATAAATTACGCCTGCGATTGGCTCCATTCCACCACTTGGCAGAGTTCTACATAGAGCCAAAGAAATACAAAAATAAGAATGCCCATGCATAAAATTAAATGTGCCATCAAGCGGATCTATTACCCAAACATGAGATGGATCTTCTCCCTCTATGATGCCGCCTTCTTCAAGCAAAAAGCCATATTTAGGCCTGGCGGTGCGCAAAATATCACATAAAGTTTTCTCAGAGCGCAAATCCGCATCAGTACAAAAATCGCGCGCACCTTTGCTATGAACAGATAGGCTTGAAAGCGATTCAGAATCACGCACCAAGCCACGTCCAGCTTGCTCGCACGCTTTTATCATTACTGATATATCAGCTGAATAGCGTGACATTATTTTGCTCGCTCCACATAAGTTCCATCTGCTGTACGCACAACGATCATGTCGCCAGCCTCAATAAAAGGAGGAACCATAACTTTCACAGAATTTTCCAAAAGCGCTGGTTTATATGAAGAAGAAGCAGTTTGTCCTTTGATAACCGGATCAGCGGTATCAACTTTTAAAGTAACATGTTCAGGCAATTCTGCAGATACTGCGCGCCCTTCATACATTTGCACATGTAGAATCATTCCATCTTGCAGAAATGGTAAAGCATCGCCAACTAATTCGCTGCTAAGTTCGATTTGATCGTAGCTTTCTAAATCCATAACCGCCAGAGAATCGCTGCTTTGGAAAAGAAATTGAAAATCTTTCTCGTCTAAAATTGCTCGCTCTACTGTTTCTTCTGAGCGAAAGCGATTATTAAGTTTGGTTCCAGTTTTGATGTCTTTCATCTCAACTTGCATATAAGCGCCGCCTTTTCCAGGTTGCGTATGCATGATTTTAGTAACTGCCCACAAGCGTTTTTCGTGTTCGAGAATATTTCCTGGGCGGATTGATACGGCATTGATTTTCATGAAAAACTACTCCTTTTATCTCAGGGGGCGTTCTCATAACCTAAGCTCTAAACTTTCGCAATGCGTTCGTTTTTAAAAGTAGAATTTTATAAAAGGTAATAAAAACGTGTCTGATAGGAATCTCCTATATCCTGAAAGTATTTTATA
>JBIKYU010000119.1:0-3847 GCA_044355085.1 Rickettsiales bacterium | reverse complement strand
GTAAGCCGCTCCGCATCTGCTCTTGATATGGGAATGCCTATTGCCTGCGAATATGGAAAAGATTGCTTCATCAGCAGTTTGTTCTCTTACGAAGAAAATATCGAGGAAGGCCTAGAAAAAATAATCAGCGACTACAAATGCGGACAACTCACGCAAAAAGGTGAGAAAAGTACACGCTTTGCCTTGCGCAACATGCAGCAAATTCAAAACGGAGAAGGAATAAACGTAATTGCCGTTGATAAAGGCACAGTAGAAGCAATCCATGACGGTGAAAAAGACATGGGCGCTTCAAAAGCCGCACAAAAAATGCAAAATATCGCCAATTGCGGCAACGGCGTTTTGATTCGTCATGGCCGCGGTTTTATCACGCAATATTGTCACTTACAGCAGGGAAGTGTAAGCGTAGAAGCGGGACAAGAAGTAAAAAAAGGCGATGTCATCGGTAAAGTTGGTTCATCTGGTTTTGTCTCATACCCGCATCTTGAATTCATTGTAAAACGCGATGATCAACCCATCGACCCTTTTACTGGCGAAGGAATAACCAGCTGCCAACAAAAGAAAGATTTTATTTCGCTTTGGGATTTTAAAACCGATGCTTTACTTAGCTATGTTCCAACTCTGCTGATTAACGCCAGCTTCACAGGTAATATTCCCAACGCAGAAGGAGTGCAAAATAGTCGTTTTATCAGCGATACTCTTCCTAATGATGAGAACCGCCTAGTGTTTTGGGTCAATCTCATGGGCCTAAGAAAAGATGATATTCTACAAATTTCAATTACTTCACCAAGTGGCGACACCATCGCTCTGCGAGAAAAAACTTTCTCTCGCTATGAACCACTCTATTTTCACTATGTCGGAAAACGCCGCACAAGCGCCGCTTGGGAGCGCGGAACTTACATCGGAAATATTTCTCTTAGCCGCCTAAAAGAAAGCGAAAATGATAAAACTGAGAAAGCAAAAAACAACCAATCAAAAAAAGAGACTCTCGGACGCAACACAAAAAAAATAAGAGCAGCAGCCCAAAAAACAAAAAATAAATCTGCAGAAATGCCAGAAGAACTAGGCCAAGCAGATGAAAAAAACGAAGCTTCAGATTCAATAAAAGCTAGTGAAGCCAATGAAGCTACAAACAGCGATACACAAGAAAAAACCTCTGAAGATCGCTATCTTGTTATCTATAGTCACGTTGAACTGATCGTTGAATAGATATTGAGCAAGCTGCGAAACAATGCGTGAATTGCAGCTCTTTATCATCCTTGAAAATCTGAAATGGTAAAAAAGCTGAGATCTAGCTTGTATAAAAATATGTATTACAGACGTTTATTAAAAAACGAATCAATATAAACACAATAATCGGCGATAAATCCAAACCAGAAATTGGCGGAATAATTTTACGCATGCGACTGAAAACTGGGTTTGTCAAACGAAACAGAATTTCACTCAAACGACTTACAATCGGGTGATAACGATTGATAACATTAAAATAAAGCAACCAATGAACGATAATTTCAACCAAAACCACCCAGGCATAAAGCCCTAAAACAGTAACAACTAGGTCAATAAAAGGATTTAAATTCATACTGTTGCCTCTTTCAAAACATCAAAAACTCTATCGAACATACTTTGATCGCATTGAAGTCGCAATAACCACCTTATAAATTCAGAACTTATAAAAACATCTATCTCCACACTTGCATCGGCAAGCAAAATATGTATGCTGCGCGACCTCGCGAGAGGGGAAAGCGGCTCCTGCTTTGGCATTCGAGTGCTTTTTTCTATATAAAACACAAGCTAATAGCAAAAATAATTAGCGCTAAATCTACAAAACCACAGGGTGACTGCACATGGCATTTTATGAATCCACCTTTATTGCGCGTCAAAGCCTTTCGGCACAAGACGTACAAAAAATGACTGACAATTTTGCCCGCATTATAAGCGAGCAGGGGGGCAAACTAGTTGGCAAGGAATATTGGGGCTTGCGCGGATTAGCTTACCCAATACAAAGCAATCGCAAAGGCCATTACGTGCTTCTAAACATCGACGCACCAGCTGCTGCAGTAAAAGAGCTTGAACGCCATTATGGCATCACCGAGGACGTAATTCGCGGCCTTACCGTACGTGTTGAAGCACTAAGCACAACGCCAAGCCCTATGCTTCAGCCTGAGCGCTACACCGAAAATTAATTCATCCAATCAAAGGAACTTCCATGTCTCGCAGCTCTTCTAAACAAGGCGCTTCTGTCCCGCTAATTCGCAATGTTTTTTTCAAACGCGTACGTCGCTGCCCGTTAACTGGTCCAGACGCTCCAAAAATTGATTACAAAGACATTCGCTTGCTTTCACGTTTTATTTCTGAACGCGGAAGAATTATCCCAAGCCGCATCACCGCGATTTCAACAAAAAAACAGCGCGAACTTGCAAAAGCCATAAAAAGGGCTCGTCAGCTTGCTTTGCTAGCTTTCATTGCACAATAGCCAATTAAATAAAGTCTGGAGACTACAGAATGGAAATTATTCTTCTTGAGCGCGTCGAGAATCTTGGCAAAGCTGGAGCTGTTGTCCGCGTTAAAGACGGCTTTGCTCGCAACTATCTAATTCCACAAAAAAAAGCTTTGCGTGCGACCGAGAAAAACAAATCATACTATGAGCAGCAACGTGTTCATATTGAGGCTGAAAACGCTAAAAAACTTGCTGCCTCAGAAGCAGAAGCCGCGCAAATCAACGAAGTGTTTGTTACCGTAATCCGCCAAATGGGCGAGGACGGCAGGCTTTACGGATCTGTTTCTGCTAGAGATATTGGCGATGCTTTATTTGCCATCAAACATAAAATTGAACGCCACCGCATTCAGCTCCAACAGCCTTTAAAAAAGCCTGGCATTGAACGCGTACGCATTGCTCTTCATCCCGATGTTTCCGCCTTTATTCACGTGAATATTGCTCGTAGCGAAGATGAGGCAGAAGCCGCAAAACAGCTTTTCCTCAATCCTCCCGCAGCAGCGCCAGAAGCACCAGTAGAAGGTGATTCTGGAAAATCCGAGAAAAAAGAAAAACCTAAAAAAGAAAAAAAATCTACTGGTCGTAAGCCTGGAAAAAAAGAAGATTAATTCAAATTCAGGCTTACTCTTAAAAACAAAAGAATAAGCCAATCTTGAATGATCTCTCTCACTGAACTCTTTTTGTAAGTTCACTAAAAATATTTTTAAGTCATTTATTTTGACTTGTGGAGAGAAGGAAACATCATGACAAGATTGCTTCAATCTTTTTTTGCTGGAATGGGCTCTGTGCTTTGCATATACGTACCATCTCGCAATTCTTCGCGCCGCTCAGCTTCAATGAGCATCGAAAAAAGCTGGCAGAATGTTGGCGAAGCTCTGCGTAACGTCTCTTATAGACACGAGCAAAAGAAAACATCCAAAAATTCCGACGCCATCCAAAAAAATGAAGGATAAAAGCATGGAAAATTCGCAATCGCGCAATCGCAATAATTCTCGCCGCCGCCGCCCTATCAACAGTCACCATAATCGCCGCGATAACAACGCCAATCCAAATCAGTCAAATTACAACGAAACTCCGCAAAGCGCACATTCTCTTCTTCCTCCTGCAGCCTTACTGCAAGAATACGAATACGCAGCTGAAGGAACAGTAGCGCGACTATTAAATCTGGTTGAGCGCGAATTAGAGCATCGTCATCGCTACGAAAGAACAACTCACCGCGCTGATACTCTTAGCTTCCGCATCGGTCAATTTGCCGGCCTATCGCTAGGCATATTAGTAATTCTTGCCTCTTTGACTCTCTTCCAAAAAGGCTTAGATATTCCAGCGACAATAATGGTAGTAAGCGGTTTTGGT
>JBIKYU010000001.1:0-90600 GCA_044355085.1 Rickettsiales bacterium | reverse complement strand
CGAGCCAGAAGAGCCAAGCACATTACCAAATCTAACCGCTGTGAATAAACAACCAGATTCCTTTCTGCTGCGATTGTAAAAAGACAATATTCGCTCAGCAAGTCGTTTGGTCGATCCCATTATGCTTGATGGATAAACCGCCTTATCAGTTGAAATCAAAACCATCTGTGTCGTTTCAAATTCTGCACAAGCATCGGCAATATTTTTTGTGCCAAAGACATTGGTAAGAATTGCCTCGATGGGATTTTCTTCAACCAAAGGCACATGTTTTAGCGCCGCAGCATGAAAGACAATATCGGGTTTGTAGTTTTCCCATATTTCTGCAACACGCTCTTTGTCGCGGATATTCGCAATAAATGGCCGCAGAAAGACTTCTGGTGCTAAGGCTTTAAGCTCTTGCTCTATTCGATAAAGATGAAATTCAGAATGCTCAATGATTGCTAATGCAGATGGCGCAAAAGGTAAAATCTGCCGACAAAGTTCGCCGCCGATTGTGCCGCCCGCTCCCGTTACTAAAATGCGCTTGCCCTCGAGCAAATATTTTCTTCTGCCCAGAGCTGGTCGCTTAGGTGCTCTGCCCAATACATCTTCAATTGCAATCGGGCGAACCTCGACGATTTCTCCAGCATTTAAAAGGGTTTGGCGCGAAGGTAACTTCGCAACGCTAATTCCTTCTTTCGTCGCAAGATCGATGAAAGAGCGCACTTCATCGCCGCTAAAATCATCATGCGCCAACACAAAACGATGTGGCTGCTCTCCGCGCTCATTAAGCAAGGACAGAGCTTCATCTAGAGATTCTATCCCGCCCAAAACAGGCACGCCTTGAATCGTGCCGCCTTTTGAGATTTTTTCTGGGTCAATAATGCCGACAACGCGGTAGAGAGAATCTCTGCTTCTTGCAGTTTCCCGCAGGAAAAGCTCAGCTTGATAACCCAAGCCAATTAACAAAACTGGAACGCGCTTATCTTTATCACGACGATAAAAATCCAGATGGAAACTTTTATCTTTGAAAATTCTGTAAGCGAGGCGCGGCATTCCCAAAAACATCATCAGCAACAGCCAATTAATAAGAAGCGCAGAACGAGGATAACCCTCAAGCCTGCTCACCAAAAACAAACAAGCTGTAAAAGCGAGCAGCAAAAAAGTTGCGGCACGTGCGAGTGCAATAAGGTCTGGAACAGAAGCATAGCGCCAGATTCCGCGATACAAACGCAGAGAAGAAAAAACAATTATGGCTAAAGTTACAAAGAGAAGAAATCCAGTAAAAAGCAGATCATCAGAAACCGAAGATAAATCCCCAAATCTCAGCCAAAGTGCGGCTAAGAAGCTGCTGCCTGCCATTAAAACATCATGCAAAAAAGCCAAATAAGATTGCCGCCATTTCACTAAAATTTTTCCTTTCATTCAGACTTATTTTCAGGAAAGCGGCGGGCCAAATACCACAAAAGCACGAGCGTCTCAATCACCCCAAGCATCAGCAAAAATAATTTTGTCGCGGAAGAGTCAACAGCAGCCGTGCGCCAAGCCAAAAGAATTAAAACGGCGTTGGATAAGAGAATGCTAAACACCACTTGTGGCGGCGTTGCTCCACGACGAACAGCCTGCTGATAAAAATGTTGCGAGTGCGCTTGCCAGATTTTCTCTCCACGCTTTGCGCGCCGAATGAGAGTTATTCCACTATCTGCAAGATAATATCCAGGCAGAAGCAAAGCAGCCTCCCACAACCCGTGAGCTGCAAGAATAAACAGCATTCCAAACAAAACAAATCCCAGAGAAACACTGCCGACATCGCCCAGAAATAATTTCGCTGGATGCCAGTTCCATTTTAAGAAGCCAATAATCGCCCCTAAAATAACTACACACCAGGTGCCAAAGGCTTCAGGTAAATTTGGGGCAAAAAGAAAAATTCCAGCCAGTCCAAAAGCAATTGATGCGGTCTCAGAGCCAGTAATTCCATCAATTCCATCCATGAAATTATAAAGATTCATGCCCCAAACCCACAAAATCGCAACCAGCAATCCGTCTAATGTTGGTGGAAGTAAGCCTTGAAAAACCAGTCCAAAATTCTGCACTATTGGTACGCTTAAAATCGCCGCAAAGACCTGCGCTCCTAAGCGTGCGGTGATAGGCGCGCCTTTTAAATCATCCCAAAAAGACACCGCAGCGATAGCAACTAAAGCAAGAAAAAACGGCCAAAATTCTGCGAGAGAAGATGGGCCGCTACCAAATAACACAAGCATCAAAATGCCACCAAAAAGCATCGTATCAACTACGCTAATGCCGCCGCCACGCGGTGTTGGCGCTTTATGATTGCTGCGCTCATTGGGAATATCGACCATGTTTCTTTTGCGCAGAATCTTCAGCAAAGCCCCAGTTTCCATATAACACAAGGCCATCGAGGCCAAAAAAATAATGACCAAAAAAACCATTATTCACGCCTGCCAAAAAGTTTTTCAATGTCAAATAATGAAAGAGAAATATAAGTCGGCCGTCCATGGTTGCATTGACCAGAAAAAGGCGTTCTCTCCATTTTTCTAAGCAGCATATTCATCTCTTCTAAAGTCAAGCGCTTGCCCGCCCGAACACTGCTGTGGCAGGCCATTGTAGCGCATATCTCAAGGATGGTTTCTTGTAGGCTGCTTGCCGTTTCGCGCTCAACTAAATCGCTTGCAACATCTCGCACAAGCTTGGAAATATCACAATCTCCGAGCAAAACAGGTGTGCCGTTAACGGCAATAGAACGCAACCCCAATCTCTCAATATCAAGTCCTAGAGCCAAGAGCGCGTCCTTATGTTCAACCATGCAAGCCGATTCTTCTTCGGTTAGCTCGACAACTTCTGGAAGTAAAATCCTTTGCGAGGCTAGATTTTTTTCTAACACAGAAAGTTTCATTTGCTCATAAACAATTCTCTCGTGAGCTGCGTGCTGATCGATAATAACAAGGCCCAGAGCCGTTTGCGAAATAATGTATGTTTCATGCAATTGACAGCGTGCAATGCCTAGGGGGAAATCCTCCGCTGACGCTTGGTTTTTCTGCTCTTCAGCAGTTTGAGAAGTAAAATTAGAAGCGCTTTGCGATTGTAGAGCAGGGGGCTGGATTTCTGTTAAAAGCGAGGCCTTGCCAGTGTTTGCTGCTGCAATAGGGAAGGTCTGTCCATAAAGAGTCGAAACATTATCCAAACCGTAGCGCGAAAAATCAGATTTTTGCGGGCTCGAATTTTGGATTCTGGCCGCTGAATATGAAGGCGCGAAAGCTTGTAGTGCCGCTGTTGCAATCGTGCTTGAGGATCGGCTGCCACCCTCTTCTAGTGCGGCTTTCAGCGCTGCAATCAGCAGCGAGCGAACGCGGGCTGAATCGCGAAAGCGCACTTCGGCCTTTGCTGGATGCACATTCACATCAACCATATGCGAGGGAAGATCTAGGAACAAAACAACAGCAGGATGGCGATCACGCGCCAGATAATCTTGATAGGCAGCTCGAATAACACCTAGCAATAATTTGTCCCGCACAGGTCGACGATTTACAAATAGATATTGCAAGGAATTGCTGTTGCGATTGTAGGTCGGAAGCCCAGCAAAGCCCCACACGCGGAGCGTTTCAGAGTTTTTATCAATAGCGATGCTGTTGGTAGAAAACTCTTTACCAAGCAAATCGCTCAAGCGCTTTCTGGCTGCGTCTAGTAAAGGCTCTTCATAGCTCTTTGTTTCCAGCAAAACTCTGTCGTGATGTCGTAAAGAGAACTGTGTCTGCGGATTTGCCATGGCAAGGCGACGCACAATATCAACGCAATTTTCAAGCTCTGTTCTCTCGCTCTTCAAAAATTTTAATCGAGCTGGCGTCGCATAAAATAAATCGCGCACTTCAACCCGCGTTCCTTCAGGAAGAGCTATCGGCTGAAGCTGATGTTTTTCGCCGCCTTCAACGGTAATTGACCATGCCTCGGCCGCACCATTCTTCTTGCTTGAAATTGTAAGCCTGCTTACCGAGCCAATCGAAGGAAGCGCTTCGCCGCGAAAACCAAAGCTGTGAATTGCGAGCAAATCATCATCAGGCAATTTCGATGTTGCATGGCGTTCAACCGCCAAAGACAAAGACTCCGCATCCATCCCCGCGCCATTATCTTCGATGCGTATTAGCCCTTTTCCGTAAGATTCAAGCGTAATTGAAATTTTCGTGGCATTTGCATCAATCGAGTTTTCAACTAGCTCCTTAATCGCAGAAGCGGGGCGCTCGATAACTTCTCCCGCAGCAATGCGGCTAACCAAGACTGGTGGAAGTAGGCGTATTGGCATAAAAATCGCCTAGCGAAAGAAATGGTGCCCCCGGGGAGGGTCGAACTCCCACGCCTGTGAAGGCATCAGATTTTGAGTCTGACGCGTCTGCCAGTTCCGCCACAGGGGCACAAAAAAGGGTGGCCAGATATAACGGGCTCGCCACAAAAGTCAAATACAAGGAAAAATATTACGCCTCGACTGCAGAACTATCAGACAAAACATCCATCGGATGCGCATGATCGCAGCCATATAAAAATTCCATTTTTGCCTTCAGCAGATCAGAAGGCTCGCCTTTTCCCTCTTCCAGAATCAAACCAAAATCATCTGTTTCAAGCTCGCCTCTGGTAAGGGCATCGCGGAATTGCACCATTTTATCCTGCCTAACAGCAAGATAAACAAAGCGGCGATAGCCATTTGGATCAGTATAAGAAATCAAATTTACTGAATAGACCTTATCGCTAATCAAATGATTGGGAATCTGTTTCATTACTTTCTCTTCAAAAAGCCGCCCTAACTGAGCGGTGCATTTACAGGGTGCAAAATTATTCACAGGTTAAAGGGAAGGAACAGTTTGTCCAGCGGTTTGTTATCTTTCGAATCCAGTTGGGCCTGTATTTCTGGCGGTCACGAGACCTACAAATGAGCTTCTTGCAGTATGTCCGTCTGCAAGAGCCGCTTCCAAGTATGCTGGGCGTTGTGGCTGCTGAGCTGCTTCTAAAGGAACGCCAGTAAAAGTTCCAATTTCCGTTGCTGAATAAATATTGTTTAAAACCGTCATAATCCGCTCAATATCTAGAATTTATAAAAAATAGCTCGAGTAAGAATTTTACCAAAGCGGCTACTCTCGAATGCTGCATCCTAACAACAAGATATGAAAAGTTAATTAATTTCTTGCGATTTTTGCTACAGTTTTGTTACAAAAACAAAAAAACTGGCGGCCAAGCAATTTCAGGAAAGCGACTTGCTACCTATTTGACAAAGGTTTCGGTTGTCTAGATCACTAAGTCTGCTATACCGCTCGCGCCGTTTTAAAAATTTCTGCAAACACAAGCAGCGCCATGATAACAGCCAGCTCTTCAATTAAAAAAATAGCCATCGCATCCGATCATGCGGGTATCGACCTAAAAGCCGCTCTAGCAAAGCATTTGCAGGCTTTAGGTTTTGCGGTTGAAGATCACGGCACCAACAGCACAGAATCTGTTGATTATCCAGATTACGCGCAAAAAATTGCAGCGGAAATAATCGCGCAAAAAGCAGCATTGGGCATTTTGATCTGCGGCAGCGGCGTTGGCATGAGCATCGCGGCAAATCGCTTTACAGGAATTCGCGCTGCACTTTGTCACTCAGAGGAAATCGCCAAGCTTGCGCGTGAACATAACGACGCAAATATTTTGGTCCTCGGCGCGCGCTTTCTTGATTTGCGCACCGCTCAAGCCATTACAGATATTTTTTTGCAAACAAATTTCTCGGGCGGAAGACACGCAAACCGTGTTTCTAAGCTCGATTTAAAAGAAAGACTCAACTAACTAAAATCAAAGGAACTTCCAATGAGTAACGCTGCTGCAATTCAAACATCATCAACGCAAGATTTCTTCTCAAACCAGCTTTCACAGCGCGATCCAGAGATTCTTGCTGCTCTAGAGAAAGAGCTAAATCGTCAGCAAAACCAAATCGAATTAATCGCATCAGAAAACATTGTAAGCCGCGCAGTACTTGAAGCACAAGGTTCCGTTCTAACCAATAAATATGCAGAAGGCTATCCAGGCAAGCGCTATTACGGCGGTTGCGAATGGGCGGATGTCGTTGAATCGCTAGCAATCGAACGCGCTAAAGCCCTGTTTGGCTGCCAATATGCGAATGTTCAGCCCAACTCTGGTTCGCAAGCAAACCAAGCAGTTTTCTTGGCGCTGATTAAACCAGGCGATACAATCCTCGGCCTGTCATTGGCTTCTGGTGGGCATTTGACGCATGGAGCTGCGCCAAATGTTTCTGGTCGTTGGTTCAATGCGATTCAATACGGCGTACGCCAAGAAGACGGCTTGATTGATTATGATGAAGTTGAGCGCCTCGCAAAAGAACATCAGCCTAAGATTATAATTACGGGATTCTCTGCCTATCCGCGCGTTATAGATTTCAAGCGTTTTCAAGAAATTGCCAAATCTGTTGGTGCGTATTTCATGGTGGACATGGCGCATTTTGCTGGTCTTGTGGCTGCTGGTTGCTATCCGTCACCCCTGCCTTTCGCCGATGTTGTCACCACAACAACTCATAAAACTTTGCGTGGACCGCGCGGAGGAATGATCCTGTCTAATAACGAAGAGCTCGGCAAAAAAATAAATTCTGCCATTTTTCCAGGTATTCAAGGCGGGCCATTAATGCATGTGATTGCGGGAAAAGCCGTTGCTTTCAAAGAGGCGCTACAGCCTGATTTCAAAGCCTATGGTCAGGCTGTAATTAACAATGCCCGAGCACTTGCAGAAACCCTTAAGAATCGCGGCTACACGATACTAACAGGCGGAACCGACTGTCACCTTGTGCTGATTGATTTGCGCAACAAAAAACTCAATGGCAAAGAATCAGAACAGGCTTTGGAGCGCGCAGGTCTGACCTGCAATAAAAATGCCGTGCCGTTCGATACCGAATCGCCTTTCATTACTTCAGGAATTCGTTTGGGCACGCCAGCTGCAACAACGCGCGGCTTTGGCGTTGCTGAATTCCAGTCAGTTGGAACTTACGTTGCCGATGTTTTAGATGGTCTTTCCGCAAACAAAGAAGAAAATTCTGCAATCGAAAAAAGCACTCTCGCAAAAGTACATGCTTTATGTGAGCGCTTTCCAATTTATCCGAATGGTTTTAAGGGCTAATTTAAGGTAACAAAAATGCGCTGTCCATTTTGTGGTTTTGAAGACACACAAGTGAAAGATTCACGGCCATCTGAGGACGGCGCATCAATTCGCAGAAGACGCTCTTGCACAAAATGCGATTCGCGCTTCACAACATTTGAGCGCGTTCAGCTGCGCGAGCTAATAGTCACGAAAAAAGACGGCTCCAGACGGCCGTTTGATCGCGAAAAACTTGTGCGTTCAATCGGAATCGCAGTACGCAAGCGACCAGTCGCTCCTGAGCAAGTCGAAATGATGGTAAACGGCATCGTCCATAAGTTAGAAATTTCTGGAGAGTCAGAAATACCAACCGATAAAATCGGCGAGCTGGTTATGAAGGCTTTGGCAGAAATTGATCCAGTTGCCTATGTCCGCTTTGCCTCAGTCTATCGCCAATTTAGAGAAGCCAGTGATTTTGGTAAATTTGTTGACGACATAAAAGATGCAACTTTGATGCCAAATGGCAAAAAGTAAAATCGATGAATCCTGCAGAAAACAGCAACAAAGACCATTATTTTCTTGCTCATACATTGCGACTAGCAGAGCGCAATCTTGGCAATAGCGGAGCCAATCCAAGCGTTGGTTGTGTAATAGTAAACCCAGAAGGGCTGGTTGTTGCCGCCGCAGTTACTGGAAAAAATGGCCGTCCGCACGCCGAGGCGCTAGCTTTAGCGCAAGCTGGTGCCGCAGCTTGCGCCGCAACTGTTTATGTAACCTTAGAGCCATGCGTAGATTTTCCTGAAAAAACCTCTGCACCATGCACAAAAGCGCTGATCTCAGCAAAAGTGGCAAGGGTGGTGATTGGAAAAAAAGATCCATTCAAGCCTGTATGCGGACAAGGAATTCTCGCATTAAAAGCAGCAGGAATAGAAGTAACAGAAATTTATAAACACAAGGAAATTCAAGCCTTCTACGCGCCATATACCTATTGGCAAACAACAAATTTTCCTTGGATTTCCCTGAAATTGGCAACATCATTAGATGGCAAAATGGCCCTGTCGGATGGCACCAGTAAATGGCTAACTTCTGCACAATCACGCAGGGTTGCGCAGCTACATAGAGCAAAACATCAGGCGATTTTGACAGGCATCGGCACAGTTCTAGTTGACGATCCTTTGCTCAATTGTCGCATAGAAGGAAT
This sequence comes from Rickettsiales bacterium, assembly GCA_044355085.1. GTDB lineage: Bacteria > Pseudomonadota > Alphaproteobacteria > Rickettsiales > JBIKYU01 > JBIKYU01. The sequence goes on along the minus strand of JBIKYU010000001.1, from coordinate 82,301 downwards.
GGCAGAATATTCACCTGCGCGCATAATTTTAGATGCAAATTTGCGCATTCCGCTAAACAGTAAATTGGTCAAAACTGCAGCAGAAATTCCGCTTATAATCTACACAACAAACAGCGCCAAAATAAAAGAATATAAACTAGCACAAGAGCTTGAAAGTAAGGGAATACGAGTGATTCCCGTCATTGATTCTGCACAAAATAAAATCACACCAGCGCAAATTATCAACCAATTTGCAGACGATAAATTTTCTTCAGTTTACATCGAGGCGGGAGCGCAAATTACCTCGGAATGGTTAGCAGCAATTTACACACAGAAAATTTTTTGGTGGCATGCTCCGTGTATTCTCGGTCAAGATGCTAAAGCAGTTTCCGCTACAGTTAATTACCAAGATCTGGAAGAAGCAAAAATCTGGAAGCTTGCACAAAAGAGCCAATTTGGCGACGATTCTCTCTCAATCTTTGAACGCAAAGAATCTGATTCTAATATCAGGTAGACGTTTAAAAAACACCCAAGGCGACCAGGTGAAAGCTGAGGCCAAATGCCAGAACGAAACAACGCGCTTTTTTTGCCAATATCTACGCTCAGCTAATATGCGGGGCAGCTCTTTTATACCATCACGCAATCCGCGCAGATAGGCTCTATCCGTGCCATTGCGCAGATGTTTCATCAGCAATAAAACCAACATAAAACCATGCAGTGGCAAAGTTGGAAAAAGCAATAGAGCAGGCATGTGGCGCACATAAACCCACAGACGATTTCGTGCACCGTGATAGACAGCAAAATCAGAGCTGACGCCAGTTACAGCTGATCCGAGATGCCAAACAACTGCATCAGGAATTAACATCGTGTAATGACCAGCAGCTCTGGTTTTGAAGGCATAATCGCTTTCTTCGCAATAACAAAAAAGCGATGCATCAAAACCACCAAATTCAATAAAAACATCGCGCTTTAGTAAGGCCGCAGCCGCGCAAGGCGCAAAAACCTCTCCCTCTATAAAGGGCGGTTTATAAAGGTTTCCGTAGCCTCCGCGTCCTGGAAAACCAGCAAAAAAATAAACATCACCAGCGCCATCTAATAATTTCTGATCAAGCCCAGCTCGTTGCAGAGAGCCAAACATAGTGCAATCAGGATAGTTTTTTGTGGCAGCAAATAAATTTTTTAGCCAGTTTGGTTCTGGATATGCATCAGGATTTAGAAGGCCAAGCCAAGGCGCTGTGGCTACTTCAGCAGCTAAATTATTGGCGGCAGCAAAACCAATATTTTCACCATTACCAATCACGCGATACGGAAAGGATGGAAAAAAACTAGGCAGAGGATATTTGCGTGCGCCATTATCAACAATAATAAGCTCAAAAGCTCGGAAGCTCTGCTTCTCCAGCGTATCAATTAAGCGCGGCAATAAATTGCCTGAATCATAATGGACAACGATTACGCTTATCAACGGCTCCATAAAAGCTTACTTCATAAGCTCTGAAACCAAGACTCCAAGCGCGATATAGAGCGTGCATTGTACGGTACCAAGAGCAACATTGCGCTGATTTATGATTTCATCTTCAATATCAACGCGCCATAAAATTACACGCTCCGCTAAGGCTGAAAGCAAGGAAAGGCCAACCATTGCAATAACAGCAATTCCTGCCCAAGCAGGCAAAATTGCCTCAAGCGGATGAATTTCAAACAGCAATAAATGCGAGGCTCCAGCAATTACAAAAGCTGTTCCAATTGTGCGCCCCATAAACTTCAAGCAGAAAGCGGTATTGCCGCCACGAATAAGCGATTCTAGAGCATGTCCTTTATGGCGTAAGGCATACCAGCGAATGCGCACAAAAACAGCGCCAGAGAGCAGCACAAGCGAAAGGCCATAAGCTGCAAGCGCACTGTAAACTCCAGCAAGTGAATCTGGATTCACCCAAACCATAACTGCGCGAATAATGATAGCAGTAGAAATAACAATTCCAGCATCTACGAAAGCCGCGCCAATATTGCCTTTGCTGATATCTTCTTTGATCAGAACTCGTGATAAAACCAGCTTGTCGAAAATCACCCTCGTAATCGCAAGCATTACCAAGCCAGACAAGCCATAAGCTGCAATAGTTTTGGCAGAATTAGCCAATGTATAAACCGCATTTCCAAACATCGCCCCAGAGAGCAAAATCGTAATGCCAATAAACAAGCCAGAAATCGCAACCGCAAAAGCAGGATTATCTTTTTTTGTTAGTTCCTTCGCTGGATCAACATGAGATATCAAGCGCGTTACAATAAATACAGAAGAAAAAAGTGCCAGCACAATTGCCAGATTAACCCCCATCATTTGGAAAGTCTGTGCATCCAAATAAAACAGTGAAGATGACGCGGTATCAGTCACATCGGTAAATTCGTCCATGGAAAAACTCGAATAAAAATAAAGTAATAAAAAGCCAAACAAGCCTCAGCTAAAAAACTAGAGCTTCGCTATAGAACAGATAGCAGGCGCGATCAACGCAAGAATTTATTATCGCCTTCGCAATAATTTTTTCAGCTGCAGAGGATTATAGATGCGTAAAAGCAGCACGGCCAATCCATAAAGGATGCCGCCAACGCTGCAGCAAATAGCCAATCTCAGCCAGTGGGAAGATAGCTCTTTTTCAAGAGCAAGCTCCAGAAACTCAACGCTTAAACCCATAAAAATTGTTGCTAAAAGCAGCTTAAAAAATTTGCGCATACTATCTTTCGAAAGTGCAAGCAGGCCAGATTTGCGCAAACCCAAGGCGAGCAAAAACACATTCACCCAAGAGCAAAAAGATGTTGAAAGCGCCAGGCCAAAATGCCCAAACCATCGCACAGACAAAAGATTCAAACACACATTTAGTAGCAGACAAATAAAAGCGAATTTAACCGGAGTTCGCGTATCGCCTTGTGCAAAATACATAGGCGCATAAAGCTTGACTAAAACAAAAGCAGGAAGGCCCAAAGAATAGGCCTGAAGAGCCTTTGCGGTTGCGGCGGCGGCATCAAGGGAAAACTCTCCTCGCGCAAAAAGTGCAACAATTATTGGCTGTGCCAAAACCAACAAACCCGCAGCAGCAGGCAAAGTAAGCGTTTGCGAAAGCAAAAAAGCCTGCTCTTGCGTATGAAGACATTCTTCTCTTTTTCCGCCTTTAAGCTGCGCTGCAATCGTAGGCAAAAGCACCGTACCCAGCGCAGTTCCTATCAAAGCCAGCGGAAATTGTGATAAGCGATCGGCGAAATAAAGATAAGCAACGGCACCAGGAATCATCGTTGCTATCAAAGTATTCACCCACACATTTAGTTGCATCACGCCAGCGCCTAAAATCCCTGGAATCATGCGTTTGAATAGCAACGAAACATTGGAATCACGCCAATTTGGAACAACAAGTCGCGGTAAAATCCCGCAGCGTTTTGCCTGCCAAAAAATCCAGATAAGCTGCAGAAAGCCACCAAGCAAAACCGAGTAAGCCAAAGCAAAAGCAGCGTTTTCACTAAAGGGAGAAAAAATTGTGAAGCCAAAAATAAAAGCAAAATTCATTAGAATCGGTGCTGCGGCTGCCGCAGAAAAACGCTTCATACTATTTAGCGCGCCACCAAGAACAGCGACTAACGTCACCATAAAAAGATAAGGAAAAGTTATGCGCGACAAAGAAACAGTCATTGAAAATTGTTCAGGAGAATCACGAAAACCAGTCGCCAAGCCAATCATGACCACAGGCATAAATAAAAGCATGAAGGCAGAAAAAATCAGCAGCGCAACGCACATCAAAGAAAAAACATGGCGCAAAAATACTTGCGCCGTATCTTCGTCCTCTGCGCGCAAAGAAGTGTAAATTGGCACAAAAGCCGAATTAAATGCGCCCTCAGCAAATAGCTGACGAAAAAGATTTGGCAGACGAAATGCAATCAGAAAAGCCTCTGCAAGCGGCCCAGTTCCAACGGCTGCGGCCATTTGAATGTCACGCGCATAACCAACAATTCTTGATAAAAAAGTTAATCCGCCAACATTGAAGGCGGAACGCCAGAGCGACATTGAAACATCCTATTACAAATTAACATCATCATCAGGAGCAAAAAAATCTGCGAGAGATATACATTATGAAAAAAATGCATGCATAAAAATTTTGACATACAAAGCCACCTTCGTCATAACCGCCGCGTTTATTACTTAAAACAAAGGCTGGCTATGCGATTTCCGCTGCGATTCTTTCCAACAAAACCTACTTTTCCTTTCATGCGGCACCACCGCCAAGTGCTGATTTTCTCTATGGTTACAATGCTTGTAACCACGGCCTTGCTTGCTACGCGCGGCTTAAATTTAGGAATAGATTTTGCTGGCGGTATCGTCATTGAAATTCATACAGAGCAAGCAATCGACCTAGCCGATCTGCGCAGTCATCTGGCAAATAAAAACATCAAAGACGCCGCCTTGCAGGATTTGGGCACCGCAAATGATGTGATGATCAGGCTTCCTGTCGCGTCTGAAAATAATGCAAAGAGCAGCGCTGAAAATGCAGGGCAATCGGCACAAGTTTCAGCCATGAAAACATTGTTGATAGAGCATTTCGGGCCGAATACTGAATTTAGAAAAATAGATTATGTCGGCCCAAAAGTTGGTAAGGAGCTGGCAACAAGCGGCATGATTGCAACTTGTTTGGCCTTCTTTGGCATCATGCTTTATCTTTGGTTTCGCTTTGAGTGGCAATATGGCGTAGGTGCGCTAATTGCGCTCGTTCACGACGCCTGGATTACGCTTGGATTTTTTAGCGCCACTGGTCTTGAATTTAACCTCACCTCAGTTGCGGCAATTTTGACCATCGTTGGCTATTCAGTCAACGACTCGGTCGTGATCTATGACCGCGTGCGCGAGAATGCCCGCAAATTCAAAAAAATGCCCCTTGATGAGCTTTTAAATCTCAGCCTTAATGAAACACTTTCGCGTACAATTTTAACCGTTGGAACCACGGTTATGTCGCTGCTTGCGTTGGTTGGCTTCGGCGGCGATGCGCTGTTTAGTTTTTCGGCATCTTGTCTTTTTGGCGTTGTGGTTGGGACATATTCTTCGATTTATATCTCCGCGCCGCTCCTGCGATATGTGCGGCCAATAAGCAGGTAAATGCAAAACCGGAAAGAAAGCAAATTGCTGATGAAAAATCGTCAAGCACATTACATGCCGCCAAAAAATGCCAAAAATGCAATTGTCAGTATCGGCAATTTTGATGGCGTACATACTGGTCATCAAGCCATCATCAAAAGGCTGGCTCTTGAAGCAAAAGCAAAGCGCACTACTGTTGGCGTAATTACGTTCGATCCACATCCGCTTGCGGTTATAAGGCCAGAGTTTCCGCCTTTTCGCATTACCAATTCTGTGCAGCGAGAAGAGCATTTAAAAGCTTGCGGCGCCGACTGGGTTTGGGAAATTCCCTTTGATGAATCGATGCAAAAATGCAGTCCACAAAATTTTGTTGCTGATTTTATCAGCAACGTAGCGCCACAAAGAATTGTCGTCGGCAAAGATTTTATTTTTGGCTATCAGCGCAGCGGCACCGTTGCTCTGCTAGAAGAGCTCTGCGGGCCGCTAGGAATCAGCGTCAGCACCATAGACGACATAAGGGCTGGAAAATATCGCTGCTCTTCAACGCGCATTCGCGAGGCAATAGCGTCGGGGAAAATGAGCGCAGCCAGCAAATTGCTTGGCCGCCCCTTCACGATTGAAGCAGTTGTTGAGGAGGGCAGAAAAAAAGCGCGTGAACTCGGATTTCCAACTGCAAATCTTTCGTTAGGAAATTACATCAGGCCGCCTTATGGCGTATATGCAGCACGCGTTTTGCTCGCAGGAGCGCGCAAAGATGCAATAGTAAACATAGGCGTTAGGCCAACTTGGGGCGTTTTACAAGAATGCTGCGAAGTGCATATTTTCGATTTCGACAAAAATTTATACGGAAAAAAAATCGCTGTTGAGCTGCTCAATTATTTGCGGACAGAGAAAAAATTCTCTACACCAGAACTACTGCAAGCGCAAATTTCAGAAGATTGTATAAAGGCAAAAAAATGGCTAAAAACTCACAAATAAAAACGATTCTGTTGCAGCTGGTTTTGCCCAGCATCATCATTGTTGTGCTTGATCAATACAGCAAAATTAAAATTTTTAATTGGCTTAATGAGCAGGAAGTCAGCGAATACGCAGTGTTTTTCTGGCTAAATTTTGTGCGCGTGTGGAATTACGGCATAAGCTTCGGTTTGTTCCAATCACCAGAGCTAGGAAAATGGCTGTTTTCAATGATAGCGCTTGGCATGAGCCTGGGGCTGATTATATGGTGGTTACGCACAGAAGATAAATCCACTCGCATAGCTATCGCCATGATTATTGGCGGAGCGGCAGGAAATGTGCTAGATCGGCTGCAATACGGTGCAGTTGCTGATTTTATAGATGTTCATTTATATGGCTGGCACTGGCCTGCATTTAATATCGCCGACAGCGCCATTGTTATCGGTGTAGGAATATTGCTATTGCGTGAATTACAAACAACAAAAACAACGCCAAAACCATAAAGGTTTCCACATGAATATTTCGCAAATGACTAAATCAAAATCTGGCTGCAAAAAATCCTTGCAAATATTTTCGCTGATTGCGGTTGCTCTGTTCGCTAGCTCGTGCAACAGCAATATAAAGCGCTCGCTTGGCATTGCGCGCTCCGCACCAGATGAATTCCGGGTAATTGCGAATCAGCCTTTGGCCGTTCCTCCTGAATTTTCTCTCCGTCCGCCAAGCCCAGGAGAAGCGCCGCTTTCCTATCAAAATGCATCGGATGTTGCTGCAGAGAAAGTTTTCAATTCCGACGCAAATAGCGCAGAAAAAACCTCCGCTGCTGCTGTGAAAAAATCTGATCTACCTAGCGGAGCTGAATCAAGCTTTTTAGGCCGCGCAGGAGCGTTCTCCGCTGATCCAAAAATTCGCGCCGAGCTTGATGAGGAAGAAAAAGCACGCCACTCTGAAGAAGCAGAAAAAAGCTATGTCGGCAAAACGCTTGATTTCCTGCGCGGAGAAGACGATCCCAAAGATCCGCTTGTTGCTGCTGGAAAAGAAAAAGAGCGCATTTCTGACTTAAAAGCAGATGGAAAATCAGTTGATAGCACACCAGTTGCTACACAAAAAACTAAAGATCGTGGCGTTCTAGGAAAAGTCATAGACATAGTAAAATAAGCGCTCTTGTCTAAAAAACTTCGTTTTTTAAATTTTCCTAGAATTTTTCTTCCAGCGCAAAAGCAGTAAATATGCGATTTTTAGCCAGATGGTGTTTTGTTTTCATTGCTGTTTTTCTGCCAATTCAAAATGGTTGGGCTGAAATAAAATCAGCCGAATTGCCCAAGGCAACATTTCAAAGCAATCGCTTTATTCTAGCCAATGGCTTGGAAGTAATTCATGTGCCAGTGCATAAAGCCCCAGTTGTTTTGCACATGCTTTGGTATCATGTTGGTTCTAAGGATGAGGTGGAAGGCCAAACAGGGATTGCGCATTTCCTTGAGCACCTGATGTTTAAGCGCACAAAAAAATATGCAGCAGGAGAATTCTCCAAAGAAATTGCCGAGATTGGCGGCATAGAAAATGCCTTCACCACTGATGATATGACGGTTTATTATCAGCAAGTTCAAAAGCAAGCTTTGCCAAAACTTATGGAGCGCGAAGCCGAGCGCATGCAGCAGCTTTTGTTTGATTCAAAAGAAATTGAAAAAGAACGCAATGTCATTTTAGAAGAGCGCCGCATGCGCCTTGGTAATGTGCCAGAAGCGCTTCTAGCCGAGCAAATGAGGGCAGTTTTCTTCACTAGGCATCCTTATCGTCATCCAACTATTGGCTGGGAAGATGATATAAAAAAACTCAGCAAAAATGATTTGCATAAATTCTACCGCCGTTGGTATCAGCCGCAAAATGCCACTTTGGTTGTTGTTGGCGATGTGGAATTAGAAAAACTCAAGCCACTCGTTTTGCGTTATTACGGCGCTCTAAAATCTGCAGGAATCAATACAGCAAAACAAGATAGAAAAACTTTTGCAAAAGAGCCATTCACGCAAGGAAATATTTCTATAAAACGGCGGGATGCTTTGGCCAAAGCAACGCAGATTATGCAATATTATCCAGCTCCAAATATTGCTAATGCACAAAAACCTGAAGAGCTTTATTCTCTGCAGGTTTTAGCGGCTCTTCTTGGTGGAGGAAGCAGCAGCAGAATTTATCAAAATTTAGTCGAGCAGCAAAAAATAGCTGTCGCTGTCAGCGCCGATTATGACCCGCTCTCATACGGTCCATCTATTTTTGCTCTTGGTGCGATTCCGCGTCATGGAATTGAGCCAGAAAAATTACATCAAGCGCTTAACCAAGAAATTCAAAAAATTTGCCGAATGGCGCCGACAGAAAATGAAGTCACGCATGTTCAGCAGACTTTGGTGAGCAATGTTTTGTTCGCGCAAGAAGATTTAACCGCGCTTGGCACAGTTTACGGGCGCTCAGCAATTATTGGCGTAGGTCCAGATTACGTAGAAAACTGGACAACCAACATCGAAAAAACCGATGCACAATCCATACAAAAATCTGCCTGTTCGTTGATTTCAGCTGCCTACAGCCTGTCAGGAACTTTACTGCCAGAAGAAAAATCTTCTGTTGGAGAAATAAAATGAGCAAAATATTTCTGCAGAAATTTTTCAAAATCAGCGTTCTTTTGTACATTCTGGCTGCAAGCAACACAGCTTTTGCTCTTGCCAATCCCACTATTTTGTCAGAACGTAAATATGGAAAAGATCTTTTCCTCGAAGATCAATATCTGCCAATTGTCGCAGTAAAGCTAGGTTTTGCACGCACAGGATTTGCCTATGATCCAGATAATTTACCTGGCCTTGCAAATTATGTTGTCGCCATGCTTGGTGAAGGTGCAGGCCCTTATGATGCAAAATCTTTGCAAGAAAAAATGGAGTCGCAAGCAATCGTTATAAACGGCGAAGCAACCGCAGATGAAGTGGTTTTCACCATTCAGACAACACGCCCAAAAATATCAGAAGCTCTGCGCCTTTTGGCGCTAATCATCACCAATCCGCGCCTAGAGAAAAAAACGCAAGAGCGCATAAGCGCGCAAATAAATATCGAACAAAAAGCCGCAGCAAAAGATCCAGAATTTCTGGCTCTGCAAACGCTTAAAAAGCGCAGCTGGGGCGCGCATCCATACACGCGGGATGCTCTTGGAAATATGGAATCTAGAAATAAAATTACGCCAGAAATAATCAAAAAATTTCTCCAGCAGAATTTCACTAAAAATCGTTTGAGCAGCGCAGTAGTCGGAGGAATTTCTGCAGCAGAGTGGCAAGCAGAATGGAATGTTTTTCTGGAGAATATTCCCGCAGGACAAGAACCAGCGCCAGAAATTACATCGCCAATCTGGCAGGCAAAAGGAGGAATCGAGAGCATTTCTTTGCCAGTTTCTCAAGCCGTGGTGGCTTTTGCAATTCCTGCGCCAAAACGTATCGACGAAAAATTCTACACCGCTTTTATTCTCAATCATATTTTAGGTGGCGGTGATTTAAACAGCCGCCTAATGCAGGCTCTGCGTGAAGAGCGCGGCCTGGTTTACAGTGCCCAAACTGGCATTGAATTATATCAGCAGGGTGTTTTTTGCTTCGGTTTTGCTGGAACCAAAACAGGGAAAGAGCATGAAGTTGTGGAGCAAATAAAGCAGATTTGGCAAACTCTGAAAACCGAGGAAATAAGCGCCGCAGATCTTGCCCATGCAAAAAATTATCTCACAGGTTCGCTTGCCAATAAGCTTACGCGCAACCGAGATATTGCTGCGCTTATTTATCCAATCGCACGCCAACAAGCGCCGCTTGAGTTCTTGAATATTCGCAATCAAATGATTTCCAAAGTCGATAAAATTTCTCTAAGAAATTACATAAAATCTTTGCCCAATCTAGAGGATTTACCAATCGTAATCGTAGGCTCCAAAACGATAGATTTTAGACCATCTCAAACAATGAAATAAAATGTATTACACGCAAAATATCGATTCATCTTGGCAGCTTTGGTCGCAAAATGGCGACGATAAAACCGCGCTGCAGAGCAGCAAAGCTGTGATCAAAAAAGCAAGTAGTAAACTTAAAGCAGAATATCGCGCGGCCAAATTACCAATGCTAAACGCCGCGCAAGAAAGAAATTTCAAATGGCAAGACGCAGCTAAGTCCATGCAGTCTTATCAAAAAATTTTGATCTTGGGCATGGGCGGCTCAACGCTTAATCCGCAATTGCTGAGTGCTCTTTCTTCCGCTCCAGATAAAATAATTTATTGGGAAAATATTGATCCGCGCGCTTTTACGAATCTTTGCCAAAGCCTTGATATAACTCGCACAGCCGTTTTGGTGATTACAAAATCTGGAAAAACCATTGAAACGGTCGCGCAGTTTTTAGCCTTGTTTGATTTTTGGCGAAGAATTGTTGTGAAGCCACAAAAGCATTTTTGGTTTATCACCGATCCCGAGCCAAATCCAATGCGCGATTTAGCCACGCAGCTTGGCATTGAATGTTTAGAGCACCCGCAGGAAATTGGTGGTCGTTATGCCACTTTTACGGTGGTTGGCTTGCTCCCAGCCTATCTTGCTGATCTTGATGTGGCGGCGTTTCTAACTGGTGCAAAAACCGTTTTAAATAATTGGCTAAACCAGGAAGAATCAGATCCTGAAAGCGGTGCTTTGTTTCAGTTTCACGGCATGCTACTTAATCATTCAATGACAGTTTTCATGCCGTATATTGCGTCGCTTTATGCTCTTTCAAATTGGTTTTGCCAGCTTTGGTCGGAAAGCCTAGGCAAAGGCGGGCAGGGAACTACGCCAATTCGAGCAAGCGGCCCGCTTGACCAACATAGCCAGCTGCAGCTTTATTTGGATGGTCCGAACGACAAAATTTTTACATTCATCACCGAACATCACACTCACACCAAAAATATAATTTCTCCGAATTTAGCTGGCGCGGATTCTCTCACCCAACTTCTTGCGAAAACTTCGCTTGGAGCATTAGTTGAAGCCGAGCAAGAAGCAACAATTGCGACAGTTGCTCGGCATAGCCGTCCCGTACGCGTAATTGCGCTTAATCAGCTGAAAGAAGCAGAGCTTGGCTCTCTATGCATGCACATAATGTTAGAAACGTTAATTGTTGCTGAGGCTATGGGCGTTGATCCATTTTCGCAGCCTGCCGTAGAAGAAGGCAAGCGTCTGGCGCTAGAAGCCCTAAATAATCGCGTTTGAGCGCAGGCGCGCTCGTATGGTTAGGAGATCATGCCAGGCTATACGTTTTTGCCCCGGTGAGCGCAACAAATAGGAAGGATGAAAAATCGCAGTCGTGCTAATTTCTGTTTCAAGCTCTGTCGCGTTGTAGGGAAAAAATGTGCCACGTACTTTGCTGATTGCAACACGCGGATCATGCAAAGCTGCAACTGCGGTTCCGCCAACCAGAATCAATAAAGCGGGATTTATCAGAGCAATATGTTTCTCAACAAAAGGCCGGCAAATCGCCATTTCTTCTGGTGTTGGGCGGCGATTTCCAGGCGGACGCCAGAAAATTGTATTGGTGATATAAAAATTTTCCTTGCGCGAAAGACCAATCAAACCAAGCATTTGATCAAGCATTTGACCGCTCGCACCGCAAAACGGAATTCCTTGTTCATCCTCCTCAGCACCAGGAGCTTCTCCAATTAACATCACTTTCGCGCTGGCAACGCCATCGGCAAAAACCGTGTTTGTCGCTGTTTTTTTGAGCGCTATACCATCAAATTCCCGCACAGATTTTTCAAGTTCAGCAAGAGTCGTGCAGGAATCAGCCAGAGCTTTCGCTGCTTTTATGGCATCAGAAGGAGGAGGCGTTACAGGCAAAATTTTTGGTGCAGGCATAACAGCAGCATTTTGAGAATTAACGGGAGCAGCAGCAACAACCGCAGCGGCAGAAACAGCAGTAGCAGAAGCATTCTCAGCGATATTTATCTGCGCATCAAAGCGGCAAATCGCTGTGTCTGAAAATAAATTTTCAACACCCAAGGCGCGATAAAAATTCAGGAGCTCGGATATGTTATTATTCATTAGCTAAAGACAATGTTTTTACGATTTTTGGTGCGATAAGCGGAAGGCGACATTCCGCAGCGCTCCTTAAATACGCGATTAAAAGAAGCGATACTACCAAAGCCTACATCATAAGCAATTGCTGTAATTGGCTCGCTTGAAGACATCAAGCGCTGCTTTGCATCATCAACGCGATGATCGCTGATTAAATCAGTGTAAGATTTTTCAAAATGGCGATTAATAATATGCGACAATTGATAGGTTTTTATATTCAATTTCTCCGCCAAGCGGTCGCGCGAGATATGCAAATCGCAGTAAATTTTTTCCTTATTTAGGAGGTCAACAAGCTGCAGCGCAATTTGTTTTTCTTTCTCGGATAATTCGGGCTCTTCTGAAACCATTTTTGTTTCTGGCACGGTAAAGGCTTCGGAGAAAAAACGAAAAACAGAAATCATCACGAAATAGAGAAAGCATAATTTCACTAGCGTTGCCAAAAATAAATGCTGCTCATCAGAGACATATTTTCCTACTAAACTTATGTCTAATCCGAGCAAAACTACATGCAAGCAAATCAAAGTTAGAATCAAAAAATAGCGATGATGGCGAACTACATCGTCGCCAGGAAGAGTAGGAAAAGTGCGCACAGCACAGAAAGTCAAAAGCAGAAAAACCAACAGATTCATACCCGTGCGATTTAAAATCATTGCTGATTCCGCATTGAAGCAATCAACAATCGAGAAGCATAATTCGCCTGTTGAAAGAGCGGCATACATATATGGAGGAGCGGCAACAAAAGGCACCGCAAGCACGAGCCAAAAAGTAAAAGGCGGAATGCGATTAAGTACGCATTGCATGATCAATAAATAACCAAAAGCAGGCACTGTATTGTGCACAAGAAAGAAAAATCCTTTTGTCCAAGAAGAATAATTCAGCGGGTAAATCGCTGGCAACATCGCATCAACAAACTGCAGTGTCATCAGTAAGAAAAAACACAGCGGAACTAGCACATGACGCCAATCACGCGCAACCATTAGCAGATAAACAATCAGCAACAAAGCAGGAGCTAAGCCAACTAGCTGAAGCGCTTGCGAAAAATTAAAAGCGGGCTGCATCATTTTTTGTTTAGATCTTTAGGGGTTAGCAGAAGGAGCTTTTGCTGGTGCCGCAGGTGTTAATTTCCTGATTATTTGATCAACGATAGGCGGTTTCGGTGAATCGTATAGTTCAACGCCGCCATGCGTTTTAGGCTTTTGTGCCTCAAGCGATCTTACTGGCTTGTCGGTGAGGCCAGCTAAAAATTTATCCAATCTATCTTTGACGAAATAACGCATGAAGTTAAATTCGCCAGGATCAAGATTTTCCGAGCGAGCAATAATATCTTTGATAATAATCAGGGCCTGCTCTTCCTCTCCCATTTGTTCTAAAATAAAAGCAGGCATTTGCTTCACCCAAATCGGCACATCATCACGCGGTGTTTGTGCTAATTTATAAGCCAGCTCAAGCGCAAGTTTTTTATCTTTCAGCTTGTAATTAGCTAGATAAACCGCCTGTCCCATCCACCACCAATTGCGCGATAAATCTTTGCTCGAGTGTTTGTCTAAATAATCTACAACATAGCGAACATCAGGCTCATTCTGCGTTTGGCTGTAATAATAGCTAGCGATTGATGGAACAAAATGCGAGCGCGGATCAAGCTCATCTAACACTTCCCACCATTTTGAAAGACGCTTGAAATCATAATCTTTTAGCGGAGTAAAACGGCCAAAAGTATCGCCAAGATTTTGCAATTCAAAAGCCAGCGCGCGGAAATAAAACTGCTCATCGCCAAGCGATAAAGCTTTCACCGCAATCGGGCTAGGAGGTGGAGGAACCACAACCATTTCAGGCCTAAGGCTGCGAGTATTTGACCAGAAAAATATCTGCGAAATGAATGCAGCATAAAACACCAAATCAGTGCGCAAAAACCACACACGCGGCACTTTGTAAGATGCCCATTTTTTAAGAGCTTGAGCGAAAGCACAAATGCGAATCGAACAAAGCGACATCGTTTTCTCCCGCATCTAAAATTGTTTGCGACGAAAATCTACAATCGCAATCCCTAGCAAAAACGGCAAGTAAATCAAGGATTGCACCTGAAAAAGCCAAAGATCTTTGCTCTCAGCCACGCCATAAATTAGCCACTCGCTGCGTGTAAATAAATCAAAGCGCGGAAAAGTTACTGACACAATTTTCAGCACCACAACCATCAAATCAGCTTGCCAGCCCAACCCATGCAGCAAAGCGTTTGGATTATCAATTGCCACCATTAAAAATCCCATCAGCCTTGCAACTAAATAAAAAGCAGCAACAGAAAATAAAGCAGTCACAGCGCTGCGCAAAACCAGCGCTGCAACTAGCGCAAAAGCCATCATCAGCGAGGCTTCCAGCAAGAGACTGCTACCCCAATAAAGCAGCCCCATCGAATCAACGCCGCCCAGTACAAGAAAAATCAAAATCGGTGAAAGCGCGGCAAGCAAAACCAAAACCACATAACCAATCCAATAGGCCAAAACAAATTGCACGCGGGATAAAGGCTTAGAAAGAATGGTTTCAATTTCACGATTTTCAAAAGCGCGACGAATATGAAAACAGATAAAAGTCACCAGACCCATAATCAAAATAACGCGGCTAGTTCCAGCAAAATATGCCACCGTCATTTGCTGTTGCTCGACCAAAGCGGTGCTTCCCGTAAAAAGCGAGAAGCCATATGCCGCAATAATCATCACGAATAAGCCAAGAAACAAAAAGTCGCGCGATGCAGTAAGCAAAATATAACGCACAATCGCCTTCATAAAAAAATGCTCCTAAATTATTTAAAAAGCAATTGGATGGGAATCTTGAATAAGTTCTTTGTAAACCTTGCGATCAGTCGCATCGGTTGAACTTCCGTTTATAATTGTGGCTTTTATGAAGATCACCGTTTCTACAACGGTGTTAGTTTTAGAAACGCTTTTGAATAAATTACCAACCAAAGGCGCGCGTGAAATGAACGGAACGCCCGTGTCAGTGCTGTCTGATGAATTTTTCATCAACCCGCCAATTACCATAACTTGCCCGCTTTTCATCTTCAGCACAGAGTCTAGCTCTTTCACCTCAATAACTGGAACTTGACTCACGATGTTATCAAGCTTGCTTCTTTGTGCGATAATTGACACGCCAGGGTCATCAACGCGACTAGAAACAACAGAAATTGTTGGACGCACATTCATGGTTATTTCGCTGGTCTCAAGATTAATTGAAGGCTGCAGGGATAGCATTACACCAACTGGAACAGTTTTGAATTCGCTCTGAATGCTAAGTTTTTCATCGCCG
Source organism: Rickettsiales bacterium (assembly GCA_044355085.1). Taxonomy (GTDB): domain Bacteria; phylum Pseudomonadota; class Alphaproteobacteria; order Rickettsiales; family JBIKYU01; genus JBIKYU01. The sequence continues at coordinate 66,872 of JBIKYU010000001.1, read as the reverse complement.
CCGCCTGTTGATTGGGTGCTTTGCTCCTGCAGTTTCAGTGTAAAATAAACTTCGTTTTGTGCAAAAGTCATCACCGCTTGTTGATTATTAAGCGCAGTTAAGCGCGGGCTCGAAAGTGTGCGCGAAACGCCAAATTTTTCCGTCAAATCGACTGCTGACTCAATCGATGTCGAAGGGCCATCACTGGCGAAAACCGTGAATTTAACCTGATTTGCAGTTGCTCCTGAGGCAAAGCTTCCCGCAATTCTTAAATCAGGATTCATATTAAGGCCAGTCCAATTTATGCCAGTTTTATATTCATCATTAAGCGTGACATCGACAACTTTAGCTTCAATCAAAACCTGTGCTGATGAGGAAATTCTGACGCGCTCCAAATATTTTGCGATATTTTTATGCTGACTTTCATTCGCTAAAATCGTGATAACACCTGCCTGTTTATTTACCATCAGTGAATTTGCGCCGTCTTTGTTTTCGGCCGCAGCAGAGGTTGCTATAACTTTTGTATCATCGGGTTTTTCTGCGAAGGAAAGCGCGGGATCATGTTTCAAAATATTTTTTATATCCGCCTCAACCGACTTCCACATATCTCCGTCATACGAAGAAGAAATCGCACTTGACGCACCAGTTGTAACGCCACCGCCGCCTCCGCCACCAGAAGAAGAAAGAACTTGCGTTGAAATGCTCAAATTCCCGCTATTTGAACGAATCAAATTTAGAAAATCCACAGGATAGTTTTTCACATAAGGAAGGTCGCGCTCAACACGAGTAATGCCGCGCTCTTGTCGCACACGTAATCCTGACTGAATTGCGATGCGGTTTAGCACATCACTAAGCGGTTTATCGCGTACGCGCAGGATAATTCCGCCTTTAATTCCAGTATCAATTTCCAAGTCAATATCGGCAATTCTACCTAATTCAATCAGAACATCTTTCAGCGGAACTTCTTCCGTTAAAGAAAGAGAAACTAGCTTTTCAGAGCTTGCTTCTGGTGATTTTGGTGCGGCCAGAATTGGCGAAATATCAGGGATAGGAGGTTCTACTCCAGATTTTTTTTGCGCCTCTTCCGCGCGCTTTTTTTCCTCAGCCGCTGAAAAAACATCTTTCATTACGTCGTCGTAACTTTTGCCAATGGCGCGATCAAGCGGATCGGTTCTTTTGTGTCTGGATTTATTCATTCCATCTTCAGAGCAGCCAGACAGAAAAAAAATCATCAATGCGCAATGCAAGAAAAGCAGCGCATAAGAAGCTACAGAGAATCGCGGCAGCAGAGCTAAAAACACGATAATTATTCCCCCAAAAACAGAAGCACAAAACGCGCATCTAAAACCAGAGAAGACGCTATAAAGAATCACATCTAAAAAAGCAAACGCTGGGTGGTATATCTAAGGCTTCACGCAATACTTAGTCATTTTGCAAAAAATTTTTTACCAGAATAACTCAGCTGCTGCCATAAACTAACAAGGAAGAGACGCCGCTGTAATTCAGACAAATCCACATAGCTATTGCAAGAGCAGGAGCAAAAGGAAATTCATCTTGCTGGAAAAATTTTTGCCACAGCACAGCAAGCAAAATTCCCAGCGAACCAGACAACAATAAAAACGCCGGAATAGGCATAAATCCTAACCAAATACCCGCAGCGAAGAAAAATTTTACATCGCCAAGCCCTAATCCTTCACGCTTTCGCACGCGCCAAAATATTGCCCGCAGCAAAAACGATCCGCCGCTTAAAAGCGCCGCTGCAGCTAAGCCTTCTAGTAAATTTAAATTGCCGCTGTAGCGGTATAAAATTCCCAGCAGAATAAAAAATATCTGCAAGCTATCGGGAATGATTTTGAACTCCAAATCAATCACCAGCATCAAAAGCAGTGCCACAGAAAGTGCAGCAAAAATAAAACCATTCGCGGACATTCCATACAAGCGAAACACTTCCAAAAACATAAGCATTTGTGCAAGCTCAATCAGCGGATAGCGCCAATGAATTTTCGCCTGACAATAGCGACATTTTCCGCGCTGAAAAAGCCAAGACAAAAGCGGAATCAAATCAATAAAACTCAATGCGTGAGAGCATTCTGTGCAGCGCGAACGCTGGCAACCAAACGGTAAATCGCGCGGCAATCTATAGCTGATTAAAGTTACAAAACTGCCAAAAACCAAGCCAACCAGCGCAACAAAAAACACCACCAAAAACGCAGGCATAGTAGCGGTGTTGGAAAAATCCATTATGTTCTCTCCTTATAGTTCTCAATTGAGTTCTAAAGCGTGCATGTATATAGAACTTGAGTTCGTTACGATAAAATTCTGCCACTTATAACAAAAGCATCATGAAGCGCACGCACAAACAGAATCTTGTTGAAAGAGCCGCAAAGAAGCGCGGTTTTTCTCTCGCTGAGCTTTCAATCGTCATAGCCATTATTTCTGTGGTGATGGGCAGCGCAATTTCTGTTGTAGTCACGCAAGATGATAATCTGCGCCTCAGTCAAACCGAGAAAAAAATCGAGCGCATACAAGAAGCTCTAGTTGCATTTTTGGTTCTAAATCACCGTCTGCCTTGTCCAGCTGATGCCTCGCTTGCTTTAGAGCACGCTAATTTCGGCGCTGCTCTTCCCGAATTGGTTGCTGATGCAAACGTTGATAGCTGCACTTCAGCAACTCATACATATACTACAGAGAATCTTTATTTTGGCATGGTTCCAGTTACTACTCTTGGCATTAGCAATGCCTATGCCATTGATGGTTGGGACAGAAGATTCATGTATGTTGTTGACCGCAAAGCCATAAACAACATCTCAACTTACAGCGCTTGCGACAGTAGTAATCGCGATTGTTTTGTGCACATGTCTGGTGGCGTAATCGATATAAAACCAGCCGTTGGCGAAGCCTCAATTGAATCTGCGGCAGTTGTTGCGCTGATAAGTTTTGGTGAAAATGGTCACGGTGCTTACGGAAAAAACGGTGGCGCGCGCTACAACGCTTACCAGGCGTCTGGCGCAACAGTCGATACCCATGAGCGCGAAAATAGTTTTCTATCTGCAGCTGGCGCAACAGATTCTCAACCAACCAATCTCAATGACGTGATAATTCGCAAAGATCGCACCGCAACTTTCGACGACATAGTTTGGTATGCAACCAAACAGCAGCTCGTGCGCGAGGCTGGCGCTGGATATGATGGCAGTGAATGCGTCATTGCAAAAGCGGTTGAAGATAACGACCCCGATGACTGCACTGGCGCATCAGGAACAATCGATGCTGCAACTTGTCGCAGTTTCGCCACAGAAATTTGGAGTCGCTGTCTGCAATGAAAATCTTTAGAAGCTTAGGTTTTTCTTTGGTTGAATTGTCCGTAGTTTTAGCGGTAATGGGAATTACGCTGGCGGGCGGCTTAACTGTTGCCACACAAAATACCGAAACCGCAAAAGTTACCACCACAACAGCACGTTTAGACGCAATACAAGCTGCTCTTGCGCGCTATGTTTTAGATAGCGGAAATTCCAGCGATGGCGGTGGCGATTTACCTTGTCCAGCAGATATAGATCTACCAATGACTGATGGTAATTTCGGCATAACGGCGCAAACAGGCGCAAACTGCACCAATGGCAATTATGGCTCGCCCAACGCAACGGGAGTTTATGCGGGCGGAGTCCCAGTGCGAACGCTGAATCTTCCCGATGAATATGCAAATGATGGCCATGGCCGCAGAATTCTTTATGTGGTTGATAATAAGTTCGCCAAAGCCAGCGCCCAATTTAAAGAAGAAGTGGGTGGTGGAATCGTCGTAAAAAACGCCGCAGGTGGCACAGAAACATCAGAGGCAGTTTATGCTTTGCTAAGCTTCGGCAAAAATGGTCACGGTGCTTTCGGGCGCAACGGCGGTAGCAGCTTAGTTACCAGCGGCTCAACCGATACAGACGAGCTACAAAACTGTAAATGCGATGCAACGCCTACAATTGGTGAAGTGGCATTCAACACAACTTTCGTAAAAAAATCTGCGACCAATAGTTTTGATGACACTTTGCGCTACGCAAGAAAAAGCGACATCATCAGCGCAGCACAAGGCGTAACCAATACAACAATTTGTACGGCAGCAGCAGCAACAGGCTGCGCCACCGCAACAAGCGCCGCTAATTGCCAAGCAATGGCTAATCTAATAAAAGGCTGGTGTTTGCAGTAAAAGCTGGTGTTTTAGGAATTAATTTTTTAAAACACGCCACCGTTTTTTATTTTTATATAGATGCTGATCATCATGAAATCCCCGTCTCCTGTTCGTATAATTACCATCGCTATTGCTCTTGGATTACTTGCTGCTGCAGCTAGTGAATGGCAAACAATAAGTAATTTTGCAAAAACTATTTCTGGAGCGCAATCACCTGCTTCTGCGCAAAGCGGCAAGCCTGGCGGCTTTGGCGGTGGTATGCCGCCGCTTCCTGTTGAGGTTTTAAACCTAAATCCACAGTATGTTGAAGAGCAATTAAATGCCGTTGGTACCATTGAAGCCTCGGCATCAGCATTAATTCGTCCTGAAATTTCTGGTCGTCTAATTTCGGTTTTCTTTCAAGAAGGAAAAGAAGTTCAGGCTGGAACAATCTTGGCGCGCCTTGCCGATGAAGAGCTAAAAGCCGCGCGCGATGAAGCAAAAGCAAATTACGATTTAAGCGTGATAACCTATAAGCGTGCGCAAGTTCTAGGAAAACAAGGCATTGCCTCAGCACAAACGCGCGATGAAGCGGAAGCAAAAATGCATCAAGCACAAGCTCTCCTTGCGAAAGCTGAAGCTATTTTAGAAAAAACTATTTTGCGCGCGCCATTCGCCGGTGTTGTTGGATTGCGTGAAATAGACGAGGGCGCATTCGTAGAGGCGGGAGCAATGCTTACGCATCTAGAGTCTCTAAATCCTGTGAATGCAGAATTTGATGTGCCCGAGCGCGACCTCGCCAATGTAGCAGTTGGCCAAAAAATAGCCGTGCGCGTTGAGGCGCTGCCGCAGGAAAGATTTTTGGGAATCATCACCGCAATTGCGCCGCGCTTGGAAAAAGAAACCCGCGCAGCAAGAGTAAAAGCAACGATCGACAATGGTGCAAATCTTTTGCGTCCAGGCATGTTTGCCTATCTTTCTGTCAATATTCGTACAATTGCAGATGCGCTTATGGTTCCAGAAGAGGCCATAATCCATCGCGGCGAACAAACGATGATTTGCGTTATAAAAGATGGAAAAGCGCATTTTGTTTCCGTAACTCTGGGAATTCGTCGTGCACGAGAAGTACAAATTGCTAAAGGATTAGGCGCAGGAGAAGTTGTTGTAACCGCAGGACATATGAAGCTACAAGAAGGCGCCGCGGTTATGGTTATGAATGCGAAAGCACCAGATCCTGCTTTGGCTCCTGCTGTTTCTTCGTCTCCAGAAAAATCAGCGCCAGATGCAGAAAAATCCGCTCCAATTCCAGAGCCAACTACAGAGCCAGTTTCAGCAACAAATCCAGCCGCAGAATCTCCAACTTCAGCAACAGATATTACTACCGAACCAGCAGATTCTCTTTCTCCACTAGAAAAAACAAACGGTGCTGAGGATGAAAAAACTTCATCTGAAAAAATAGACGAGCCAGATGTAGCGCCGTAAGAAGGAAATAAAAATGATACTCACCGATCTTTGTTTGCGCCGCCCAGTTTTAGCAACAGTGCTAAACATAATGGTTCTGTGGCTTGGGCTGATTGCATTTTCGCGCTTAACTGTGCGCGAATATCCCAATATCGATGAGCCTGTAATTACGGTTGAAACAAAATATCCTGGTGCGAGCGCGGAAATTATCGAGACGCAAATTGCAACGCCGCTGGAAGAATCATTGGCTGGGATTGAGGGAATAGAAGTTTTAAGCTCGGTTAGCCGCGCAGAATCAAGCCAGATTTCCGTGCGCTTTAAAACCACGCGCGATCCCGACGGCGCCGCCAATGATGTGCGTGACAGAGTTGGTCGTGTGCGCAGTAAATTGCCGCAAGAAATCGACGAGCCCGTCATTGCAAAAGTAGAGGCAGATGCGCAGCCGATTATCTATCTTGCATTTTTTAGCGACCGCCACACCGAGCTTGAAATCAGCGACTACGCTGATCGCTATGTCAAAAATCGCATACAAAATCTTGCTGGTGTATCGAACGTAAATATTTTTGGTGAGCGCAGAACCGCTATGCGCATTTGGCTAAGCCCCGAGCGCTTGGCCGCTTATGATCTTACTCCAGCTGATGTGGAGCAGGCTTTGCGCGCGCAGAATGTTGAAATTCCAGCTGGCCGCATTGAAAGCAGCAACCGGGAATTTTCCGTTTTGTCAGAAACTGATTTAAAAACTACAGAGCAATTTGAGGCCATAATTCTAAGGCAGCGCGGGACAGAGCTCACGCGGCTGCGCGATGTTGGCCGTGCAGAAGTTGCGCCCGAAGACGAGCGACGCATCACGCGCTTCAACGGCAAAAGCACGGTTGCTCTTGGTGTGGTGAAGCAATCAACTGCAAATCCGCTTGATGTTTCAAAAGGTGTGCGCGATCTCATGCCCGAGCTCGAAAAAAGCCTGCCCGCAGGAATGCGCTTAGAAATGGCTTACGATAGTTCAATTTTTATCGAGCGCTCAATCGCTGAAGTTTACAAAACCATAATCGAGGCCACAATTTTAGTAGTGGTGGTGATTTTCTTTTTCTTGCGCTCTTTCCGCGCCACTTTGATTCCGATGGTTGCAGTGCCAATATCATTGCTGGGCGTGTGTTTCATCATGATGATTCTTGGATTCACCATCAACACGCTAACTTTGCTGGCCTTCGTTTTAGCGATAGGAATGGTCGTTGATGATGCAATTGTTGTGCTTGAAAATATCCATCGTCACATCGAGGAAGGCCTGTCACCCAAGCAGGCTGCGATTAAAGGCTCGAGGGAAATTAGTTTCGCAGTAATCGCCATGACCCTTACCCTAGCTGCCGTTTATACACCTGTCGCGTTCATGACAGGACGCACAGGAAAATTATTCACAGAATTCGCCATAACATTAGCGGGTGCAGTTGTGATTTCGGGCTGGCTTGCGCTTACTCTTTCTCCTGTGATGTGCGGCGCTTGGCTGCGTCCAGATTCAAAGCAACCAAATTTATTTTCACGCTTCAGCGAAGCTGTGATTAAAGCAATTGAAACTGGATATGCAGCAAGCTTGCGCGCAGCTTTGCGGGGTAGATTCATAATTATTTTAATTGCGGTGATAGTTTCTTTAGTAGGCGTTCAGCTGCTTAGAAGTTTAAAATCAGAGCTCGCACCCACAGAAGACCGCGGGACCATTGTTGCAATAGGAATCACGCCTGAGGGCTCAACCATCGACTACACGGCAAAATGGATGCGTTCGCTTGAGCCGATATTTGCAAGCGTTCCAGAGATCCAAAAATATTTCGTCGTTGCTGGTTTTCCAACTGTTTCGCAAGGCATCGCGTTTGTGCGCCTAAGCCCATGGGAAGAGCGCAATCGCACGCAAATGGAAATCGGCAAAACTATTGCTCCGCAAATGTTTGGTCTGCCTGGTATGATGTCATTCCCTGTTAATCCGCCATCTTTGGGCAGAAGTGCGCGCAGTCAGCCGATAGAGTATATTATTCAAACCACGGGCACATATGACGAGCTCAATTCTGTCATGGGGAAGCTGATGCAAGAAATGCAAACCTACCCAGGCATTGCTAATCCTGATATTGATTTAAAACTCAGCAAACCTCAGCTTTCAATTTTGATTGCGCGCGATAAAGCCGCAGCTTTGGGCGTGCAAATCGATACGATTGGCCGCGCATTAGAAACTTTGCTCGGCGGCAGACAAGTCACGCGCTTCAAAGATCGCGGCAAACAATATGATGTGATTGTTCAAATCGAAGATCAAGACCGCGTAACGCCAAGCGATATTGATCGCATTTATGTCCGCAATAAGGACAATAAAATGATTCCACTCTCAGCCCTGCTGACGATTACTGAAACTGTAGCTCCGCGCGAACTCAATCACTTCAACCAAATGCGCTCAGCCAAAATCACCGCCAATGTTGGCCAAGGCTACACTTTGGGCGAGGCGCTAGATTGGCTGGATAAAAAATCAGCAGAAATTTTACCAGCCTCAGCGCGCACTGATGTAGATGGCGAATCGCGAGAGTTTCGCAGCACCAGCAAAGAAGTAATTTTTACATTCTTACTCGCGCTTGGATTTATTTATTTGGTTCTTGCGGCGCAATTTGAAAGCTATCGCTATCCGCTGGTGATTTTGCTAACTGTTCCGCTTTCCATGACGGGAGCTTTGTTGGCGCTGAAACTTACAGGCGGCACTCTCAATATTTATTCGCAAATAGGCCTGATCACGCTCATTGGCTTGATCACAAAACACGGCATTTTAATTGTTGAATTTAGCAATCAACGCGTTGCAGAAGGATTAAATCCCAAGCAAGCTGTTTACGAAGCGGCAACAGTTCGTCTGCGCCCAGTTTTAATGACAACACTTGCGATGGTTCTTGGCGCTGTACCGCTGGCTTTATCTGAAGGTGCGGGCGCAGAAAGTCGTCGCCAAATTGGCTGGGTAATTATCGGCGGCATGATGATTGGTACGCTGTTTACGCTTTATGTCGTTCCTGCCATACACAGTCTGGTGCTGCGTGCTAATTCTGAAAAAGACAATCTTGACGAGAAAAATTTCAGCCAATAAATTCAACTGCAATTTTATAAGAGCTATGCAAAGAAAAACATTTTTGCGCGGCTCTTTTTGTTGTTATTGAAGGAGTAAAAAATGGCTACAGGAACAGTAAAGTGGTTTGATGCAAAAAAGAAATTTGGTTTTATTTCGCCTGATGGTGGCGGAGGAGATGTTTTCGTTCACATCACTGCTGTTGAAAAAGCTGGCTGGTCAACGCTGCAACCAGATCAACGCCTTGCGTTCGAGCTGACCGAACATAAAGGTCGTCAATCAGCATCAGAGCTAAAAGCGCTGTAGTTTTTCTTGTTATACCATCCAGATTTTTAGCCTGACATTGTCGTTGCTGAGTTTTGCAATGCTCATGTATGTTTTAGTACAATTAAGCTTTAAAAACTTGCCGCTCCTCCGCATGCTCAAAAATATGGAATGCTATCATTTATTAGATGAAGCAAAAACCAGCAAATCCCTTCTTCATCTGGGGATGGGCTTTTATGCATTATAAAATTCAGTAATTTTATTCTGATGTGTTTTTATTATTCAGCTGTTACATTATAACAATGTTTTTCTGGAGCAGGGAAGCTGCGATTTCTAACCGCTTCTGCATATTCTTTCGCAGCATTTTCTATTTGCGGATAAAGCTTCGCAAAATTCTGTACGAATTTTGGCGGAGAATTCGGCAAGAGACCAAGCATATCTTCAGCAACTAAAATCTGCCCATCACATTCTGGCGCAGCGCCAATTCCGATAGTTGGAATGCTAATTTTTTGTGAAATTTCTGCTGCTAATTTTTGTGGAATTCCTTCTAAAACCACTGCAAAAGCGCCAGCTTCTTCAAGTGCAAAAGCGTCAGATAAAATTTTCTCGGCTGAAGAAGAATCTTTTCCCTGAATTTTAAATCCGCCCATTGCGTGAACATGTTGCGGCATCAAACCAATATGCGCCATTACAGGAATTCCCGCGCTAATTAAGCGTTTAATTAGCGGCGCAATTTCTGCGCCACCTTCCAGCTTAACCGCCTGGCAGCCGCTTTCTGCAATGAGTTTACAGGCATTGGAAAGCGCCTCATCCAAGCTTGCCAGATAACTACCAAATGGCATATCAACCACCACCAAAGCATTTTTACTGCCACGCATTACGGCGGCTCCGTGCGCTGCCATCATCGACAAAGTTACGCCCAATGTTGAATCCATTCCATAAACCACCATGCCCAGCGAATCACCAACTAGCAAAACATCAACATGCTCATCAAGAGCCCGCGCCATCGGCGTTGTGTAAGCGGTTAAGCAAACCAAAGGCGTTTTAGATTTTTGCATTTTGATGGAAGGAACGCTCCGGCGTTTAATTTGCGACATAAATAAATTTTCTAAAAATGAATATTGGTAGGAGATTTTTTTTCTTCGCGGCGAAGCGGGAAACTTAGAGTAACTGAGGTTCCCAGGCCTTCTTCACTTTCTAGAAGGAAAGTTCCGCCCATAATTTCGGTAAGTTTTTTCGTCAGCGGCAAGCCAAGGCCAGTGCCTTCATAGCGGCGACTAAGTGAACTATCAATCTGTCCAAATGGTGCTAATGCGCGGGAAATATCTTTTGGTGCAATGCCAATTCCTGAGTCTTTTACCTGCACGCGCACTAAACCATCAACAATATCTTCGCGAATCAAGAGCGTAACTTTCCCATTTTCTGGTGTGAATTTGACCGAGTTAGAAAGCAAATTTAAAATAACTTGGCGCATGCGTTTAGGATCAGCATGTAAAACTATGCGTCGCTCTGGGATGTCATTTATCAAGGAAACATGGGCATCACGCGCGCGTGTTTCTACCAAACGCAAACAGCTCTGACCGATCTTTGATAAATCGATTTCAACTGATTCAACATCTAATTTTTGTGCTTCGGCTTTTGAATAATCGAGAATGTCGTTAATCAAACTCAGCAAATGCGTTCCAGAAGAAAAAATATCATTCACATATTCTTTGTATTGCGGATCGCCCAAAGGTCCGTGTGCTTCGCTTTTTAAAATTTCAGAAAAACCAATGACGGCATTAAGCGGTGTGCGCAATTCATGGGTGACATTAGCAAGAAACATAGATTTCTCCGAACTCTGCAATTCGGCTCTGGCTTTGGCTTCCGCCAGGGAGATATTTTCCTCATGCTGTCTTTCTATGATGCGTTCGGTCTTTCTTGAAGTGACAAAAACCGCCAAATATAGCAGCAGAAAAATCGCCACGATTCCACCGCTTATCGCCGCCTGGAAAATATATAAATAATTCCACTGCATGCTTATATCGCGATATATTTCTAAAACTGCCGTAACTGGCTTTTGCTCTGGTTTTGCGTCGGGGCAGTTTGCGGAGGAAATTAACATTGCAGAATGCAAAAAGGCGCCCTTTTGTACCGTTCCGTCTTTCGCTACTAAGCCTGCTGAAGACAATACGCGGGCATGCGGAACTTGCTTCGCGGTCTCAAAAAATCCGGCGCTTGCAGCTTCTTCTTCGCCAAACAAAACCATGTCATGTTCATTGGTAGAAAAAAGCAAAGCACGCGGAGTCGGTAAATACACAGAAATTTTCGCTGCAGAAAGCACACCAAATAACGTGCGAGAATGCTGCGCAAGTCTTGATGAAAGCGTTGTGGCTTGCCATTGCGGTAGAGTCTCAGCACCAGTTGCAGCAATTTCTGGTGCGAACCTGCACCACAAGGCTTGCGTGTAGTAGGTAGCTATTTTTTTATCCATCACCATTGTTGGATTTTTCATGATTTGCTCAAGCGCTTGCTTGTGGAAAACCAGGCCTGCTGCGAAAGACAAGCCTAACACTAAAACAAAACCAAAAACTGCAATATAGCGAAAATACGATGACATTATATTCCTCTTGTGGCGCAAGAGTTTTATCTAGGAAAAGCTTGAATCGTTACCATACCAATTCCATCTCGTAGCTTTGGGCTTTAATTGGTATCGATATGCAAGCAGATGAAACTCTTTTTTATTTCCAGCGCCAAATCGGTATATACCAACAATCATAATCTGCAAACGAGAAAGAAAATGAATTCTACAAATGCAATGCAACAAGCGCTGGAATTAGCACAAAAGGCCGCTTCTGAAGGCGAGGTTCCAGTTGGCGCACTAATAATTCACGCACCAACAGCGACCATCATTTCTTCCGCTTACAACGAAGTTGAGCAGCAGAAAAATCCAACAGCGCATGCAGAAATTTTAGCGATAATTCGTGCAACACAAAAACAGCAGCAGAAATGGCTTGCTGATTGCGATCTCTACGTAACCTTGGAACCATGCGCAATGTGCGCTCAAGCTATAAGTTTAGCCAGAATAAGGCGCGTTTATTTCGGAGCATACGATCCCAAAGGTGGCGGCGTTGAACATGGAGCAAAAGTTTTTACCAGATCAACTTGTCACCACAAGCCCGAATGCTACGGCGGAATTTCAGCTAGTAAATCGGAAGCATTACTGCAGAAATTTTTTGCCGATCTGCGGTAGCACAGAAAAAATGCACTTTAATTCGGCCCGCATCAAAACGAAGTTTTTAGTACTGCAAAGGATTATTTTGAAAATAGGTTTTCAGCTTTTGCACTTCTAGCCGCACCTCAGAGAAGATTTTTCTCTTGCTTTCAAAGGCTGAGTTAGCCTCAGAAAAAGCCTCATTACAAGCCTTGGCAAGCGCCACAGCGCCAACATTATCCGCCAACACTTTAAGCTCAGCTGCAGCTCGCGACCAGCGCGCTTCATCATGATCGTTCTTTAAGCTGCGCTCTAAAACCGCAAGACATTCAGAAGCATTCACAAAAAACAGCTCCAAAAGTTCTTCAAGCACGGCTGGCTTTCCACCAGTCACGCTGTTGAGAAAATCTAGATCAAGCGGCGCGCCAACGCGCGAATAAAAAGGAGAAAATGACATATGATTGAAGTTCTGTTCCATGGGGTGATACCATCACAACAAGCAGCAAAGGATTGGGTGTATACGAAACGACGCTGCAATAATCTAGTAAAAATCTGAAATTCTTCTAAAGGACATTTGTTGCGCTAAAATTAAAAACTAGCAAAACAAAAATTGTCGCGTTTCAAAACATCAAGCCATTCTTGCATTAGAAAGCAATTACTGTAATTTGCGCCGCACTGAAAACACAGAGTTTACAAGCGAAGCAAAATTATGGGAAACAGCTCATTAACAGCAAAAAATCTAATCGCCGTCGATGATCTCAGTGATAGCGATATAGAAAAATTATTTTCGCAAGCCAAAAAATATCGCGATGCAAATGCAAAAGAACCTAACAAGGAAAATCTTTTGCGCGGAGTTTCCATCATCAATTTATTTTACGAACATTCAACGCGCACGCGCACTTCATTTGAAATCGCCGGAAAAAGACTAAGCGCAGATGTTGTAAATATCAGCGTTGCGCAATCATCTGTAAGCAAAGGCGAGAATCTCGCTGATACTTTGCGTTCGCTTGATGCTATGGGGCCTGCAGCGATTATTCTGCGACACGCTATGAGCGGCGCTTCTGAGCTTGCTACCAAGCTTTGTCGCGCGCGCATAATCAATGCTGGCGATGGTTGTCACGAGCATCCAACTCAGGCTTTGCTTGACGCGCTTACCATTCAGGAGCAACTAGGTTCGCTGGCGCGGAAAAAAGTTGTTATCTGCGGCGATATTCTTCACAGCCGAGTTGCGCGTTCAAATATAAAATTACTGCAGCGTTTGGGGGCGGAAGTAATCCTAGTCGCGCCGCCGACTCTACTGCCGCCGCATGTTATTAAAACTCTTGCGGTTTCATGCACTCATTGCATGGATGATGCGCTGGAAGGTGCCGATGTAATCATGATGCTTCGCCTTCAGCGCGAGCGCATGCAAAGTGGTTTTGTGCCATCTGTTCGCGATTATTTTTATGGTTATGGTTTAACGCGCGCGCGTCTTAATCGCGCTAAGCCAACTGCTATTGTTTTGCATCCTGGCCCGCTTAATCGCGGCGTTGAAATTGCCAGCGATGTTGCTGATGACCAAAGCCAAAGCCGAATATTAAATCAAGTTGAATTAGGCGTGGCGATGCGACAGGCAATTTTAGCGCTGTTGCTCGCTTAAAAAGGCAATCTAAAAATCAGCGATTCGCAAGGAGAAACCAGTCATGAATTTCACTCAACCTCAGCATCAATTATCACTAATTCGTCCGCTCTTAATAACCAATGCGCGCTTAATTGATCCTGAATCAGGACTCGACCAAATCGGCGGAATACTTTGTGTTGAAGGAAGCATAGCTGATTTTGGTGCGCATATGAATCTAGATAATGCCCCAGAATTTGTTCAGCATATAGATGCCAAAGGACAAGTTCTTTGTCCGGGCCTGCTGGATATTCAAGTTCATCTGCGTGAGCCAGGTTTTGAACATAAAGAAACCATCGCAACTGCAACGAAATCAGCAGCAGCAGGTGGAGTAACAACTGTAGTTGGCATGGCCAATACAAGCCCAGCTGTAGATTCAGTAGAGGTTCTACGCTTCATTCAACAGCGAGCGCTAGAGGGCGCTTATGTCAATGTTGAACATTACGCGGCAATTACGAAAAACCTTCAGGGCGAGAGCCTTACCGACATGGCAATGCTGGCCGAAGCTGGCGCAGTTGGATTCAGCGATGATGGGAAGCCCGTTATGAATTCTCTCACCATGCGTCGCGCTATGGAATATGCGTCATCATTAGGCGTAGTAATAGCTCAGCATGCTGAAGATCTTCATCTCTCAAATGGTGGCTGCATCAATGAAGGCCGCATCTCCGCACAGCTTGGCGTGCCTGGAATTCCCAATGCTTCAGAAGCAGTCATTGTCGCGCGTGATCTGCTTTTACTTGAACTAACAGGCGGTCATTATCACGTCTTGCATATTTCAACTCATCAGGCGATAGAAGCGGTTCGCCGCGCCAAAGCGCAAGGTTTGAACGTAACTTGCGAAGCAGCTCCGCATCATTTTGTTTTGACTGAAGATGCCGTTTTGCAGCAGGGAACTTTAGCAAAAATGAATCCACCTTTGCGCGTTGAAAAAGACCTTCTCGCTGTAATAGAAGGCTTGAGGGACGGCACAATTGATGTAATCGCCACCGATCACGCTCCGCATGATTCCGATACTAAAACAGTTCCGCTGCAGGAAGCGAGCTTCGGCATTGTCGGTTTGGAAACAATGCTCCCTTTTGGGCTTACGCTCTATCACGCTGGGCACATTTCATTGCCTAAAGTTTTAGCTGCGATGACTTACAAAGCCGCCGATGTTATTCATCGCCCAAAATTAGGTCGCTTGAAAAAGGGACTTCCCGCTGATTTAACCATCATCGATCTAGAGCATGTTTGGCAGATAAATGCTGAAGCCTTATTCAGTAAATCTAAAAACATGCCTTTCGCAGGACAGAAATTAAAAGGCTGCGCAACGCACACAATCGTAAAAGGGCAGGTGGTTTTTTCACGCTAGTTTAGTTTTCTGCGAGATCATTGAGTTCTTTGCATTCGATACATAAAATTCAACGATCTTTTTTTATAAAAAGCTGGGCTCATTTCATTCGCAATATCAGGAATCTACAATTTCAGCCAAAGCGCCTCAAATTTGCGAATTTCATCACGTATATTTGCGGCGCGTTCAAATTCTAGATCTTCTGCAGCTTTGCGCATTTTAGCGTATAAGGCCTCAAGTCGGCGTTTTTTCTCGCTCTCCGAGACGTTCTCCTCAATAACTTCTGGAACATTTGCGTGATCGCGCTCAAAAACTGAATTTAAAATTGACGGCATGGCTTTGCGAATTGTCTCTGGTGTGATGCCATGTTCTTCGTTGTATGCCTGCTGAATCGCCCGCCTTCTATCTGTTTCCGCCAGTGCTTTAGTCAGCGAGTTTGTCATTTTATCGGCATATAAAATCACTCTGCCATCGATATTTCTAGCAGCGCGGCCAATTGTTTGAATGAGCGAAGTTTCAGAGCGCAAAAATCCTTCTTTATCCGCATCTAAAATTGCAACCAAACCACATTCAGGAATGTCCAAACCTTCGCGCAGTAAATTCACGCCCACCAAAACATCAGTCTGTCCTTGGCGCAATTGGCGGATAATGGCAATGCGCTCAAGTGTTTCGATATCAGAATGCAGATAGGTAACTTTCAAACCCGCTTCGCTTAAATATTCCGATAAATGCTCAGCCATTTTCTTTGTAAGAGTTGTAAGTAAAACCCGGTGCCCAGCTGCGATTGTTTTTCGGCACTCATTCAATACATCATCCACTTGCGACGAGGCTGGCCGCACAAAACACGGCGGATCAATAAGGCCGGTCGGGCGAATAACTTGTTCAACTATTTTTCCTGCTGCTCTTTCTAGCTCTAATTTTCCAGGTGTTGCGGAAACAAAAATTGTATTCGGCCGCATTTTGTCCCATTCATCAAAACGCAGCGGGCGATTATCAAGGGCAGAAGAAAGTCGGAATCCATGCTCTACAAGCGTGGTTTTGCGCGCGCGGTCGCCATTATACATGCCACCAATTTGCGGAACGGTAACGTGGCTTTCATCAACAAAAAGCAAAGCGTTTTTCGGTAGATATTCAAACAAAGTTGGCGGAGCCTGCCCCGCGCCGCGTCCTGATAAATAGCGCGAATAATTTTCAATGCCTTTGCAAGCGCCAGTTTCTCTGATCATTTCAAGATCAAACACCGTGCGTTGCTCTAGCCGCTGCGCTTCTAACAATTGATTCTGCGCATGGAAATATTCCAAGCGCGCTTTCATTTCCGTTTGAATTAATTTCACCGCTTGCTGCAAAGTTGGTCGCGGCGTTACGTAATGGCTATTGGCAAATATTGTAATTTCGGGAAGAGTGGCGGTAGTCTCGCCTGTTAGAATATCAAACTCTGTTATTTTCTCCAGCGTGTCGCCAAAAAAAGCCAAACGCCACGCGCGGTCTTCCAAATGCGAAGGAAATAAATCCAGCTGATCGCCGCGCAATCTGAAAGCTCCGCGTGAGAAATCAATATCATTGCGCGTGTAGTGAATTTCTATCAACTGCCGCACTAGCACAGATA
Organism: Rickettsiales bacterium; assembly: GCA_044355085.1. GTDB lineage: Bacteria > Pseudomonadota > Alphaproteobacteria > Rickettsiales > JBIKYU01 > JBIKYU01. The sequence continues at coordinate 50,153 of JBIKYU010000001.1, read as the reverse complement.
AAGAAATTTCCATCTCACATTTAAGCGGTATCGCCATTTGCAAATAAAGCTCTGGCGCGCCCAAGCCATAAATGCAAGATACGCTCGCAACCACAATAACATCAGGACGTGAAAGCAGCGCGCGCGTTGCGGCATGGCGCAGGCGGTCTATCGTTTCATTGATGGCAGAATCTTTTTCGATATAAGTATCAGTGCGCGGAACATATGCTTCAGGCTGATAGTAATCGTAATAAGAAACAAAATACTCAACGGCGTTATCAGGGAAAAACTGACGCATTTCTTCGTAAAGCTGTGCGGCCAAAGTTTTATTATGCGCAAGCACTAAAGCAGGCCGCTGCGTTCTAGAAATAATTTGCGCCATGGTAAAAGTTTTTCCAGAACCAGTAACGCCAAGTAAAACCTGGTCTTTTTCGTTTTGCTCAAGTCCTGCAACGAGCTTTTCAATTGCTTGCGGCTGATCACCAGAAGGAAAAAAATCAGAAACCAACCTAAATGACATAATTTATCGCTTAAAAGCTAAGTTGCCCTATTACAGGGTATTAAACATATTCTTGGCATGAAGTCGTTACTCTGCTTTATGCTGTTCCAAAACTCATTTTGGTTATGGGCTTTATATCCCTCATTCTCTATTTTCTATAGGAAATTCTCTATGCTGACGGTCGAAATTTATACCACAAAAGTTTGCCCTTATTGCGTGCGCGCTAAAACTTTGTTGAATCAAAAAGAAGTTTCATATCGTGAAATTGATGTCAGCAGCGACGATGCCGCGCGCGAAGAAATGATGAAGCGCGCAGGCGGTCGTCGTACAGTTCCACAAATTTTTATTGGCGGACAACATGTCGGCGGCTCGGATGATCTTTATGCGCTAGAGCGTGAAGGCAAGCTTGATGCAATGCTTAGCGCGGCTTCTTAAACAGTTGAGAGGCAAAAATGTCTGCATATAAAAACATAAAAAAAGCTGCTCTAATCACTGGCGCTGCTAAACGTGTTGGTCGAGTTATTGCGCTGAAATTAGCAGAAGCTGGCTATGATATCGCCATTAGCTATCACAACTCCAAACAAGAAGCACAAGAGCTGCGTCAGGAAATTATTGCAACAGGCGTGGGAGCAGAAATTTTCCCCGCGAACTTGCTTGATATCGAGCGCGTGAAAACGCTTGTAAGTGAAGTAAAGCAAGCGTTTCCGCATCTTTGTCTGTTGATAAATAACGCATCGGTTTTTGAGCGCGCTAGTTTTAAAGAAACAACCGTTTCTTTCTTAGAACAACATCTCGTAACTAACTTTACTGCGCCATTTTTTCTCACGCAAAAATTTGCTGAAATTGTCGAAAAAGGTCACGTTATAAATATTGTCGATAGCCACATAAAATATAATGAAACGCCATTTTTTGCCTATCTTCTCAGCAAAAAACTCCTCGCTTCTTTTACGGAAATGGCCGCTGTTGCGTTGGCGCCAAATATTACCGTCAATGCGATTTCTCCAGGAATTTTACTGCCCTCAGGCCCAGGCTTTGAGGAAGAATATATGCAGCGCAAAGCCAACAAAAATCCGCTTAAAAAACTTGCAACGCCAGCGGATATTGCTCAGGCAATTCTTTCATTATTGGCGCTGCCAGTTACTGGACAAAATATTTTCGTCGATGGTGGGGCCGCGCTTCAATGACAAAAAAATCTCTCAGCATAAATATTATTGGCTTGAAAATATTTCTCCGCGTTGGCGTTTATGAATGGGAAAAAAAGCGTCCGCGCCTTTTGCGCTTATCAATTAACGCACAATTAGCGCACGCTATTTCAGGAGAAAGCGACGCTGTTGATGACACGCTAGATTACGATGTAGTTGCAAGAATAATTCAGGAATACAGCGCAACAGCCGATCATGATTTGCTCGAATCATTTGCTGAAGTTATTTCTAAAAAACTACTAGATTATTTCGAAATTATTTCTGCCTTAACGCTCACGATTGAAAAACCAGGCGCATTAAAAAACGCAGAAAATGTTGCAATTATCTATAGCGTTGAACGTTAGATTTTAGGAAGCCAAAGGCTCAAGCGTAAAATAAACAAAATTATTCGTGCCGTTTGGCGCAATATCGATGGTAAGTTTTTCTCGATTGCGCCGATAGCGATTTTCTGAAATTACCACCCAGCCCAGCTGATGCAGTGCGCTGTTATAAAATTCCATAATTTTGTCTGCGGCAAAAATTTGGCTCTGATATTGCGCTTTCACAATTCGCCCCGCTGGTGTGTCGTAAACCACGGCGCTGTTTTCAATCAGCTTAAAGCCGCGCTGCAGAGGAATATCCTCGGTTCCAGGCACAAAACCACTTTTGTAAACACGATCCATCAAATGCGCGCGATTCAAAGAGCCACTTGCTGAAGTTGTCGTAACAATGCAGCCAGAAAGCAAAAGCAGCAGAGAAAACCCAAAAAGAAAGCGCATAAATTCCCCATTTATTTGCATGAAATTTCTGCTGGCAAAAAGTGTCATGCTAATTATTTTTGACAATTGCTGCAGAAAAAACTCGAACGTCCGCCAAGCCTAATTACCTCTATCGGCGCAGCGCAGATAACGCAAGCTTCTCGCGCTTTTCCGTAAACATCAAAATGATGTTGAAAATAACCAAGATCTCCATCAGATCGCACATAATCACGTAATGTTGAGCCGCCAGAAGCAATCGCTGCAGCGAGAACCGAGCGAATTTCTGTCAGCAATTTTTGCATTTCTTCTTTTGTAATTTCTCCTGCTGCGCGCAGCGGATGAATTCGTGCGCGAAACAAGGCTTCTGAGGCATAAATATTTCCCACACCAACAATTAATGACTGATCCATAATCGCAATTTTTATCGGCTGTTTTTTCTTCGCCAAGCGCTGCAATAAAAAATCCGCAGAAATATCCTTCGCAAAAGGCTCAGGTCCTAAATTAGCAAAAAGACGATGCGTAGAAATTTCCTCATGGTTACATAAACTAAGCAAACCAAAACGCCTGGGATCTCTGAAAGCCAGAGTTTTCCCTGAAGACAGCTCGAATAAAACATGATCATGTTTAACTGCTTCATATGGCGATGGGAAAATTCTCAGCGCGCCGCTCATTCCTAAATGTGCAATCATCACTTGGCGCTCACCTAAGAACAGCAAATATTTTGCGCGCCGCGAAATTGAAAGCCAGCGCTCGCCAGCTAAACATTCAGCAAAATCTTCTGTAATTGGCATGCGCAGGCGGCCATTTCTAACGATCACGCGCGTGAGCGAGACATTTTCAATTTGCGGCGCCAGGCCTCGGCAAACCGTTTCCACCTCTGGTAATTCGGGCATAAAAATCCTTCTTAAAAATCGAGATATGCGTTATTCCTGAATTTGGTATCACGCAACCGCAAAGGTAATCAATGCTTATACAAAAAAAATATCCTCTAGTGCTAATAGGCGCATCAGGTTTTGCTGAAATCGCCGTAGAATATTTCCGCCAAGATTCTCCTTATGAAGTTGTCGCCTGCGCCGTTGAGCGCGATTTTATAACCGCGCCGGTTCTAGGCGGAGTGCCAGTTATAGCCTTTGAAGATGTGGATAAGTTATATCCACCTCAAACACATCACGCGCATGTAGCAATAACTTTTCTGCAGTTAAACCGCGTGCGCGCCAGGCTTTTCTCCGCCACAAAAGCCAAGGGCTATACCATGGCTAGCTATATTAGCAGCCGCGCTTTTGTCTGGCCAAATGTTGAACTTGGTGAGCATGTTTTTGTTTTTGAAAATAATACAATCCAGCCATTTGTTCGCATTGGTGATAATGTTGTTATTTGGAGCGGCAATCATATCGGCCATCATTCAACTATCGAAGATCATTGTTTTCTAAGCTCGCATGTGGTGATTTCTGGAGGATGCTCAATTGGCGCGCATAGTTTTTTAGGCGTGAATAGCAGCATTGCGCATGGTATAAAAATCGCTGCTGATAATTTCATCGGCATGGGCGCAAATATTGCCAAAAACACCGAAGCAAACAGTGTTTATATGCCCAAAGACTTTGCTGAAAAACGCGACATAACCGCCGAGCGCTACTGCAAATTCAGCCTTACTGAAACAGGCACGTGATCTGAAGTTTGTGTCCAATCGCGCGTTTCTTTTTCTATGGAAAACTCCGCTAATTTCTCAGTCAAAGGCTTTGTCACCCATATGTGATCAAGGCGCCGCCCGCGATTTGATGCGCGCCAATCGCGATTTCTATAGCTCCACCAGGAATAGAGTTTCTCGGATTCTGGAATAAAATGTCTGGCAACGTCAATCCAGCCAAACTCTTGCTTCAGCTGCAGCAGCCGCTCAATTTCTGCTGCGGTGTGCGAGACAACATTACGCAGCTGCGTATGTGACCAAACATCATGCTCAAATGGCGCGATGTTTAAATCTCCAACCAAAATTGCGGGCCCATCAGAGCGATAATTTTTCGTAAGCCATTGGCGAAAGCAATCAACAAATTGTAGTTTGTAAGCATATTTGGGATTGGCCTCTATATCAGGAATATCACCGCCTGCAGGCACATAGAGATTATGTAATAAAATACCATTTTCAAAACGAACTGCTAAGTGGCGGGCATCAGAATATTGCGGCACATTAAAATTTTTCTCACGCACGCAGGGAAGTTTTGTGGCAATCAACATGCCGTTATAAGATTTTTCTCCGCGAATATGCAAATGCGTAAAGCCCATATTTCGCAAGGCTTCCAGCGGGAAATCAGCATCCTGAACTTTGGTTTCTTGCAGACATAAAACATCAGGGTCATGCTTGCGCACCAAATCAGCAATAAGCGCTAAGCGCAAGCGCACAGAATTTATATTCCAGGTGATAATTTTCACAATGCAATGGCCCTAGGGTGCCCTAGAAGCTTTTATTTCTAGGCGCGTTATAAACGCATCCAAGCCTTCCTGATCTATGATTGAAGCAAAATCAGCTCTCTGTGTCGAAGAAAGGCTAATGCCTTCCGCCACAACATCAATAATTTTAAATTCATTCTTCGGTGCGGTTTTTCTAATTTTATAATCAACTTGAATATAAATTTCACCGTCCGAGTTGACTTCGGTTTCAACTGTTTGATCGCTTGGGCTATCAATAACAACGCGTTTTATAGAGGTTTTAGCAGAGTTGTTACGCAGGAGTTTTGGAATATAAGTTTCTACCAAATAGCGGTGATAGGCTTTGCTATAGCGTTCGCGCTGTAATTGCGTTGCACTGCGCCAATGTGTTCCGAGCACGAATCTTCCAATTCGCTCAACATCTAATGTTGCATCCATGATATTAACCAGAGCCGCTTCTTTCAAAGCTTCGCTTTTTGTTTTATCAGCAGATATGGCTAAAACTTTAGCGGTTAGATCGGAAATAAATGCTTCACCATCGGTTGGTTGAGCGCTTTTTGCGAAAGCAAGCATGCTTGTCGAAGAAGCAAGAATAAAAAAGACCATAACCAATAATGGCCTAAAATTTTTCGTCATTAAACACTCCATAATGTCCCTGATGCAAACTCAGGCGCTTTGACTGGCAAAGACCGTTTTTTAGCACTACAAAAAAGCAATTTTTTCAAATCGATCCAGATGCAAAACACCTAATTACAAATCGAGATTGCTTCAACAAAAACATCAAAACTATTTTGATTTTGGCAAACGATAAGCAGCTTCTTTGCTGCGCTTAACAGCCTTTATCCGGTTTTGTAAATACATACTACGAAATGCAACATAAGGATCCAGCGCGCTATGTTCGATATCGTAAATTACATCCATCAACCCTTCGCGCTTATCTAAGCCATAAAGGGCTGAGTGAGTAACAACAACAGTTGTTTTGGCGTAATTTATTGGTGATGTTAGGCTATCAACAGCAAAGCCAGTTAAATCGCGCGTGTTGAATGGTCCTAACACTGGAACAACTAGGTAAGGACCAGTTGAAACTCCCCAAACACCAATTGTGCGACCAAAATCATTTTCGGCTGGGCGCAGGCCGCTAAGCGAGGCAAAGTCGCCCAAACCGCCGATTCCGAAGCTGGTATTTAATACGAAGCGCCAGAAAACAGTGAAGCTGCCTTCGACATTTCCCTGTAAAACATTGTTTAAAAGATAGACAGGAGAAGCAATATTTTTCAAAAAATTGTGAATGCCTCTGCGGCCGTGCTCAGGCACGGTATAGCGATAAAATTTTGTCACAGGAGTAAGAAGCCAAATATCGATCTCGCGATTGAAAGCATAAACTTTTCGGTTGAAGCTCTCCAGCGGATCACTTGTCCCAAGATATTCATCGCTCTCGGCTTTAGAAACCGGCGCAGCCTGCGCTGAAGAAAGCGGTGTTGTGCTGAATATAAAAACAGCGATTGCAAAAGCAAAAACACTTGCAGAAAGACGCAGATTATTCATAAAAAACATAAGCACCAAGCCAAAACCAGAGTTGCTGAAATCGGTGACATCGCCAGCTAAAAAATCTAAAGCTAGAATAAGCAAAATCTATATTCTAATCAGCCTCAAGCGATGGCAATCAATGGCGGAATCAGCAAAATTAAAAACAAATTAGCACGTAATTTTCTCTAAAAACGCTTGCTACTCCCCCAAGAAAAGCCAGGAGCTTCTAACTGTAAATCCCCAAAAAAGCAAATGCAAATTCATAAATACAGCTTTTTTCAAATAGCAATAATCGGGAAAATCTTATGTTTTTCGGCGTTATTAGCAAAAATCCAGGCTCTCACCTAGTCTAAATTTTTTGCCAAACAGAGAGAAAATAAATAGCCCCAGCTGGTTCAGCCAAAGGCAGTTTTGCCGTCAGGCGAAGAGAAGCAGAGCTGCTGCTTGCTTCTAATAACTTGCTTTCATGCCCAAAAACATCCCAGCTTGTGTTGAGATGAGCTCCAGCGCAAACAGAAGATGCAACCCAATTTGCGGGTGGAAAAGAAGTTGCTTTCTCGGAGCTTTCTTTCGGCTCGCATGTAATTGCTGCGATAAAGCCATTATTGGCTAGGCGCGCCGATAGTTTCTTAAGCGCAAAGCTTGGGTTCGCCGCATGCAAAAAATGCGTGGCGCTAATAATTAGATCAAAAGCTGGTGCTGGCGATAAATCATCCATCGCTGTAACTTGATCATATACAGCAAGCTCCTGATGCTTGGCCTGGCGAGCCTCTTCTCGCTCAAGCTCATGAAAGCAATAAGCATAATAAAGACGGCCAATAGATTTTAGCCGCAGCTTCGGCGCTAATCTGGCGCGGCCCGCATCGATTTCGCATACGGTATTTATTTCATGTTGTGGCGGAATGGTTCGCACCAAAATATCAATTGCTTGCGGCCAGGCGTGATTGCTAGAAAGCCAAGCATCTTCGACTTTTGCTTTTGCTTGCAATGCCGCTTTTTCAGTAAGCCAAGCAGAAGGTATTTCAACCAATTGCGCGGGGGCAACTATTTTTGCCATTTCATATTGCGCGGATAAATTATCGGGCTGCTTACTTAAAACGCGTTGCCATTGCACCAAAGCTTTTTGATTCGAACCAAGTGCGCGGTAACAACAACCAAACCAGTACCAGCCTTCAACTGATTGTGGTTTAAACAACAAAGCAATTCTTGTGCGCAGCCAGGCATCATCATATTCACCGCGAAAATAATGCTCCTTAGCCAGGCGCAGATTAGCACCGTGAAGATCTTTCATGTTGATGCGAGTCTGTCTTAGTAATTCAGGAACTCCCTGCAGCAAGACTCCAGAATCGCGCGCAAGCAGGCGAAACGGCGCATATACTGATGAAAAAACCGAAGCAAGCGGAGCAAAAATACGAGACAAAGCCATTACAAAAATCCTAAATAAAGAACTTCTAAAAAATAAAATCTGCGAAAGATTTAGTGGTAAAACAAAAGCATCCCAAAAGCATTTGGTTATAAAATAACAATCATGCAATTTGCCTAATTTCATCTAACATAAAAACAAGATTGGTAAAAAAAAGCTAGAGCTGTTCTTCTGTCTTTTTATGCGGAACTAGTAAATTTATCAAAGAAATATCCTTTCCTTCAATAGCACTATAAATCATATATTGCTCAAGCACGCGTTGTACATAAGAGCGCGTTTCTGAAAAAGGTATTTGCTCGATCCAATCAAGTGCCTGTTCTAAAGAGTCGCTAGGGTAGGGGCCGATGCTTGCTCGCCATTTGCGGACATTTCCCTGGCCGCCGTTATAAGCAGCAATCGCTAGCGGATGTATACCATCAAATAAATTCAGCAATGAATTTAAATACAAAGAACCAACACGCATATTCAATGAAGGATCAGTCTGCAGCCTTTGCAGTGGCGCGCTGATACTATTTTTGCGTGCGATGCTGGTTGCAGTCGCTGGCATTAATTGCATCAAACCTTTGGCGCCAACAGGGCTAGTTGCGTTTGGATCAAACATGCTTTCTTGGCGAATCACACCAAGTGTGAAGGAGGATTTCAGCGGCCCACCAGGCAGGCCAGCAATAATTGGATAGCCAGCAGGAACCAGCCAAACATTTTTCTTGAGCGCTTCTTTTGCGGCCTCAACCGCTAAAATTGGATAACCAATTTTTTTTCCATAATGCGCAATCGCTTGCATTTCCTCGCTTGTGGAGGCAGCAGAAATTGCAGAGCGAATAAATTTTCTTGCAAGAGCAGGCTGCTGTGCGCGCATAAGCAAGCGCGCTGATTCTAAAAGAGCGTTTTTCTGCAACTTATTTTTTGCTTCGCTTAATTCCAAATCTTTATTCTGCGGAAAAGAATCGCTCAGAGAAATATTCAAAGTTTCAAGCGCAATCTGTCCGTAAAAATGCGCGGGATAATTCGCCGCTTCGCGCAGCCAATTGCGTGCAATATCGGCGTTATTATTTGCACGCGCAGCGCAAGCGGCCCAATAGGCCGCACGCGAAAGGCTGATTGGATAATTCACCCCATGAAATAAGCGATAAAAATGTTTGTACGCAGCTTGCGGATTATTCTGCAGACGCAGCGCAATCCAGCCAGCCAGCCATTCTCCTTCAGCAAATTCAGAAGATTCCTCTTCTGCTCCGTGTCTTGAAGCAACGCGATAAGCAAGATCTATTTCTTGGCGCTCAATTAATCTGCGAATCAGCGGGCGTTTGATCTCCCACCAAGAATCGGCATGGGGAAGAGCCTCATTTTCCTGTCCAGGCAAAATATTGGCCAAAACAGGATCTCTGCGCATGCGTTCATAAATTTGCGCGCGGGCATAAGCCAAACCGTAATCTCCGCGCAAAGACTCGGGAAGCTCGCTAAGCAAACTATCAGGATTTCCGTTGAAATTGCGCATCATGCGCATGCGTAAATTATATAAACGGCGATAGTCGGGCTCGGCCAAAGACAGCATCGATTTTGCTTCTTCAAATTGATTGTCCCACAAAAGACGATCAATGCGTGCGTGATGATCTTTTTGCCTCAGTAAGCGGCCATCCCACATTTCTAAAAACGCGTCGCGCTCGTTGCCGCGCCAATTGCCATCAATCCAAGAGGCGCGAATAATATCTGCTGCACGAGCTGAATCAGAATTGTTACGATATAACAATTTGCCATAAACATATTTCCCAGCAGGGCTTACAGGGGGATATTTCGCAAAGAAATTTTCTAGTATTTTTGTTGGCGTGTTTGGCGTGATTACCTCTTCTGCGCGGCGCTGAATTAAATTGCGATCTGGCCAATCATGATGTTTTTCAATGAAGCGTGAAATTTCCTCGAAAGTGGCTCCAGGAGCGCCATCGCGGTAGCGCCACCATTGCGTTAAAGCGGGAGTTGCGAAAGATTGCATCGCCGAAATTCGCGCAAACGGAGACTCAATCTGGCGCGCTTGTTTTTTGGCTTTGCTCTTGTTATTCGCATTATTCGCGGCGCTTGCATCGCCTGCAAATAAAATTGCTAACAGCGTTGCGATTAAAAATGCAGAAGAAATGCGGAAAAAATAATACATAACACCAAGACAACCAGAAGCGCTATTTGCAAAGCGGGGGGATTTCGTTTATACGGGCCAGCCTTTTTTCGCAAGTTAAAGAGAATTAAAAATGCTGATTGCAGTTTTCCCTGGACAAGGTTCTCAACAAATAGGAATGGGACGCGCTCTTTCCGAAAGCTTCCGCGAAGCCCGCGATGTTTTTGCCGAGATAGACGAAGCGCTAAAACAAAAACTTTCCGAAATTATTTTTGCTGGCCCTGAAGATTCTCTGCAGCAAACCATCAACACGCAACCAGCTTTGATGGCAACATCAATGGCGGTTGTTCGTGTTCTTGAAAAGCAAAGCGGGAAAAATTTATCTGATTTTTTCTCCTATCTAGCAGGCCATTCTCTCGGTGAATATAGCGCGCTTTGTGCGGCTGGATCCATAACTCTCACCGATACAGCAAAGCTTTTGCGCACGCGCGGAAGAGCGATGCAAGAAGCCGTTCCAGCGGGCGAGGGCGGCATGGTTGCATTGGTTGGTGTTGAAGCAGAAACAGCGCAGAAAATCTCTCAAACTATCAGCGCTGAAGTTGGCGTTTGTGAAATTGCCAACGACAATGGCGGCGGCCAAGTAGTGTTAAGCGGAGTAATGTCTGCAATCGATGCAGTTGTTGCGCGTGCCGCAGAATTTGGCGTGCGCCGCGCAGTGAAGTTGCCAGTAAGCGCGCCTTTCCACTCTTCGCTTATTGCTCCTGCTGCTGCCGTTATGCGGGAAGCTTTATCGGAAGTAAAAATTTCAGCACCAAAAATTCCAGTAATTGCGAATGTCACGGCCAGGGAAGTTTCAACGGCCGATGAAATCAGAGCATTATTGGTCGAGCAAATCACCGGCACAGTTAGGTGGCGTGAATCCATAGATTATCTCGCCAATAAAAGCGTTGAAGAAGCTGCAGAGCTTGGTTCTGGCAAAGTTCTTTCTGGCTTGATCAAGCGCATAGCTCCAGCAATAAAAACCAATTCACTTTCCACGCCAGAGGAAATCGACGCGTGGCTTGCCAGCAAGCTCTAGAATTTTAATTTTAAAATCGAGGTCAGAAATGTTTTCGCTTGTCGGAAAAAAAGCATTGGTTACGGGAGCAAGCGGAGGAATTGGCGAAGCAATTGCCGAAGCCCTGCATTCACAAGGCGCACATGTTGTGCTTTCTGGTCGGCGTCAAGATGCGCTGGAACAAATAGCAGAACGCCTCGGCGAGCGTGCCTCAATTCTAGTTGCTGATTTATCCGAGCGCGAACAAGCGGCAACAATTTTTGATCAAGCCGAAGAGCAAAGCGGCGGAATTGATATTCTCGTTTGCAATGCTGGCATCACCAAAGATAATTTGCTCTTGCGCATGAAAGATGATGAATGGGATCAGGTCATTGCGGTAAATCTTACGGCGAGCTTCATGATAAATCGCGCGGCTTTCAAGCGCATGATGCGCCGCAAATGGGGCCGCATAATAAATATTGCTTCAGTAGTTGGAGTTTCAGGAAATCCAGGTCAGGCTAATTATGTTTCTGCTAAAGCTGGATTGATTGGTCTTACCAAAACGGTTGCGCAAGAATCAGCAAGCCGTGGAATCACCGCCAATTGTATTGCTCCAGGATTTATCGAAACCTCGATGACCGATGCATTAAACGAACAGCAGAAGGCTGGAATTTTATCTTCAATTCCGCTTGGTCGCATGGGCAAATCAGCAGAAATTGCAGCGGCAGCAGCATTTCTTGCCAGCGATGAAGCAGCCTATATCACTGGTCACACACTCCACGTAAATGGTGGCATGCTTACTCTTTAGTTTTTTCGCGAGGCCAAAATGCGGCGTTCAAAATTTTTTCTACCTTTAATCAAAGAGCAACCAACGGAAGCTGCGATTGTTTCGCATAGCTTGATGTTGCGTGCGGGCATGATTCGTCAATTGGGCGCTGGAATTTACAATTGGCTACCTCTTGGTTTGCGCGTGCTTAATCGCATTGCAGATATTGTGCGTGAGGAAATGAACCGCGCTGGTGCGCAGGAAATTCTGATGCCAACAATTCAGCCAGCGGAATTATGGATCGAATCTGGCCGCTACGAAGATTACGGCAAAGAAATGCTCCGCTTGAAAGACCGCCATGAGCGCGATCTGCTCTACGGTCCAACCAACGAAGAAGTTGTAACGGATATTTTCCGTCAGAATGTCCGCAGCTACAAAGAGCTGCCGCTGAATTTATATCAAATTCAGTGGAAATTCCGCGATGAAATTCGCCCGCGTTTTGGTGTAATGCGCGGACGTGAATTTCTCATGAAAGACGCCTACAGCTTCGATGTTACGCGCGAAGGCGCGGTGAATTCTTATCGAGCGATGCTCGAAGCTTACTTGAAAACTTTTCGCAGGCTTGGTTTGAACGCAGTTCCTGTGCGCGCCGATAGCGGCGCAATTGGTGGCGATATGAGCCAGGAATTTCACATTCTTGCAGAAACTGGAGAAAGTGAAATTTTCTACGACGCGGAACTGGAAACTCTACTTGCTGCAGAAAATCTTGATCTTGATGCGCTGCAAAAATGCTACGCCGCAGCAGATGAAAAACATCAACCAGAAAATTGTCCAGTTGCGAAAGAAAATTTGCGCTCCAAACGCGGCATAGAAGTTGGCCATGTTTTTTATTTTGGTACTAAATATTCAAAAGCATTAGGCGCAAACGTCACTGATTCTTCTGGCGCGTCAGTCACTGTGGAAATGGGCTCTTATGGAATTGGCGTTTCACGTCTGGTTGGCGCAGTAATTGAAGCAAATCATGATCAGGCTGGCATCATCTGGCCTGAAGCAATAGCTCCATTTGACGTGGCGGTGATCGTTCTAAAACCTGGCGATGCGGCATGCGAAAAACTTGCAGAAAAAGCTTATGAAACTCTAACGCGCCAAGGCAAACAAGTTCTGCTTGATGATACATCTGATAGCGCTGGTGCAAAATTTGCGGCAATGGAATTAATCGGCATTCCTTGGCAAATTGTGATTGGTCCACGCAGTGCCGCGCAAGGCGATGTAGAAATAAAATCACGGCGAACAGGCGAGAAGCAAACACTTTCGTTGGAATCCGCTTTAACGCAACTGACGAAAGCGCTCGCATGAGAATTTTTTCTTATCCAGTTTTTCTGATTGCTTGGCGCTATTTACGCACCAAGCGCCGCGAAGGATTTATATCGGTAATTGCTTTATTTTCCTTTCTTGGCATCACGCTTGGCGTTGGAACATTAATCGTTGTAATGGCGGTTATGAATGGTTTCAGAATCGAATTAACGGGGAAAATTCTCGGCCTAGGCGGCCACATATCGGTTTATGGTTATGAGCGCGGAATTCTAGATTTTGATTCTTTAGCAGAAAAAGTGAAAAAAATTCCTGGAGTTTCTGCTGTTTATCCAGTTGTCACGGGCCAGGCGTTATTACTAAATGGCGGCGCAACCAGCGGCGTTTTAGTTCGCTCAATGCGCACGGAAGAGCTAAAAAAACGCGACCTAATCGCCAATCACATAATTGCTGGTTCTCTCGATAACGCGGAAAAAGGTATAGTTCTGGGCTCGCGCTTGGCGGCGCAATTGGGTGTTGGCGTTGGCGATGTTGTGTCGCTGCTCTCGCCGCAAACACGCACCACAGTGATGGGAAAAATTCCCCGCAGTAAAAGCTTCACAGTGATCGCGCTTTTTGAAGCGGGAATGTATGAATTCGACAACAGCACCGCCTATTTGCCGCTGGAAATCGGCCAAGCGTTATTTCGCTATCCGCGCGCTGTAAATGAGCTAGAGCTGCTGCTTGATGAGCCAGAAAAATCAGACAAATTGCGCGCAACCATTTCGGAGTTAGTTGAGCCATATTCAGTACAAGATTGGCAAATGAAAAACGCTAGCTTCTTCCAGGCTTTGCAAGTTGAGCGCAGCGTGATGTTCTTAATTCTGGCGCTGATTGTTTTGGTTGCCGCGTTCAATATTATTTCTGGTTTGGTGATGTTGGTGAAAGATAAAACGCGCGATATTGCAATTCTTCGCACTATGGGCGCAACGCGTGGCATGATAATTCAGATTTTCTTCTTATGTGGCGCGGCAATTGGCGTTTTTGGAACAATAAGCGGCGTTTTAATTGGCGTTGCTTTTGCCAAAAATATTGAATCTATCCGTCAGTTTTTACAGCAAATTACTGGCACAACTTTGTTTGATCCGCTGGTTTATTTTCTCTCCGAACTCCCGGCAGATATTGTTCCAAGCGACGTTATCAGAATCACAATAATGGCAATTGCCCTCTCTTTTCTGGCGACAATTTATCCAGCGTGGAAAGCAGCAAAAACCGATCCAGCGGAGGCAGTGAAATATGGCTGATGCAAATATTCTGCTGCTGCAAAATATCGATAAATCTTTCGTAAGCGGTAACGAGAAAATACAAATCCTGAAAAATGCTTCTCTTTCTATCAAAGCAAAAGAGCGGGTTGCGTTGATTGGTCCTTCTGGTTCTGGCAAAACAACTTTGCTGCAAATTGCAGGTTTGCTTGATATTCCAGATGCGGGCAGCGTTCATTTAGTTGGCTCAGAAGCCACAAAAGCTGATGATAAAAACCGCACCGCACTGCGCCGCAATCATTTGGGTTTTGTCTATCAATTTCATCATTTGCTGCCAGAATTTTCAGCGCTCGAAAATGTTATGATGCCAGGCCTGATTGCAGGAGTACCGCGCAAAGAGCTCGAATCACGCGCGCGTGAATTGCTAGCAAATCTGGGATTATCCGCGCGTCTTACGCATCGTCCGCACGCTTTATCGGGCGGAGAACAGCAGCGCGTCGCCATTGCCCGCGCGCTGGTTGAAAGCCCAGATCTTATTTTAGCCGATGAACCAACGGGCAATCTTGATCCTAAAACTGCTGAATATATCTGCGATCATTTGCTCGCATTAACGGCAGAAAAACAAAGCAGCCTGTTTATTGTCACCCATAATCTAGCTCTGGCTGCGCGTATGGACCGTATTGTTACCTTGTCTGATGGAAAAATTATTCCCTATGAGGCGCTATGAGTAAAATCAGCTACAGCAAATTTTCGCATCTAACTTTTGCGGATTTTGCGGCCCGCGCTGCTGATGAAAATCTCAACCCTATTGAAAAAATCGGTTTTCCATCAGTGTATCGCGAAGGTTACGAGGAGGCGATTTTCTCATCAATTTGCGCCAATCTGCCCGCCCTAACCAAGGAAAAAAGCGTCATTGCTGATATTGGTTGCGGTTGCAGCAATTTAACCAGAATGTTTTTAGCGCAGGCGGAGCAATATCAACAAACCTGGCTGCTGGCCGATTCAGCCGAAATGCTTGCTAATCTTCCTGATGCAAAAAACATTGAAAAAATCCCTGGTATTTTTCCGCAAACTTTAGAAAAATTCGCCCAACGAAAAGGCAAAATTGACGCCATAATAATTTACAGTGTTTTGCATCACGTCATGCTTGAGCAGAATCCTTTTCAGTTCCTAGATGCGGCGGTTTCGTTGCTTGCGATGGGCGGTAGATTATTGGTTGGCGATATTCCAAACAGCAGCAAGCGCGAGCGTTTTTTCTCTTCCGAACAAGGGAAAAATTTCCACAAAAACTTTATGCAAACCGACCAGGATCCAATCATCACGCCGCTTACGCTAAAGGCTGATACTATCGATGACGGAATTTTAATCGGCATACTGCAGCGCTACCGCAATGCTGGTTTCGAGGCTTATATTCTGCCGCAACCAGAAAATTTACCTATGCATAATCGCCGCGAAGATCTTCTAATTACAAGCTGGTAGGAAGGCCTTTCGCAAAACGGAAAAACGTCAGGCTAAAAATATGAGTGGGGGTAACCATCCAATATATGCCCCTTAGAAATAGATGATTTTATTGTGCCAACGTATTGCAGGATATTTGCTACGATGAAGCAGAAACTCTCTGAGGTGCGGATTATTTTATTGCTGCAAAAAATTTTCTAGAAAATGCGCTTGGCGCGTAAAGTTGCTCTATCGACTATTCGCTATCAGGAAAAACCTAAAGCAAAAGGCTGGATTAAAAATCCATCCTCAAGCTTCAAATTATAAATAAGCGTAAATAGTTGATTAACGCCTATTAGCTGCGGCTCTTCCTTTTCCATCTACAGCTCTATCTGCAGCCCTTTGTGTGTGCTGACCAACTGGCTGTTGATTTCGGCCAGGATCTGCTGCTGCGTGTGGCGCATCTGGATTAGCAAATCCTTGTAAACCTTGCCCAGCTGCGGCGCCTGGCGGGCCATTGTCTTCTTCAAGGCCTGGCCCCTCCATCACAGGGTTGACTGCTGCTGCGGCGGCTGGCGCATTTCGACTAGCAGCAATTCTTTCTGCAAATCCTTGTAAACCTTGCCTCTCTGCTCCTGTTTGTAAGGCTTCTAGTCTGCGTTCCAATTTTTGTATCTTTACGCGTGCGTCTGACAGTGATTTTTTTTCTTCTGGCGAGAGGTGGATTCCTTCCAGTGATTCAGCTGCTTTGCCTGCTTTTTCTATTGCATCTGTTATTGCACTTACTGCTTGTCTTTCAATGCCTGCTTGATTCATGCCTGGTTGATCTTCTATTTCTTCTGGTTCACCTACTATTGCTACTTCGGATTTACTAGCAAGAGGGGCGTCAGGATTCTGGCTATGCGATTTTTCAGGGACTTGATCGATCGCAGCAGCTCTACTTTTTTCAGTAAGTATTCCAGCGAGTATTTCAAACACCTCAGTATAACCTTTGCATGATGAACTTTTTTCCTTGGCAATATCAAGGGCGTTTTTGCCATATATATTGACTTG
The DNA here is from genome assembly GCA_044355085.1 of Rickettsiales bacterium. GTDB lineage: Bacteria > Pseudomonadota > Alphaproteobacteria > Rickettsiales > JBIKYU01 > JBIKYU01. The sequence continues at coordinate 33,420 of JBIKYU010000001.1, read as the reverse complement.
CCTGATTTGTTCAGCAGATAGTCTTCCAGCAAGAATTATAACCACACCACGATGACCTTTCTCGGCGGCAATCATAAGGGCATTTTGGCCCTCTTTATTGATTGCATCTATCTTAGCTCCTTTATTAAGAAGTATTCCAACCATCTCATCATTACCGCTCTTGGCGGCAATCATAAGGGCAGTGGTACTATCTTTATTAGTGACTGCATTTATATTAGCTCCTTTATCAAGAAGCATTTTAACCACCTCAACATTACCGCTCTTGGCGGCAAACATAAGGGCATTTCTGCCCTCTTTATTGATTGCATCTATCTTAGCTCCTTTATCAAGAAGTATTTCAACCAACGCAACATGACCTCTAGCGGCGGCAATCATAAGGGCATTGTTGCCATTTTCATTGGTTTTATTGATCTGTTTAGGCGTTAGTTTTGCAGCAAGATTGTTAACCTCCTCAACATTGACTCTCTGGACGGCCTGCATAAGTGCAGCGACGATATCTTTCACAGGCGCCCATCCAGCAGCTGGCGCTGCTTTTGTCTCATGTGTCTTGTAATTTTGACTCGATCTATTTTGTGATCTCATATTAAACCTTCCTTATCCTAATTAAATTATTAACTTCTGTGCAGCTTCTAATAAGCTAAGATCTGGCTGTCAATAATTTTGCCTAGCAGGGCTATAAAAACTTTTTAATTTTCGCATAATTGTCATATATGGGCGCCAATCGTCATTAAAAATGACCAGCCAAACAACAAGATTGTTGCCTGGGCGCGGATTATTTTATTTCTGAAAAAATTTTTCTAGAAAATGCGCTTGGCGCTTAAAGTTGCTCTATCGACTATTCGTTATCAGGAAAAATTAGAAGCAAAAGGCTGGATTAAAAATCCAGCCTCAAGCTTCAAATTATAAATAGGCGTAAATAGTTGATTAGCAGATCCTGCAACACTGGCTTTCAGCCTTTTGTTCAGCAATTCTTCGTGCGTGCTGACCAACTGGCTGTTGATCTCGGCCAAGAGCTGCGGCGGCTTTCTCTTCATTGCTTTCATCCAAGTTTGGCAACCCCATCAAAGGGGCGGCGCTTCCCAATTGGCTTGTACGACCGGGAGCTGCGGCGGCCGCACCTGCAGAAGGCGCAGCATCACTGCGGCTATCTTCTAGTCTTCGCCAAAGAGGAGTTAGTTCCTTTCGAATTGCAACCATTTCGCCGCGAAGAATGCCGCCCCTTGTATTGGGCGCGATGATTTCAACTCCACGCCCAGAATCCTCAACTATTGCGCCAAGCTCTCTAAGCATGCTAAAAGTATTGTCGTTTTTTTCTGTGAACTCGCTAAGCCCATCGCCGCTCTCAAACGTAATTGAAATTCTTGGTATTCCACCTTCTGCTGCGTCAAATGATATTGCATTCGGATTCCCCTGCTGAAAATTAAATGCAGGAGCTGTGGCCTCAGCAATTAAACGGGCTGCTTCATTAGGAGCCAATCCCATTGTCACTCCTGCTAGATCCAATATCGGACGAACTAAATCTGAATGTAGATTAGGGCTATTTCTCCAAAGCGTACGAACCACTGCCTTTATGGTTAAAACCCTGTGTAAAACCCTGTTGAATCGCAATTGTCCTGCTATTTCTGGCAGCTCACCATCAATTCCTACATGATGAAGCTGGCGAAACTCCCTCACAAGCGATAATAATTCATGTCCAGGAAGGCCAGTATGCGAAAGATCAAGGCTAGTAATTTGTGGGTTCTGTCGCAACAATTCACGCAAAGCTGCTATTTTTTTTGGGGTTTTGATTGAATTGCTTGTCAGATTAAGGCTGTTAACATTAGTACCCTTCAAAGCCGCGCCCAAAGCTTCTATTTTTTCTGGACTGTCGATATCATTGCGTACCAGATCAAGCCTGTTAATTTGTGGGTTCTTTAGCAACAAATCACGCAAAGCGATTAATGTTTCTGAGCTTTCGATGATATTATAACTTAGATCAAGGCTGGTAACTTTAGTGTCCTGCAAAGCCGCGCCCAAAGCTTCTATTTTTTTCGTGCTTGTTATAAAATTATAACTTAGATCAAGGTTTGTAATTTGTTGGTTCTGTCGCAACAATTGGCCCAAAGCTGCTGTTGCTTCTGGGTCGTAGATGTGATTGCCTGCCAGATTAAGGCGGCTAATTTCTGGCTCCTCCTGAAGTTCTCGGTGCAACGCTAGAATTTTTTCAGGGGTGCTTATATTTTCAAACGCTTTATTTATTTCTTTCATATTAAACCTGCCTTATTCAACTTGCTAGTCTCGGGCGGCTTTTAGTCAGTTAATGTCTGATTGCCAATAAATTTGTTCAGAAGGGTTCTAAAAATTTATCCTTAACTTGAGAGCTGGCTTTTAAATTTTTCTATTCTTCCATCTAAACTGGTTTTTCCTGGCGCTAATGGTTGTTCTTACAAGACTTTATTTAGCAAAGATTCTAAGGGATTCAAAAACACAGACGCGCCGCCTAAGTACCACCAAAGCTTTTTCTGCAGCAACTGCTATTCAAGTTGTTGAGTGCAATGCGATGCTTGCGAATATCTTTCCTCGCGTCGACACTGAAAATATTCGCAAATCCAGTCTTCGGATTAACGCTTGGGTGGAATATCTCTGATTTTGCCTCTATTTCTTTTTTTAGAAGCAAATTTTTTCCGCAATAAAAAACAGGAAACAAGCTATGCTGCGCCGATTTTTTTTCATCAGTTTTTTCCTTGTTTTCAGCGCCAATGCAGCAGAGAGCAGCCAAACAGAAAATCTTATCCGAGCTTGCAAGCTCTATACCGAGCGCAGCTTTAACACGGTCAGCAACTCCGCTCAGCGCAGCCAATGTACGGGATATTTTTTCGGAGTCACCAGCTTGTTGTTATTTCAGCAGCAGCAGAAAATCGTAAACAGCAGCTGTTTGCCAAATAATCTAAGCGTTGATAAAGCTGTGCGTGATTTTATCCGTTGGATTGATACAAATCAGTCGGCCAAAGAAAAACAGCCAACCGAAGCAGTTTTAGCCGCTTTTACGGAATTATATCCTTGCCAGCCGCAATAGATTTTGGTGCGCAATCTTCGAGTACTTCTTCCACCGAAAAAGCTTCCCATTTTTTTCCGTTCTCATCAGTAATTATGCGCATTTGCTGATTTACTTCAGCGGCGGTTTTTTTAAGCTCCTCAGCTTCTTGCGCTAAGCCTGTTTCGCGCTCCCACTCATGCAGAGTTCTTACACATTCCTGTTTCCAGCCCATTAATTTACGTTGAATTGTGCGGAAAAGTCGGAAGACTCCTGGCCACTCTTTCGGGCCAAGAACAAAAGCGGCAACCACGCCGACCAAACCTAACTCTGAAAAGCTGACATCGAACATGCGCAGCTCGCGATAAAGATAACACAAAAAATGGTGGAGCCACGGAGACTCGAACTCCGGACCCTCTGCTTGCAAAGCAGATGCTCTACCAACTGAGCTATGGCCCCACATCTTTAAGACAAAAAAAGCGCGGCGAAACTTGAAGCGCGCGCAAAAACTTGCGCGGGTATCTACTCGATCGAAAGCTGGTTCGTCAAATGTATTTTGAAAAAAATCATAAAAATCTTTTCTCGGTAACTTCTAATATACTCGCAAACACCTCATCTTCTGCGCAATCAGCAGCGATGCGCACAATTCTTTGTGGATATTTTTCAGCCAGCGCGCAAAATCCTGCGTAAACAGCTTGATGAAATTCTAAACCCAGCGCTTCAAATTTTGTTTCGCCTGCAGCTGCTCCTGCGCGCGATAAAGCCCTTTTTAAGCCATCTTCAGGCTTTATATCGAGAAAAAAAGTAAGGTCAGGCAAAATATTTCCACAGCAAAGATTATGTAGCATCCAGACAAAATCTTCGCCCATTCCCCGCGCATATCCTTGATAAGCTATGCTTGAATCAACAAAGCGATCACACACAACAAATTTTCCTTGAGCAAGTGCGGGCTGAATAACGCATCTAACATGCTCAATACGTGCGGCATTCATAAGCAGCAGCTCGGTTTCTGGCTGCCATGAAAAAGCCTCCCTATTCACCAATAAATTGCGAATATTTTCTGCGCCTGAAGATCCTCCAGGTTCGCGCGTATGCAAAACTTCTAAACCAAGTTTCTGAAAATGCGCTACTAAACGGCGCGATTGTGTGGTTTTTCCGCAGCCTTCGCCGCCCTCAAAACTTATAAATTTAACTTTTTCCCCTGGCATAAAACCTCAAATTATTCTTCTGCAAAGCCTGTTCATCATTTTATTTTTTGCGGGTAATTTTTCTAACGCGCGACTTTTTAGATTGCCAGATAAATAACCGCGCTTATACGTTTGGCGCAAATTATGCCATTTCATATTTTTTGTAACGCATACCTTTAAAGAGAGAAAGCCGATGACGACTCGCCTAGAGCAGCTCTGCATAGAAAAAGGCCTGAAGATGACCGAGCAGCGACGCATCGTTGCTAAAGTTATCGCCGCAGCAAATGATCATCCTGATGTTGAAGAAATTTATCGCCGCGCTTCAAAGCAAGATTCGCGCATTGGCATCGCTACTGTTTACCGCACTGTGCGAATGTTTGAAGAAGTTGGCATCATCGAGAAACATGATTTTGGTGATGGCCGTGCGCGCTATGAAGAGGCAAGTGATGATCATCACGATCATTTAATAAACATCAAAAGCGGAAAAATCATTGAGTTTCACAATGAAGAGCTCGAGGCCCTGCAAGAAAAGATTGCCAAATCCCTAGGCTTTCGGTTAGTGGGTCACCGTATGGAACTATATGCCTTGCCATTTGATGGAAGCGAATAAGTTCTCTTTCTAAATTTGCTTGGACAAAATTATTTGTTGGAAAGCTCCCGTAATTTTCTGAAAGACTTTGTTTGCATGAAATTAGTTATTGTTGAATCACCAGCGAAATCAAAAACCATCCAAAAATATCTTGGCGCGGATTATAAGGTTTTGGCCTCTTTCGGACATATACGCGATTTGCCATCAAAAAATGGTTCCGTGCTTCCTGATGAAGATTTCGCCATGGTTTATGAAGTTCAGGCGGAATCAAAAAAACATGTCGATGCCATCGCCGCAGCACTTAAAAATGTATCTGCTGTTTATCTAGCAACTGACCCTGACCGCGAGGGCGAGGCAATATCTTGGCATGTGCTAGAGGCTTTGCGTGAGCGTAAAGCCTTGAGTAAAAATCCAGAGATCCACCGCGTCACTTTCACCGAAATCACCAAACGCGCTGTTCAGTATGCAATCGCACATCCGCGCGCAATCGATATGGATCTCGTCAATGCGCAGCAAGCCAGACGCGCGCTTGATTATTTGGTCGGCTTTAATTTATCTCCTGTTTTATGGAGAAAACTTCCAGGAAGCCGCTCAGCAGGGCGCGTACAGTCGGTTGCTTTGCGCTTGGTTTGTGAGCGGGAATTGGAAATCGAGCGCTTCCGCAGTCAAGAATATTGGAGCATTATTTTAGGCCTCACCACGCCGAAGAAAGAAACTTTCAGCGCCAAGCTCACGCATATAAATGGTGAAAAGCTTGAGCAATTTAGCATCACCAACACCAAACAAGCGGAAGAAATAGTTTCAGCATTACGTCAGGGCGAATATCACGTCTCTGCGCTTGAAAGCAAGCAATTGCGCCGTAATCCGCCCGCACCTTTTACTACATCAACCTTGCAGCAGGAAGCCTCACGCAAGCTTGGTTTTAGCACAAAGAAAACCATGCAGATTGCGCAGCGTCTTTACGAAGGCGTTGAAATCGGCGGCGAAACAGTTGGTCTTATCACGTACATGCGTACTGATGGCGTGACAGTTTCTGCCGAGGCAATTGCTGAAACGCGCCAAATGATCGGCAAAAAATTTGGTGATAATTATGTGCCGCAAGCTCCGCGCATATTCACCGCCAAAGCAAAAAATGCACAAGAAGCGCACGAAGCGATTCGCCCAACCGATGTTAGGCGCTCGCCAGATTATGTTGAATCAGCCTTGGATCGCGACCAAATGCGGCTCTACGAGCTGATCTGGAAGCGCATGGTCGCAAGCCAAATGGAATCCGCTGTTCTTGATCAATTAGCAGCAACCATCCTAAAACATGATCAAACCGCGAAAGCGCGCGCAGTTGGCTCAGCCATTCACTTTGATGGTTTTTATCGTCTCTACCGAGAGGATGTTGATGATGCCGAGCAAGACGACGAAAACCGCCTTCTTCCTGCGATGGCAGAAAATGACAAGCTCGGTCTGAAAGAAGTTGTTCCGAATCAGCATTTCACCGAGCCTCCACCGCGTTACACGGAAGCAAGCTTAGTCAAAAAAATGGAAGAGCTGGGAATTGGCCGACCTTCAACTTACTCAAGTATTATTTCGGTTTTGCAAGATCGTGGTTATGTGAAAATCGATAAGCGCCGCTTTTTCCCTGAAGATCGCGGTCGTATTGTCACTGCATTTTTGGAAAATTTCTTCCGCACTTATGTCGAGTATGACTTCACAGCCAATCTTGAAGAGGCGCTAGACTCAATCGCGCGCGGCGAAACTGCTTGGAAAAAAATCCTGCGCGAATTTTGGGTGTCATTCCATCAGACCGTGCAAGAAGCCTCAAAGCAAGAAATGACAGCAATCATTACTGCTGTAGAAAACGCAATGGCTGGGCATATTTTCCCAACCAATCCCGATGGCTCGCAAAATCGTCAATGCCCAAGCTGCAATAGTGGAATACTTGGTCTGCGTCTGGGCAAATTTGGCGCTTTCCTTGGCTGTTCCGCCTATCCAGAATGCAGACACACCAGGCCATTAGTAACTGTTGATGAAAAAAACGATGCTAACTCAGGCGCAGGTGATGAGCCTTCTGCAAAAGCGCTGACTGAAACAAGCGAGCTTGGACTTGATGCAGAAGGCAATCAAATCACCTTACGCAAAGGCCCTTATGGCTGGTATGTTCAGCGTGGCGTTGATGCCAAACAGCCAGGTTTTAAGCGCACCAGCTTGCCGCGCGGCAAAGCTCCACAAAATGTCACTTTAGCGGAAGCTCTTTCACTTTTGGCCCTGCCAAGATTAGTTGGTATGCACCCTGAAACGGGCAAAGAAATTCGCGCAAATATTGGTCGCTTTGGCCCTTATTTGCAGCATGACGGCGGATTTACTTCCATTCCAAAAGGTGATGATTTGTTAGAAATCGGCTTAAATCGCGCGGTTGTTTTAATTGCGGAAAAAGCAGAAAAACTTGCAGCAAAAATTGCCGCTGGTGGCGAGATAAAACCTTCGCGCTTTCAGAAAAAAGCTCCTGCTGCAAAAAGCAAAGCTCCAACTAAAACCAAAGACAAATCGGCAAAATCTAAAACTTCAGCTAAAGCACCAAAAGCCAAAGCTGCGAGCAAAACAACTGTCTCTAAAACTTCTAAGAAAAAATAATTTATGTCAGAAAAATCTCCATTCGCACCCGCCAAAATTGAGGAATTACCAGCCCTTGCTGGAATTCGCATGGCAACAGCTGCAACATCAATGCGCTATAAAAATCGCGATGATTTGCTTTTGATTGAATGCGCAAAAAATACGCATGTTGCTGGTGTTTTTACGACTTCGCAAACAGCAGGTGCTTGTGTGCATTGGGGAAGAGTTGCGCTAAAAAATGGTGGTGGCAGAGCCAGGCTTTTAATTGTGAATGCAGGAATCGCGAATGTTTGCAACGGTGCATCTGGAGCTCAAGCCGTGCAGTCGATTGTGGCGCGCTCCGCGGCTTTGTGGAACTGTCAGGCGGAGGAAGTTTTCCATTGTGCTACAGGAATTATTGGCCAGCCTTTGCAGGAAAATCTCATCACCGACGCTTTGCCAGATTTAAAAACCAAACTCACCAATCAAGCTTGGGAAAAGGCCGCGCGCGCAATCAGCACCACCGATACCTTCCCAAAAATGGCGACGCGCTCATTCAATCTTGATGGCCACAAAATTACGTTAAACGGAATTATAAAAGGCTCAGGTATGATTGCGCCTAATATGGCGACAATGCTTGGTTATATTTTCACTGATGCCGCAATTGCACCAGCGATATTGCAGGATGCCCTACAAGTGGCTGTCGATCAGTCTTTCCATTCAATCACGGTTGATAGCGACACCTCAACCAGCGACACGATTTTGCTCTTCGCCACGGGAAAAGCAGAACATGAGCCAATCGCCGCAGAAAATGATCCGCGCATAGAGATTTTTATTGAAGCGCTAACAGAGCTCTGCATTGATTTAGCCAAACAAGTCGTAAAAGACGGCGAAGGTATTTCAAAATTTATCACCATTGAAGTAACGGGCGCGCAAAGCGATGAATCAGCGAGGCGCATAGGTCTTTCAATTGCAAATTCGCCGCTGGTGAAAACCGCAATTGCAGGAGAAGACGCCAATTGGGGCCGTATAGCTATGGCTGTTGGTAAAGCAGGTGAGGCAATTTCTGCTGAAAATCTTTCTATCGCTATGGGTGGAATCAGTATTTTTAGGGAAGGGCAGCCCAATCCCAATTATCAAGAATCAATCGTTACAGATCATCTGAAAGGCTGCGAAATAAATATTGCAGTGAATGTTGGAAACATAGGTGATGGACAGGCTACAGTCTGGACCTGCGATTTAACTCATGAATACATCGCTATCAACGCTGATTACCGCAGTTAGTCTTTTGGCTTATACGCCTTCTCGGCCAAATTCTGCCAGTAAGAAAGCCCGTCTTGCCACCATTGCAGAGGATTCTGAGTCGTATTTTGTGCAGCGGGAGCATCAAATAATTTTGAAGGCGACAAGTCGCTCCATTTGTTGGCCATGTCTTGCCATTGTGTTTGGATAGTTTCCTGATGCTTTAAAAAAGCCTGCATGCTTGATTCAAGCCAAGCTGGAAGTGCCTGTGGCATGGCGCTACCATAGGAGCGAATAAGTTCGCGCATAAAATTTATTGGCAACAGGCCTGAACCTTTTCCTTCCTGCTCGAGAATAATCTGCGCCAAAGTTAGCTGCGTTAGATCATCATTGGTTTTTGCATCGCGAACTTCAAAATCTTCATGGCGACGAACCATTTCGCATAAATCTTCAAGCGTGACATAGCAGCTGGTTTGCGTGTTATAAAGCCGACGATTGGCATATTTTTTGATCAGAACTGGTGGTTCATTAGCGGCCATAATTTTCCCCATCTTCAAAGAGGAACAGTTGCTACAATAGATCCAACCAAACAACAACTAAAAATCGGCGATAGCATTTTTACAAAAACACAGTATCGCTCTCGCCCAACTATGCCGTTCCGTATTTGTAAGCATGACAAGATAAAAATATGGAAAGGAATAATTTTGTTTTTGAAGAGAAAAACCATGAACGAGCAAACAGATTTTGGTTTTCAAACCGTAAGCGCCGCCGAAAAAACCAAGCGCGTACAAGAAGTATTTCACGATGTTTCTCTGCGCTATGACATCATGAATGATTTAATGAGCGCGGGTATTCATCGTTTGTGGAAACAAAATTTTCTCACGCAATTAGCTCCGCGCGCGAATACTAGGGCGCTGGATATGTCATCTGGCACTTGCGACATTGCTTTTCGCATTTTAAGTGCGTCACCAACAACCAATGTTTATGCCTGTGATCCCTCCGAAGCCATGTTGCGTGTGGGCCGCGAGCGTGCTTGGAATAAAGGCATTAGCTCTGGCTTGCACATTGTTGTAACGCCAGCGGAAGCGCTGCCTTTCGCGGATTCTTTCTTCGATTACTACACAATTGCTTTTGGTTTTAGAAATGTCACCGACCGCAAAGCTGCTCTTGCTGAGGCTTACAGGGTTCTTCGTCCAGGTGGAAAATTTATGATTCTAGAATTTTCTCCGCTGGAAGCTGGCTTTTTTCAAAAGCTCTACGATGGTTATTCATTCAATGTAATTCCAAAACTGGGGAAAATTTTAACTGGCCACGCTGATCATTATCAATATTTAGTCGAGAGCATTCGCAAATTTCCAACGCCAAAAGAATTAGCAACAAAAATTGAAGCGGCAGGTTTTTCTTCAGTAAAATTCCGCCCGCTAAGTGGCGGAATAGTTCATATCCACAGCGGATGGCGCATATGATTAATTGGTTTATTGCAGCATTTAAATGGGTGATGTTATTTTTCTGCTGGCGTTTTTTCCCAAGTAAACGCGTTGCTTTGGCGCGTAAGATACATTTCTTCGGGCCAACTTTGATTAAGTTGGGGCAAATTCTTTCTGTTCGTCCTGATATTGTTGGCGCTGATGTCGCTTTGGCACTAACAAGCCTGCAAGATAATGTTCCGCCTTTTCCATTTATTCATGCAAAACGCTTGCTAGAGGCGGAGTTTGGCGCGCAGCTTGCAGAAATTTTTTTGACAATAGATGAGAAGCCAGTCGCTGCAGCTTCAGTTGCGCAAGTCCATAAAGCACAAACATTAGATGGAAAACTGGTGGCAGTAAAAATTCTGCGCCCGAAAATTGACCAAAAATTTGCTATAGATTTAGCTTTGCTAAGATCTGGTGCGCGCATAATTGCGCTTTTCCCTAGGTTCAGGCGTTTGCGTCCTTTGGATATCGTGGAATTATTAGAAACGACAATTCGCAAAGAACTTGATCTGCGCCTGGAAGCAGCCGCAGCGGACGCACTAAAAATCCAAATGAAAGATGAGGCAGATTTTTATGTTCCCGCAATCAATTGGTCGCTAACGCGCAGAAAAATTCTTACGCTTGAATGGATTGACGGCGTTGCTATCGACGAGGTTGAAAAGCTTGAAGAGCAAGGCTTCAATCGGCGTCATTTAGCAGAAAGATTGGTGGTTAGTTTCTTCAACCAGGCCTACCGTCATGGTTTTTTCCACGCCGATATTCACCCAGGAAATTTACTGGTTGATCGTGCGGGCCGCATAGTGCCTATTGATTTTGGCATCATGGGAATTTTAGAAGAAGACACAAAATTATATGTCGCGCGCATTTTAAAAGGCTTCGTTGAGCGCGATTACAACGCCGTTGCGGCCGTTCATTTTGAAGCTGGTTATGTTCCTTCAAAATATAGTCAGCAGGAATTTGCACTCGCTTGTCGTGCAATTGGTGAGCCAATAATCGGCTTGCCCGTGCAGAAAATCTCAATCGCTAATTTGCTCGCCCAGCTTTTTCAAGTAACAGAGCAATTTTCTATGCCCACACAGCCACAATTATTGCTTCTACAAAAAAGCTTGGTGATTTTAGAAGCAGTGGGAGCCAAGCTTTATCCTGAGGTTAATCTGTGGACTTTGGCCGAGCCATGGGTGCGGCAATGGGCCAAAGAACAGCTTTCACCAAAAGCAGAAATATGCCGCGAAATAAGCCGAATTAGACGTTTGTTTCTGGAGTGGATTAGTGATAAAGAGCACAGCTCTAAGAAAATCTAGAAAAATAAATAAAATTGTATAAATCCAGTAGCCGCGCGCCTCAACTTTTTTGTCATAAGCACTCCTTTCTTATAAAGAGAGTTACGACTCCAAGGCCTTTGACTGGCTATGTGGTGGGTTTTTTCAGGGAGCCCACCACCTCCCGTAAAAGCAGGGCCCATCTTGTGAAGGATTCACAAGCTGTTTGTTTTCATGGTCCTGCAGAAAAATAAAATCAACTAGATTAAAGCTGTTCTTTTCGGGTTATATATTCCGGTCGGGCCGCAAAAAGCTTTAATTTTATCTCGTGCCAATCCAATTTATTTTGCTCATACAAGTCTTCGTCGCTCAAATTATTTTTTAGCGCACTATTAAAAAACTTTTCTCTCCTCTTTTTGCTTAAAAAAATGAAGTACTGTTATTAAGAATTTGTTAAGTAAACGCCTCTAGTCTCTGCCGCAAATCATTCACCGAGTGGGGAGTTTCGCTTGGAAAAAAAAATACGAAATATTTTGCAAGAAGCATTAGCAAATAAAAAATCTGGCGTTCTACTCGATGTCGCTATTGAGTCTATGTTCATGATTATAAGCAGCCATGGGCGCGCCTTTGCCGAGGATGCAATGGAGAAGCTGGTTGCTGATATTCCCAAATTACTCTCACCCGATGATGCAATTATTCAGCACGAGCGCGACCGCCTTTACATTCTTCTCGTTGATCATCCAGAAGGGCAAACCGAGTCTTTAGTTAGGAAGCTGATAGATCACATTCAAGTTTTTGCCTGTACAGCAATGCCAGAGCCAATTTGCATGATTCCTCGCATCGGTGCATCTTTCTTCAACCCCAATCAAAATAACACACCTGAATCCATTGAAGACCAGGCCTATATCGCTTTACAAGACGCGCGCGACAGCAATCGTCATTACACTTCCTATCATGACCGCAGATCGCTGCCCAATGAGTCGCGTAATCGCCTTATTTTGGCTACTTATTTGCAAGATGCATTGCTGAATAAAAAACTCCGCCTTGCCTTTCAGCCGATAGTTTCTGCACATTCTGGCGAGGTAGCCTATCACGAAAGTCTTTTGCGTGTGATTGACAGTCATGGCCAGCCGATTTCTGCCGGCCCATTCATTCCTGTTGCTGAAAAAATGGGATTTATCCACATGCTTGATGCAATGGTTTTGCAGATGGTTGTGGATGAAATGCGTGCATCTCCGCAGGTGAAACTTTCGCTTAATGTTTCTAATGAAACTATTGCACAATCAGAATGGCTGACCATGGCGATGAAATTACTAGCGCAAGAAGATATTGCCAAAAGGCTGATTGTTGAAATCACCGAAACCACGGAAATTAAAGATTTCCGCAAGACCGAGCGCTTCATCAAAACTTTGAAAGACTTGGGCTGTCAGATTGCGCTTGATGATTTTGGCGCGGGTTTTACCTCATTTTCGCATCTCAAAAAATTGCAAATAGATTTGATAAAAATTGATGGTGCATTCGTACGTGATGTTGCTGAAAGCGAGAAAAGCCGGCATTTCATTCGTACGCTTCTGGATTTTACCCAAGGTTTGAATCTAAGAACCGTGGCTGAATTCGTGGAATCCATGGAGATTGCCGAGGTCTTGCGTTCAATGAAAGTAGATTTCCTACAAGGAAATTTTTTCTCTCCTGCCGTTAGTTATCGCAGTTGGGTTGGCAAATAATACCACTTCATATTTTTAGGCATGCGAAATTAGCTTCTAGTTTGCTATGGTTTGGGCCAGCGTTTATGCACCCAAAACCATTGCTCGGGATGCTCACGAATCCAGCCTTCTAGGCGCTGATTGATTTCCACCAGCATGGCAAAAATATCGGCATCGGCATTTTCACTTTGCGCCACAAAAATTGGTTCTTCGACAATAACTTTGAAATGAATTCCACTTAGGCGAATAACGCGTGCAGGCAAAATTGCGGCAGAAAATTTACGCGCCAGAGCCGCAACTGCAGATGCAGTCATTGCGTCTCGTCCTAAAAAAGGCACCGCAATTCCATCATTCATTTTTTGGTCAACCAACATGCCAAGCAAGCCGCCATCTTTAAGCACCGCCAATGCTCGCCTAGCGCCGCGCACGCCTTTTGGCAATGCTTCTGCTTGATATGATTTTCGATGGTTCTGAATGAATTTTTCGACCCAAGGATTGTTCGCAGGGCGATAAATTAATGCCAGTTTTTTCTCCAGCACTGCGGCGGTTTTTGGCGCTAATTCCCAATTAGCAAAATGGCCTGAAATCATTATTCCGCCTTGTTTTTTCTGCTCCAGAGAATGAAATTTATCTGCACCCTCAACCTCAACATATTTGTAGAAATCCTTATCTGATAAAACGCTAATATGCGGAAATTCTGCAACAGTGCGGCCAAGATTTTCCCACATTTTTTGCAAAATCTCTGCGCGTTTTTCGGAATTAAAATCAGGAAAAGCCAGAGCAATATTATCAGCAGCAACATTGTTGACGCGCAGTAATGGACCGATAAATTTTCCTAATGCGCCGCCTAAATCGGAAGCGCATTTAAAAGGAAGCGCTTGAAAAATTTTGTAAATTAAAAAAAGCAAAAGCCATTCTAAAAAATAGCGCGCAAAACTAGAAGTGCATTTTTTATTAGGAAAACCAGGCATTACAGCCGCTCCGCTTTTGATTTTTCAAGCAGCCAGTGCAAAAATTCATCCCTGTTTTTCCACTCAATATGCAAATTGAGAACAATTATTTTGTCACGCCAATGCTTGGGCAGGCGTACAAAATCTTTTTCCGTAGTCACCATTAAAGCCTGATTTTTTTGTGCGATTTCTTCTAATTCCAATAAATCTTTTTCTTGATAGAAGTAATGATCAGGAAATTCGCGCTGATATAAAAGAAAGTTTTTTGGCAGTGCTTGAAAAAATGCAGCAGGCTTGGCAATGCCAGCGAAAGCGATCAATTTTTTATCAGCAACAGCAGAAATATCAACAGATCTTATGGCTTCAAACTTAGGCTTGGAGCCAATCTCCAGCCGCGCCAGGCTTTTGCTCCCATCCGACATACAAAGCACGGCAAAGCAGCGCGAAAGAGCAAATTTTAGGCTCTCGCGCACAGGTCCTGCGGGCAAAAACCAGCCATTACCAAAGCCATTATTTCCATCAAAAATCAAAAAAGAATTGGTCGGAAATAAGCGCGGATCTTGCAGTCCATCATCAGCAAAAACAAAATCAGCACCGCTTGCACAAGCCGCTTGATAGGCTAATTCACGACGATCACAAACAAAAGTGGGAAGATATCGTGCGAGTAAAAGCGGCTCATCTCCTACTTCTGACGCTGTGTGCGTTTCTGGGTCAACGCGCAGAGATGCCAAAAGCGGATTTTTTTTCCCATAACCTTTGCTAATGCATGCAACAGAAAATGAAAGTTCTTCTAATAGTTTTGCCACCGCAAGAAGAGCAGGAGTTTTGCCCGCCCCGCCAACTACAACATTGCCAAAACACCAAAGCGGAATTTTTCTCTCGGGCTTTTTGCCGCAATCATTTAACAAAAACCAGCGTGCGCGTAAAATAATTTGCCACAACAAACCCGCTGGAATCAAGCAAAAAAGCGCCATATGGCGCTTTCTCCAATAACTTGGAAAAAATGTTCTGAGCCATTTTTTCATTTCTTCTCATCCAGTAAATTCTGCAAAGCTTCGCGATATTGAACGAGCAGAAAATCATGAGATTTAGTCAAAGCTTCGGCAGATTTTGCATATTCTGAGCGCTCTTGTGGATGCTGGAGTAACCATTCCATTTTTTCCAGCAAACCATTTTCATCGGCAACAACATTAACTGCATTGTTACTTTGTAACATTGAGCCAATGTCGATAAAATTATGCGTGTATGGGCCTTGCAGAAGGCAACAAGCGAAACGAGCGGCTTCCAGAGGGTTTTGTCCTCCATGCGGCACCAAAGATCCGCCCATAAAAACCAACTGAGATAAACGATATAAAGTACCTAATTCGCCAATAGTATCAGCAATAAAAACCTCTGTTTCCGCATGCGGAAATTTTTCTTCAGAACGTCTGCAGCTGTTGTATCCCAAGGCTTTTGCAAGATTCAGAATTTCCTCTCCCCGCGCAGGATGGCGCGGCGCAATTAGCAAAACTAAATTAGGATGCAGAATTTTTAACTTCGCAAAAACACGCAGTAGAATTTCCTCCTCACCTGCATGTGTACTGGCTGCAAGCCAGACTATACGGCCTTTCCAGGCCTCAAATATATTTGTAAAAAGTTCCTGATTATTTGGCAGAGGCGGCGCAGCCCATTTTAAATTACCAACCAGAGAAACATTTTCTGCACCAAGACGAGAAAAGCGATCAGCATCAATATTACTTTGCGCAAGAACCACATCAAGACGTGGGAAAACCGCAGCGCGCGCCATTCTCCCCAGGCGGCTCCATTTGGCAAAAGCGCGCGGAGATAATCTTCCATTTATTACTGCAATCGGTGCGTAGCGCGCCGTCTCGCGAATTAAAATCGGCCATAATTCTGATTCCACCAAACATAAAATATCAGGCCGCCAATGCTCTAAAAATTTCTGCACAGCAGAAGGTAAATCAATCGGCACAAATTGATGAATAACACCAGCTGGGAGGCGCTGTTTTAAAAGATTTGCAGAAGTCACGGTGCCGCTAGTTACCAAAAAATTCGGATGTTCCCCATGCGCCAACCAATTCTCTAGCAAAGGCAAAATTGCTAAAGATTCCCCAACACTTGCAGCATGCATCCATAGTAATTTTCCGCGTGGCCTGGGCAGCGAAGCCCTGCCCAAACGCTCAGCAAAACGCTCGTTGCTTTCTTTGTTTTTTTTGCGGCGATAATGCAGCCACAAATAAATAACTGGCGCAAAAATGCGTAAGCAGGAAGCATAAAAAATCAGCAGCAAAGGCTCTGCATATTTAAGCGCTTCTTTCGTTCGTTCAGTCAGATTTCCAAGAGCCTCCTCAAGCCGCGCTTTTGCTTCATCATCGCTTTCTTCAGCGCGCACGTAAATCGGCGCTCCCGCACAGAAACTGCCACTTCCAAAAGGCAGGCTCAGCAGAAAACTATCCCAGCTAGGAAGTTTTATTCCAAATTTTGTGTCATAGCTGCAAGGCAAAATTGGTAAATTATATTCGCGCGCCAAAGCAATGATATTTCCGTGAATTTTCTCAGCTGGTCCGCGCGGCCCATCTGGCGTGATAACCACAGTTTTTCCTTGCGCAAGTGCCTCGCGCACACCGAGCATTGCGCCAAACGCGCCTTTTTTTGAAGAACCACGAATTGCTTTAACGCCAAGCTTTGCTAGACATTCAGCCGTTAAAGATCCATCTGCATGACGCGAAATTACCGCGTGCAACTGCGAAGGATGCGGCGCAAAACAAGCCATTAACAACAAGCGATTATGCCAAAAAGCCACCAAGCAAGCCTGGCGATTATTGAGTAGGTCAAAAAATTCTGGATGCCAGCGCCATTTCCATTTTGTGCTGAAAAAAACCAAACGTATATAGACGCTTATCAGCAGAGAAAGGATGCTTATAAAAATAGGGTTTTTACGAATAGAAAAACGCATATCAAGATTTCATCAACTCCTTGTAAAGCGTAGTATATACGCCATTTTGCTCAACTAGCTCAGAATGTGTCCCGCGCTCTTTTACTTCTCCATCCACAATCACATAAATGCAATCAGCATTTAAAACCGTAGATAAACGATGCGCAATTACCAGAGTGGTGCGCCCAGTAGTAAGCCTGCGCAGCGCCGCTTGTACATGTTGTTCCGCCACTGGATCAAGAGCAGAAGTAGCTTCATCCAATAATAAAATCGCTGCATTTTTAATTAACGCTCGCGCAATCGCTAAACGTTGGCGCTGCCCGCCAGAAAGAGCAGTTTCTCCTGCTCCAAGCCATGTATCGTAACCATCAGGCAAAGCAGTTATGAAACCATCTGCAGCAGCAGCTTTTGCAGCTTCAATAATTTCTGCGCGCGTTGCATTGGGTAAACCATAGGAAATATTTTCCGCTACAGTGCCTTCAAATAAAATCACATCCTGACTTACCATGGCAATAGAGCTGCGCAGAGAAGCTAAAGTTACATCGCGGATGTTCTGGCCATCGATTTCTATTTGTCCATCTGTAACGTCATAAAAACGGGGTAGAAGCTGCATTGCTGTTGATTTACCACCGCCAGATGGACCAACTAGCGCAACAGTTTTTCCTGGCAATAAATCGAGCGAGATATTTTTCAGCGCCATAGTTCCATTCGAATAAGCAAAAGCAACATTGCGATAAGTAACCTCAGCTTTAGCGATTACAAGCGGCTTCGCCTGTGCAGAATCAACAATTGTAGGCGGCGTATCGATCAGCAAAAATAAGCGCCTTGCTGCTGCCAAACCTTCTTGTAGTAAAGTATTCAAACCAGACAGGCTTTTCATCGGCTTATAAGCCATTAAAAGCGCCGTTATAAACGAAAAAAATGCGCCAGGAGTTGTTTCTCCTGCAAGCACTTGTGAGCCGCCATACCAGATCACCGCTGCAATCGCTATGCCGCTTAAACTCTCCATAATTGGCGAAGAAAGCGATTCCGTGCGCGCCGCTTTCGCGTAAAGATTATGAACTCGCTCCATTTTTTCTGTCGCTTTTTTGATCTCCGCTTCTTCCTGATGATAGGCGCGAATTAAGCGCCCACCAGTTAGAGTTTCGTGCAGCTGTGTGGTGAAGTCGCCAAGCGCTTCTTGCCTTGCGCGTGACAGGCGACGCATGCGTTTTCCCAGCAATATCATCGGATAAACACCAAGCGGAAACGCTAAAAAAGCAACCAAAGCAAGATGAAAACTTTGATAAAACATCACCCCAACTAAAAACACCAAAGTGATGCTCTCGCGCGCGAGCGCCGTAAGCAATTGCGCCGTCGTTACGCGCAGCAACTGAATATCATTCAGAAAGCGCGAAAGCAGCCTACCAGCGCTTTCTTCCTCTGTTTGCGCGACATCTGCTCTAAGCACGTGACGATAAAGATCGGCCTGCAAATCAGTAACCATTCTCTGACCAAGAATTTTTATAATCACCGACTGACCATAGCTAGCAAAGCCTTTAACCAATGTAATTGCTAGAACAGCAAGAGGAACAACAAGCAGCATTGTCGAATTTTTCTTCAGGAAAATATCATCTAAAACTGGCTGCATAAGCCAAGCATGCATCGCGGTACTCGCCGCAACCAACAGCATGCAGATAATCGCCACAGCAAGCTTACGCCAATGCGGGCGCAAATATTCTCTAAGCAGACGCAAAATCAGATAGGAAGATTTCTCGTAAACAGAATTTGTCACTTTAAGACTCACGCTCCTGCAATCATTAGGCCATCCGTGCGAATCGTCGGTAAAACAAAAGAGCTGTCATAGCGCAAATTATTTGCTGGAGTAAGGTTCGCGAAAAGATCAATTAATGAACCAGCAATGGTAATTCCATGCACAGGAATTGTGCGCTCACCTTTTTCAATCAGATACCCAGCCGCGCCAAGACTTAGATCTCCTGTCACTAAATTCAGGCCCATACCAATGGTTTCGGTTAGATAAAAACCCTCGTTTATATCTGCGAGCAATTCCTGCTCGGTGATTTTTCCAGGCGCTAAGAAAACATTTGATGCTCCAGGTGAAGGCAATCCGCTTGCGCGCACCGCCGAGCCGTTAGTTTTCAGGCCCAGCTGTTTAGCGCTGCGCGTATCAAGAAGCCAATTTTTAAGCACGCCATCTTTAACAAGATCAAGGCGCGAATTTCTAACGCCCTCGCCATCAAAAGGACAAGAAGCCAAGCCTTTTGCTAAATGCGGATCTTGATAAATAGAAATTTGCTCGGGAAAAATTTTTTCGCCCAAAAATTTTTGCAAAAAACTTCCGCCGCGCGCAACTGAGGCGCCATTAATTGCTGATAAAAAATAGCCAAGAAATTGTCTTGCTGTGCGCCAATCCCAGACAACAGGCATTGATTTTGTCGCAATAGTTTTTGCTCCTAATCGGCTTACACTGCGCAAAGCAGCTTCTGTGCCCAGAGTTTCTGCATCCATTAAATCGCTATAAAAGCGTGATTGTGAAAAAGCATAGTCGCGCTCTTTTTCACCATTTCTTTCTGCTACAACTGAAAGCGAGCGCGCAAAATGACTGACATTATAATGGCCATGAAATCCGCTAGATGTAAGCAAAGAGCGGTAATGCCACGATGCGGAAACATCAGCTCCTTCTGACATTACAACACCTGCATGACCAAGCGCTTTTGCTTCCATTATTTGCGCCGTTTCCAATAGCTCAGCAATATCAGGATTTTTTGTATCGGCTAGTTGTAGATTGGGCGGATTTTTTGCGAGCAAATCATCTTCAGCTAAATATGCAAGCGGATCAGGCGTAACTTGCTTAGCAAGCAGCAAGGCTTCTTCAACAAGCGAAGCAAGTGCGGGTTTGGCTAAATCGCTAGATGTTAGACTCACGACATTCATGCCAAGCCATAAGCGCAGAGTTAGGGTTTGCGTCTGCGATTTTATTATTGATTCGCGCTCTCCTTGCCTGACGGTTAATTCAGTAGCGCGATCATCACTGCCATATGCTTCTGCTGCTGTTGCTCCACCTTGTTTTGCCAGCGCTATCACCTGTTCTAAAGCATCATTGATCATTTTTCTCTCTCGTTACAGAAGCGGTTTCTGGTGTAATTTCCCAATCGGCTTTGTTGAGCTGCAAATAAATTTCCGCAGTTTTATCCAGCGGCAATGTTATCAGAGCGTTCTTGGAAGAAGTTTTTGTAATTGCAGGCGAAATAAATGCACGCCGCACGCCACCCTCGCGCATATGCAGCAAAGCTAGCTCCATAGCAAAAGGAATTTCGCGCGCGCCAAGTTGTGTTTTATAAGGGCCATTCCAGTTTGTATTTCCAGTTAAGCGATAGAGAAATTCTACTTCCATCCCACAAAGAGCACTTATTCCTTCGCCTTCCTCGGCATCTAGCACATACCATTCACTCGGCAGAGGAATGGTTTCCTCTACTTTCAAAATGCTGACATCGTAAGTAAGCGGCGTTGCATCGGGCACAATATTTTGCCCGAAGCGTTTATCTTGATAAGCAAAAGCTGCAGGCACAGAAATATGTCTTTTTCCGCCTGCTCTTGTGCCGATTAATCCTTCAGCAAAACCAGTAACGATAATATCCCTCCCCAGCTGCAGGTGAATTGGCGCAGCCGAATCAGGATAGCCATAAAGCGGCGCCATGTCATAGGCTAGAACTCGGTAGCGCAAGGTTACGATACTGCCACATTGCGCAGCTGGGCCGCGGCCAATTATTTCATCAACAAAGCCAATCGCATTTTTAGTTTTGGCTTTTTGAAAAAGAATTGTTTCGCCTGAACGTAAATCAGAAGCGCCGCGCACATAAGCGCGCGCCATTTCTCCGAGCGGACCTTTTTTTTCCTCCGCCGCCCTCAGCGCAGAATTCACAAACCCAGGCAATAGCGGAGCTTTGGTTTTTTCAATCGTTTTTTCAGTGGGCGGAAGCAACGGCAATACGCTAGTTATCGGAGTTCTATTCACCACAGGATTTTTCGCATCACTGCTAGGCAGCTCTTGTTTCGGCTGATAAATTAAATCCGCTAAATCATCTGGAATTTTCTCAAGATAAGATGGTGCTGATTTTTTTATTTCTAAATTTTCCAACTTCTCTTCTGCTTTTGCAGTTTTTTCTACAGCATATTTTTTATGCGCTAAATATTTAGGAACCAGCAAAGCCACACTATAAAAGGCACACAAGAAAAAGAGCGCAACAAGAAAACCAATATTTCTACGGCGATTTTTTGCTGCCGTTTCCTCCGCAGCAGAATTTGTATGACCAGGAAGTTGCTGGCTATTTTTCACTGGCGAAACCCGCTGCTCTTTTGGTTACACATTAAAGCGGAAATGCAAAACATCTCCGTCACACACCACATAATCTTTGCCTTCTACGCGTAGTTTACCTGCTTCTTTTGCTCCTGACTCGCCTTTATAGGCCACAAAATCTGCGTAAGGAATTACTTCCGCGCGGATAAAACCTTTTTCAAAATCAGTGTGAATCACGCCAGCTGCTTGCGGAGCTAAAGTG
This sequence comes from Rickettsiales bacterium, assembly GCA_044355085.1. GTDB lineage: Bacteria > Pseudomonadota > Alphaproteobacteria > Rickettsiales > JBIKYU01 > JBIKYU01. The sequence goes on along the minus strand of JBIKYU010000001.1, from coordinate 11,931 downwards.
CCGCGCGTGATGGTCCAGGCGCGAGTTTCTTTCGGGCCAACGGTGAAATAAGTCATCAAATCAAGCAGGTTATAACCAGTGCGAATTGCCCGCGTTAAGCCAGCTTCATCCAGGCCTAGTGTTTGTAGAAATTCAGCCTGTTCTTCCGCCGAAGAAAGAGAGGAAATTTCCTGCTCAATTTGAGCCGACACTACGATATGCGCAGCATTCTCCGCTTTCGCCATTTTTGCTACGGCTTCGCTATAGCTATTGCCGCTTTTTGCATCTGCTTCGCCCACATTGCAAACATACATAACAGGCTTCGCTGTTAAAAATTGTTGCGCCCGAAATAGACGCAAATCATTCGGATGAACTTTTAAAACGCGCGCTGGTTTTCCTTCAGCTAGCAGAGCGTAAACTTGTTTTAAAATCTCAACCAGCTGCACGGTTTCAACATCGCCTTGCTTGGCTTTTTTCTCGAGATTTGGTAGGCGTTTTTCCACGCTTTCTAGGTCAGATAAAACCAATTCAGTATTGATAATTTCACTGTCGCGCAGCGGATCAACCGAGCCTTCAACGTGAGTAATATCGCCATCTTCAAAGCATCTAACCACATGCGCAATCGCATCAACTTCGCGAATATGAGATAAAAATTGATTGCCCAAACCTTCGCCCTTACTTGCTCCGCGCACCAATCCTGCAATATCAACAAACTCAAGCTGAGTTGGCAAAATTGCTTTCGAATCTGCAATCGCAGCTAAAACCTCCAAGCGCTCATCAGGAACCGCAACGCGCCCAACATTCGGCGTAATTGTACAGAAAGGAAAATTCGCAGCTTGCGCCGCCGCTGTTTGTGTAAGCGCGTTGAATAAGGTTGATTTACCAACATTAGGCAATCCAACGATTCCGCAGTTAAAACCCATTTTTATCTCCGTGTTAATTTCTTACTTTATCGTATTTGAGGATTTTTTCATTATCTCTAAACTTTTTCCCAAGTTTTTTGCTCGTTTATCAAGGAATTCCGACGCAGATTGCAGCTTCTCCTCGACCACATATTTTCCGCCGCTAAACAGCTCGGTGAATTTTTTATCCCCTCGAATTTAAGGCTGGCCTGCTTTTTCTAACATTCATGATTTCAGCCATTCTTCAGTTGTTTTTACAGATTTTTATAAAACATCATTAGAATTGTCCTCTAGGTTTTTAGAGCTGCAAAAATTTGCCGTTTAAGCAGTTGTGCAAAGTTTTTAACGCAGTCGCCATTAAATTTTCTCCGTCTGCGATTGCAAGCGCGCGGCAAATGCAGACATAAAATGCTCAGCCCCATTTCTTAGCAATGTAGGAAACTCTTCTAGCACGGCAGCTAGGTAATCGGCTAGAACTTCCTGCTCCTCTTGCGTGAAACGCCCCAACACATAGTCACTAATATCATGTTCTTTATTTGCGGGCCGGCCAATGCCTACGCGCAGGCGCCAATAATCTTTGCCCAGATGGCTGTCGATACTTTTGAGTCCATTATGGCCGCCATCGCCTCCACCTTGCTTCATGCGCAATTTTCCTGGCGCTAAATCGAGATCGTCGTGAATAACCAAAAAAGATGCAGGAGAAAATTTATAGAAGCTGGCAAAACTAGCCACCGCTTCACCAGAGCGATTCATAAAATTCTGGGGCTTTATAAGAAAAATACTCTGCGTAGAAATGGTGATTTTTTGCCAGAGATAATTGTTTTTTTTCTGCCAAGCGGGAGAATCTCCGCCATATGCGGCGGCCAAAGCATCAAGCAAAAGAAAGCCGATATTATGCCTGGTTATCAGATATTCAGGTCCAGGATTTCCCAGGCCAACTATGCACTGAAACATAAGCTATGTCGCCAAATGACGAAAAACAGAAACCAATTTTGATACAAAGTAACATCATCAGCGATTTATAAAACAGAGCCGCTTCAGAAAAATAAAGCAGAATTACTTCTGCCTTATTTTTTCTTTTTCTCTTCTTTTTTCTTTTCGTCTTTTTTCTTGTCATCGGCAGCAGCTGCGGCTGGAGCAGCGGTTGCTGCATCAGCGGTTTCGTCGTCTTTGCTGCGTCCAACTACAGAAGCAATAGTGAAGTTACGCTTCAGAACTGGCTCGACTCCGCGTGGCAAGGCAATGTCACCAACGTGAACGGTTTGGCCGATATTTACTGTCGCCAAGTCAATGTCGATTTTTTCAGGAACTGCATCTACATCGCAGGTGAACTCTATTTCACGACGAACAATATTTAATGCGCCACCACGCTTGATACCGATACATTTATCGCCATTCAAAAAGCGCAGAGATACATTCACACGAACTTGCGCATGCTGCTGAATACGTTGGAAATCAACATGTTCGATGCTGTCCGTGACTGGATGAAGCTGTACATCGCGTGGAATAACGTGAATGTTTTTTCCGCCAATCTCCATGTCGAAAACGCGCGAAGTAAAATAACCGCGCTGATATTCAGTTGTAATAGTTTTGTGGCACAAGGAAATCGGTAGTTCCTCAGCATTTCCACCATAAACAATGGCTGGAACTTTGCCTTCTCGGCGGACAGCGCGCGCGCCGCCTTTGCCAGATTGCTTACGTGGTTCTGCTTTTAATTGTGCTGCGTTGCCCATGAGGTGCTCCATCGCTAAATCTAAAAAACTCTACATTACTGGCCCGAAAACCAACAAATCCGCCTCTTTGGCGGCTTGTAATCCCAAAAAAAAGGGCGCGCATGCTAGCAGCTTTTTTTTTAAACACAAGCGATGAAATTTTTAATGAAGAAACAAACAATTAATTTAGCCAGCACCGCAGCAGGTCTGAGAGTTTTTTCCCGTTAAGCCGCTCTTTATCCGAGCCATTTAGAAAAATTTTGCCAGTTAAGCCGAAAGAATAGGAGTGTATTTTCAGCTCCAAGCCAAAATAAAATTGGACGAGATGGCTTGAGAATCGGCTTGCTCAGCAATCTTTTTGCTGATTATCAACGCGCCGAATGGCTCAATTTCAGGACGCATCCCTGCACGTGCGCAAGAATGGAGAGAACAGTCTTTAAGCTAGATATTTTAAAGTCAAACTTTAAATTTTCTACCTTGCGGGCTAGTTGGTTCTTCACCGCCATACATGAAATGAATTGTATTAATCGAACAAAGTGGAGACGGAGCTTTCCTCGGCAATGCGCTTGATTGCTTCAGCCAGAAGCGGCGCAACCGTTACTGTTCTTATGCGGCTTGAGGCTTTTGCGCGCTCGGCCTGGCAAATACTGTCGGTTAGAACCAATTCTGTCAGTATAGATTTTTCAACCCTTGCGACGGCTTCACCCGAAAGAACGCCATGCGTAACATAGGCGCTAACACCAGATGCGCCTTTTTCTATCAACGCTGCAGCGGCGTTGCATAAAGTTCCAGCTGAATCAACGATATCATCAAGCAAAATACAGTGACGATCCCTAACATCACCAATAATATTCATAACCGTTGAAGACCCAGCTTTTTCCCGGCGTTTATCAACAATTGCGAGATCAATCTCCAAGCGTTTTGCTAAAGCTCGCGCGCGCACAACTCCACCAACATCAGGAGAAACCACCATGCATTTTTCCACTGGATAATGCGCCTGCACATCAGCAGCAAGAACAGGTGCGCCATGTAGATGATCAACGGGAATATTGAAAAAGCCTTGAATCTGGCCTGCATGTAGATCCAGAGTCAAAACCCGGTTCGCGCCAGCAACCGTAATTAAATCGGCAATTAATTTTGCTGAAATTGGTGTGCGCGGCCCAGGTTTTCGATCTTGTCTGGCATAACCAAAATAAGGCAAAACAGCGGTTATACGCCTGGCGCTTGAGCGCTTCAGCGCGTCAATAATTATCAGCAATTCCATTATGGAATCATTGGCCGGATATGCAGTTGGCTGAATAACGAAGACATCTTCGCCGCGCATATTTTCGTGAATTTCAACAAACACTTCCATGTCCGCAAAGCGGCGGATTGTGGCGTGTGTAAGCGGGCAAGATATCTCTTTTGCGATGGCCTGCGCGAGTGGAATATTGGTATTTCCAGCAATTAATTTCATAGCTATGCAACTTATAAAACAAGGCTTTTATAAAAGAAAGAGGGCGACGAAATAACAGCCAACACCGCGGCTGTAAAGAGCGCATAATCTAAAAAAGAGAGAAAATTATTTGCACAATTTTTTTTGCAGCCGCTGCAAAAAAGCCAGAGAAATTTTGAACACATAGCGCCAGCCAAAATATTTTGGCTGCACAACAACGGTTCCAGCAAAAATATCATGCACGCCTTGGCGTCGCTTTGAAATGGCAATCCAAAAAAATCCCAGACCTATTGGCAAAATCGCTAAAACATAGCCAAACAGGCGCTTAAGCCACTGTTTCGTTGTTGGCGCTTGTCCCGTTTCTGCATCAACAATGCGCATTTTTAGGAGCATTTTTCCAGGAGTGCTCGCTGCCCATAACCAACACAGAATCAACAATGCACCAAGAAAACTCAGCTGAATAAGATTCTCAGCCAAAATTTGTAGAAAAAAATCATTCAATTGTTGGCGATCTTCAGCAGAAAGCTCAACACCAAGCTGTGCGCGAGTTATAACCTCGGTTGGTGGCGGAGAAAAAAGCAAAGGCCGCAGAAAAACAAATGGAATAATCAGACAAGTTGAAAACAGCAAATCGAGCAAGCCCGCAAAAATCCTGCTGTTGAAAGAGGCATAACGCAGCTCTTGTGTTTCTGGGTCAAAATTTTTCCCCCGCTCTTCTTGTTGTAAATCTACCATCAGCAATCTCCCAAATAGCGGCATTTTATTGATTAAATCTATGGATGTTTAAGAGCGCAGAACAAGCTCCTCCCTAAATTATCCAAGATTGTAGCTTGTTAATTCAGCATCAAATTTCGTAATGCAAGAATAGTCGGTCAAATCAAGAGAAAGCGGTGTTATGGCAATAAAATTATCGCGCACCACGCTTAAATCGGAATGTGCAATATCGCCTTCTTCATCGCGCCGACTGCCAATCCAATAATAAGGTTTGTCGTCAGGATCTTTATTTTGCTTCAAGAGCGCGCCGATTTTTCTCCGCCCTTGCGGGCAAACTCTGACACCGCAAACATCTGCAGCGGAACATTCAGGAAAATTCACATTCACCAAACTATGAGCGGGCCAGCCAACATCCAATAAATTACGAATAATTTTTTCTCCATGAATTGTAGCAGCACTCCAATCAATCGCTCCTTCTTTGCCGCCTTGACTGAGTGCAATCGAGGTAATGCCAAGCAAACTGCCTTCCATAGCGCCAGCAACCGTACCAGAATAAGTTACATCTTCGCCCAAATTATGGCCGCGATTAATGCCAGAAAGTAGCAAATCTGGTTTGCGATCAGTAAGCAGAGCTTTAACTGCAACCAAAACACTATCAGTTGGCGTGCCGCTAACGGCATAATATTTTTCAGCGATTTGCCGCATCCTCAGTGGCGTGCGCAGACTAAGAGAATGGCCTGAGCCGCTTTGTTCCTGCTCTGGTGCTACCACCCAAACATCAGCAGAAATGCGCTCCGCAATTTCTTTCAGCAACGCAATGCCAGGCGCCAAATATCCATCATCATTGGTAATTAAAATTCGCACGCTTACGCCTCGCTGATAATTTTGCTGGCGCCGCCCATAAAAGGCTGCAAGACAGCGGGAATATTTATTGAACCATCAGCATTTTGATAATTCTCCATTATCGCCACTAAGGTTCGACCAACCGCAAGGCCAGAGCCATTTAGCGTATGTACAGGACGAATTTTCCCTGCCGCATCGCGCACGCGCGCTTGCATGCGCCGGCCTTGAAAATCGCCGCAATTAGAGCAGCTGGAAATTTCGCGATAGGCATTTTGGCCTGGCAACCACACTTCAATATCGTAAGTTTTCTGTGCACAAAATCCCATATCGCCAGCACAAAGCAGCATAACGCGGTACGGAAGCTCCAAGCGCGCAAGCACAGTTTCTGCGGCATTCAACATGCGCTCATGCTCTTCCTTGGCCTGTTCTTCTGTGGTGATGCTAACCAGCTCAACTTTATTGAATTGATGTTGACGAATCATGCCGCGCGTATCGCGGCCAGCGGCGCCAGCTTCCGAGCGAAAACAAGGTGTAAGCGCAGTTAAGCGCAACGGCAATTCCGCTTCAGAGAAAATTCTCTGCGCTGCGGCTCCTACCAATGAAACTTCTGAAGTTGGAATCAACCAATAACCATTCGTGGTTTGGAAAGCCTCTTCAGAAAATTTTGGTAATTGACCAACGCCAAGCATGGTTTCTGAACGCACCAAAAGCGGCACATTACATTCAACATAGCCAAATTCACGCGTGTGCAAATCAAGCATGAAATTCGCCAAGGCGCGCTCAAGACGCGCTAAAGCACCGCGCAAAAACACAAAGCGACTGCCAGATAAATTCGCTGCAACATCGAAATCCATCAAACCCAAATTCACACCCAAAACATCATGCGCTGATGCAGTGAAAGAAAATTCTGGCACCGCACCAACGCGGCGAATTTCCTTGTTTCCGTGCTCGTCAACTCCGTCTGGAACATCCGCAGCAGGAAGATTCGGCAAAGTTAGCAAACGCTCTCTAACTGCGCCTTGAACCTCGCCTTCATCGGAGTCGCTTTGCTCCGCCTTTGCTTGCAAAATTGCTGCTTTCAGAGCTTTCGAGCGCTCGAGTAATTCTGTTGCATCCTCGCCTTTTGCTTTGCGTGCGCCGATTTCTTTCGCGCAGGAATTCGCATCTTGCTGCAACTGTTGCAGCTGCGTTTGTTTTTTTCGCGCTTCCTGATCAAGAGCAAGAATTGAAGCGGCTTGCGGCGCGATTCCGCGTCGCGCTAAAGCCGCATCAAAGTGCTCAGGATTATTGCGAATCAGTAGAATATCTTGCATGCACAATTCCTTTTTTCTCAATAAATCTGCAAACCAAAAGAGCGCCTTCGTAAAGCAGGCAAAGCGGCAGCGCAAGCGCGATTTGGCTAAAAATATCTGGAGGCGTCATAACCGCCGCAATCGCAAAAGCAGCAACAATCGCATAACGACGCTTGGAAGCTAAAGTTTCTGCCGAAACCAAGCCGATATGCGTCAGCAAAACCAAAATAACTGGCAGCTGAAAAGCCAAGCCAAAAGCCCACATCATCTGTAAGACCAACGCAAAATATTCACCGATTCTTGCTTCTAATTGCACGGGAATTCCCATCGCATCAGAGGGAGATTCAAACCCTAAGAAAAAACGCCAAGCCACAGGAAAAACCGCCGCATACACAAATCCCGCACCGAGACAAAACAAAGCAGGAGCAGCAATTAAATATGGAACGAAAGCGCGGCGCTCTTGCTTGTAAAGCCCTGGCGCAACGAACGCGTAAACTTGCCAAGCAATCACAGGAAAAGAAAGCGCAAACGCAGAAACCATCGCCACATGTAAATAAGTAAAAAACGCTTCGGTTAAATTCGTGTAAATCAGCCTTCTTCCAGCCTGATGGTCGTATAGTTTTACAAGCGGCTTTAACAGCCAACCATAGATATTTTCTGCGAAGAAATAGCAAATAAAAAACGCAATCACGTAAGCGATGGCAGCAAACACCAAGCGCGTGCGCAGCTCGCGTAAATGCGCCATAAAAGAAATGGTTTTGTTTGCGTCGGTCATGAATAAATTCGGATAGGTTGTGGTGAGAAAACTTTGTTCTGAAGCGCTCTCAAATCCTTGATTTGACTTTAGAGCGAGAGTTTTGCTATACGCGCGCCCGTCTGAAAGATGGCTTTATAAATTGCGATGTTGTTAAAAGCTGTCAATTGGAAAGTATCCAAAGCAACTCAGGAAAGTATCATGCAAGAACGGAAAGATGGCACCAAACGCCCGCAATTGGCTTTTGCTATTCAGCTTGAAGCAGCGAAAAAAAAGCGAAAACCAGATCAAGCGGATGATCGAGAAAAAACCGCGAAGCCGCGCGCAGATTTAGAGCAAAAATTGCCGCACTCAAAGCCTCGGTTTGACTCAGAAAAAGCCTTGGGAGAACAAAATGATTTATGCATCGCCAGACCCTTGCAGAAAGCTAGTATTCAGGCGGCAGCGCTCGATCTTAAGCGCAAAATTCTCGACAAAAAAGAATATCGCAGCGGGCCGCTTAGAATCGGCATTATGTCTGCTGCAATGCCAGATTTAGAAAAATGGCAAGACGCAGATTTGGTAACATTTTTATCGCCGCTTCTGGAAATCACACAAAAAGAACCTGCTAATATTTTGCCGCCCATACATCTTTGCGTTCGGCATCAAAATCTTTTCTGCCTATCGCCAGAGCTTGAAGCGCTGCTTAAGGCTTTGCCAATAGTTGCCCTAGATTTTCGCCATAACCCGAACATTAAATGGTCCGCAAAAAATATTCTGCGCCCAGTGCTGCGTGAAAATGACCTGATCTGCAAAGTCGATGTTGATATAAAGCAAAATGCCAACGCGATAGAAAAGGCGTTTTATCAAATTGTGCAGAATAAAATTGCGGCAAGAAATTCTGCGTATGCGAAATTAGCTCCAGATTTTTAGGCTGGTTCTAATTTAAAAACCACAAAATAAATGCGCCCACAAGATGATAAAAAACCTCTGAAACCTATGTTTTGAGCGCTCTTCTTAGTTTGTAACAAAACTGTAGCATACAGATTCTATGTTCCTCGCTAAGGAAAAACTTTTAACATTAAGATCGAGGAATAAAATGACTAAAACTAACAACTTTCATACACAAGGAAGATTAAGAGTTGATGCGCCAAGAAACGCTGAAGAATTACTGCGCTCAACTCTACCTGCCAATGAAGATGCTCCTGAAATTCAATTAGAAACAGTGGGAGCGCTTCCAGCAAATATCGCTGCTCTTGTTAATTCAGACAGAGGCCAAGGGGAAGGGGGCTTTGCCGCTTTCGTTGCTTCTCAGCGGAATTGGACAGATTCAGCGGCAGAACTTCCACAGCCTGTCCAACAACATCAAAATCATCAAGAAGCAGAACTTCCACAGCCTTATCAACAAGATGCAAGTTATAATGCAAGTTATCAAGAAGCGCTGAGTTTTGTTAGGTTCTTAAAGGGGGCTAGAATCGTGACGCAAGGTTACGTTTCTTCTCCAATTCTAGATCATACAGGGTCAGCTTCTCCAGTGGCAGCTTCTCACAGAATTGTTTCTCCCGCCTCTTCAGAACTTGATTCTCTGGAGCTTGATTCTTCAGAGCTTAATTCTCCAGATCTCATTTCTTCTTCAGAAGAAAGCCGTAATTCTCAAGGTATGGTCTCTCCAACCCAATCAGAAATAGAAAGAACGGCGGCAGGAAGAGGACTTCCGTTAACTCCAAATGTAAGAATAATGGGGCCCGGAGTTCATTGGAACGAAGAGATGGTCTCTCCAACCCAATCAGAAATAGAAAGAACGGAGGTAACAAGAGGGTTTCCGTTAACTCCAGATGCAAGGTTTCCTGGAGTTCGTTGGTCATATTCTCAAATAATCGGTTCTGCCGCTCCAGAGCTTGATTCTCCAGAGCTTGATTCTCCAGAGCCCATTTCTCCTTCAGGGTCAGATTCTCAAAGAAGCGGTTCTCCCGCCGCTCCAGAGCCCATTTCTCCTCCAGATCAAGATGCTTTAGTACAACGTCACAATCAGATTATTGATGAATTTAATCCTGTAGAAGCAGGCTATACTTCTGGAGAGATGGTCTCTCCAACCCAATCAGAAATAGAAAGAACGGCGGCAAGAAGAGGACTTCCGTTCACTCCAGATTTAAGAACAATGGGGCGCGGAGTTAAGTTCAAAGGCGTGCGTAGGTAAAATTACCAAAAGACCTAATTTTGAACAGGGCGCTGTTTTTTACACAAAGACGGCGCTCTTTTCCTATATAGAATGTAAAATTTATTGAGCGAATCAGATTATAGGTTTTTTTGTCTATAAATTTTTGCGAAACATCTCTTTAAAAACAGCGAGCTTGAAAAGAACCTTTCAAGCTCTATAGCTTGCCAGCCCCTAAATTTTAAAACGGTTTCACTATGTCGCACGATCCTTCACTAGATCACACATTGCGTGAATTTATGCGTCTTTGGCAGGAGCAATGGTTAGAAGCTGCAAAAGATCCCTCGATTTTATCCGCGTGTTTACAGCCATTTCAGGCGATGCAGTCATCTTTTCAAAACAGCGCCAAGGGGGACGCAAATGCAAAATCATCATCGACCCATTCTGCAGCCTCTGCCACTGCTGAGCTTCTTGCAACAGTGGCTGCCCGCCTCGCTGAGCTCACTGGCCGCATTGGCTCTTTGGAAGAGCGAATCGCCAATTTGGAAGCATCCGCTGATGCAAGCGCGCATCAGTCGACTGCGGGAAATCCTGCCCAAGAACGTACCATTAAGCGCGCTCGAAAAAAGCCTGAAGAAACAGCTGGCGCATGAGCTGGCTGAAATTCTCTCTGGCATAAAATCAGCTCAGCAGGCCGTTTCGAAGGTTCAGCCACGCAAGCAATATCCGCTTTGGTGGCAGCTTGGTTCGATGTCGGTTTATGATCTGGCGCCAGAATTACCAGCCGATGCTCCAATAGTTCTATGCATTCCATCGCTGATAAATCGCGCTTATATTCTTGATCTAACCAAAAATCGCAGCATGATGAAATACATGGCTGAAGCGGGTTTGCGGCCACTTCTTGTTGAGTGGCGTGATCCGCTTGTTCATGAATTTTCTTTTGCCGTTGAAGATTACATCACCGCGCGTCTTGAGCCATTGCTTGCTTATGTGCACGAGCGCTTCCCAGCCCGTCGTCCATATTTGCTTGGCTATTGCATGGGCGGATTATTGGCAATTGCTGCTGCGGTGCGCAAGCCGCAATTCGTGCGTGGCGTTATAATGCTTGCCACGCCGTGGGATTTTCACTGTCGCGAATATGAACCTCTGCGCCTGCCAAATATTGCCAAAGAAATTCTTGAAAAACAAAATGGAGAAAATCTTTCTCCGTTGCCAGGCGCTTGGGTGCAGGCGCTTTTTTATGCGCTTTATCCAAATGTTGTTGCGCAGAAATTCAAAAATTTAGCTCTGGCTGCACGCGATGAAGAAAGCGCCAAAACTAGAGCCGAGCTTGAATATTGGGTTAATGATGGTGTCGCAATGACCCATCCTGTCGCCAGGGATTGCTTGAATATTTGGCTGTCTGAAAATCAGCCTGCGCGCGGATTATGGAAGGTTTGTGGAGTAACAATAAGGCCAGAAGAAATATCTTGCCCAGGCTTTTTTGCTCTGCCTACGCGCGATTACATCGTACCTCTTTCTTCCTCTTCACTGCTTGCTTCGCAAATGACGCGCTCGCCGCTGAATGTCATCACGCCATTTGCAGGCCATGTTGGCATGGTGGTTGGTTCTCGCGCTGATGAATTATTGTGGAAGCCGATGCTGACCTGGGCGTTGACACAACAAGCGGTCTAGGCGATATGAGTTCGCGCAAATTTTTAAAAAAGGAAATTTATGTCTGAAAAATCAGCAATTGTTATCGTCGCCGCTAAACGCACTGCCATTGGTAATTTTAATGGTAGTCTTGCAAGCGTTCCTGCATATCAGCTTGGAGCAACAGTTTTAAAGGCGTTGCTTGCTGAGACAAAAATAAATCCTGCTGAAATTTCTGAAGTGATTTTAGGGCAAGTTTTAACCGCAGCTGCAGGTCAAAATCCTGCGCGTCAAGCTAGTATCGCTGCAGGATTGCCACAAGAAATTCCAGCCCTTGTGATCAATCAAGTTTGCGGCTCTGGCCTTCGCGCTGTCGCGCTGGCTGCGCAAGCAATAAAAGCGGGAGAGAGCGAAATTGTCATCGCGGGAGGCCAAGAAAACATGAGCCTTTCACCGCATGCACAGCATTTGCGCGCAGGTGTTCGCATGGGCAATGCGATCCTTATTGACACCATGATAAATGATGGACTGTGG
>JBIKYU010000006.1:0-39809 GCA_044355085.1 Rickettsiales bacterium | reverse complement strand
AGAAGAGTGGGATGATAAAAAATTTGAAGAGCCAATGTCTGAGGATGATCAAAAAGCTTTGGCGCAAGAAATTTATGATCTTGAGAAATTTCGAAATCTTGCTGATTCAATCACGGTTAATGCAAAGGGAAAAGCGCTTGTTACGGCTTTGCATAAGGCCTTTTCAACAACCAATTTGCCGCGTAAGGCAATTATTTTTACAGAGTCTCGCAAGACTCAGGATTATTTATTACGCTTATTGGATAGCACTCCCCATAAAGATAAAATTGTTTTGTTCAACGGCGCAAACACCGACACCAAATCGAAAGAAATTTATACTGAATGGCTAAATCGTCATGCAGGAAGCGATAAAATAACTGGTTCTCGTACCGCAGATATGCGTTCAGCTCTGGTTGATTATTTTCGTGATCACGGCGAAATAATGATTGCAACAGAAGCTGGTGCAGAAGGTATAAACTTGCAATTTTGTGCGCTGGTTGTGAATTATGATTTGCCTTGGAATCCGCAGCGTATTGAGCAGAGAATTGGCCGTTGTCATCGCTATGGGCAAAAGCATGATGTGGTGGTGGTAAATTTTGTAAATCAAAAAAACGAGGCAGACCAGCGTGTATTCCAGCTTTTATCTGAAAAATTTCAATTGTTTGAAGGGGTGTTCGGCGCAAGCGATGAGATTCTTGGGGCTGTAGAATCTGGCGTGGATTTTGAGAGGCGCATTGCGGAGATATATCAAAAGTGCCGTGAGCCAGAGGAAATAAAAGCAAGTTTTGACCAGCTGCAAAAAGAATTAAGCGAAGAAATAACAGATTCTATGACCAACACGCGACGTCAATTGCTAGAAAATTTTGATGCAGAAGTTTTAGAAAAATTGAGAATCAACAAAGAAACTAGCGAAGCAAATTTGAGCCGTTTTGAAAAGATGTTGATGGATGTAACTAGGTATGGCTTGCGTGATAAAGCGGTTTTTCTTGATGAGATGAATGACAGATTTCGTTTGGAAAAAGATCCTTTTGGTGCGAGCAATGACGAGATTCCTCTTGGACTTTATGAATTACCAAGAAGATCTGGAGAGGCTCATTTTTACAGGCTCGGCCACCCTTTGGCACAAAGAATTTTAGAAGAAATAAAATCAGCAGAAATTCGATTTAGTGAAGTAGTTTTTGATGCAAAAAATGCAAGGCCTCGCGTAAGTGCATTGGATGAACATATAGGAAAAAGCGGATATTTATCTCTTTCGCTGCTTACAATTGATGCTTTGGATCAAATCGAAGATCATTTGATTTTTTCTGCACATACGGATGATAAAAAAAATCTGGATGATGATTTAGCAAAGCGTTTGGCTCTACTGCCGGTTCATTCGCAAACTAAAGTGGAATTTTTAGAAGCTGAAATTTTGCAAAATATTCTTCTGCAAAAAAAAGCTGAAATACAAAAAAATATTTCAGCGCGTAATTTGCGATTCTTTGAAGTTGAAGTGGAAAAGCTAGAAGGCTGGTCGGAAGATTTGAAAGTTACTCTTGATCGCGAAATAAAAGAAATGGATCGCCTAATCAAAGAGGCAAGGCGAGAATCTACACTGGCTTTGACTCTTGAAGAAAAATTAGTTGCACAAAGAAAAGTAAAAAATCTAGAAAAAGAGCGGACAGAAAAACGCAGAATGCTATTTCATAAACAGGATGAAGTGGATAGAAAACGCGAGGATCTGATTTCAGAAATTGAGGGAAAATTGGTGCAAAAAATTTCGGTTGAAACGGTTTTTTTAATTAGGTGGAGGTTGGTGTGAGTGAACAAGCAATACAAATCATAGAAATCATTGCTGCGGTTGCAGGCATAATACTCAGCCCTTTGGGAATAGTATTAGCGATTATCGCCTACGCCCAATACATTCTGCCCCCGAAAAGTGAATTAACGACACAACTACAAGAAAACCCAAGCTTGCCCCAAAACATGCAAGTCGTTGACGCTACTTTTAAAGGCTGCAACGAAGCTTATCAGTGGCTCCAACAGATTCAAAACGCTAATGAAATAAAACTCGATGAACATTTGCTCTTCCCAGCAATCAAACATTACGAAACCATATTTCAGAACGAGCTAAGAAGCGCAGACGCAGCAATGGAGCGGTGGGAAAAACTTAGGAAGACGAGAGCGTAATGACCCACAAACAAAAACTCGAACTCACCTGGATTGGCAAAGAGAAGCGGCCGAAGTTGGAGCCGAGAATTTTGCTGGAAGATTCAGAGAAGTCGTATCACGCGAAACAGCGTGTGAGTGAAAAGGATATTTTCGATAATCGGCTTATCTTTGGCGACAATTTGCTGGCGCTCAAAAGTTTGGAGCAGGAATTTTCCGGCAAAGTTAAATGCGTTTTCATTGACCCTCCCTACAACACCGGAAGTGCATTTGAGCATTACGATGACGGGCTGGAACACTCAATCTGGCTGGGTTTGATGCGAGATCGGCTGGAGATCATCCGCAATTTAATGTCTGAAGATGGATCACTCTGGATCACCATTGATGACAACGAAGCGCATTATTTGAAAGTTATGTGTGATGAGATTTTCGGGCGGAAGAATTTTGTAGCGAATGTGGTTTGGCAGAAGAAATACACCGTTTCTAATGATGCAAGATGGTTTAGCGACACACACGACCATTTAATGATTTTTTCTAAAAACAAAGAAATATGGCGTCCTAATAAACTTCCTCGTTCTAAAGAAATGAACGCTCGATATTCAAATCCTGACAATCATCCAAAAGGTCCATGGAAAGCAACGCCTTTGCATGCAAAGAGCGGCAGCGAAAAGCTAAAAAAATTTTCATATGTTTTTCGTAATGGTTTTGTCTGGTCGCCGCCAGCCGGTACGTTTCCGAGGTTTTCAGAAGAAACTCTTGCTCGCATGGATTCTGGAAATGAGATTTGGTTTGGAAAGGATGGAAAAGCTCAGCCTTCGAGAAAGACTTTTTTGTCTGAATTAGCGAATGATGGAACGCCTCCTCTTACTTTGTGGTTACATACAGAGGTAGGAAATAATCATGAAGCCAAGACAGAGGCAAAAAATTTTAATGACAGAAAAGTTTTTGATACCCCAAAACCTGAGCGCTTAATTCAAAGAATAATCCACATCGCCACCAACCCAAACGACCTCGTCCTCGATTCCTTCGCCGGCTCCGGAACTACCGGCGCGGTTGCGCATAAAATGGGGCGGCGGTGGATCATGGTGGAGCTTGGTGAGCATTGCCACACCCACATCATCCCGCGCCTGCAAAAAGTAATTGATGGCGAAGATAAAGGTGGCGTCACGGAAAGCGTTGGCTGGAAAGGCGGTGGCGGGTTTCGTTATTATTCACTCGCGCCTTCGCTTCTTACAAAAGACAAATGGGATAATTGGGTGATCTCGAAAGAATACAACGCCGAACAACTTTCCCAAGCTTTGTGCAAACTGGAAGGCTTCACCTATGCGCCCTCCGATATTTTATATTGGCAGCAAGGCTTCTCCACGGAGCGCGATTTTATCTACGTCACCACGCAAACCCTCGCCGCCGAACAACTGCGCGCCCTCAATGAAGAGGTGGGCAGCGAACGTTCGCTATTAATTCTCTGCGCGGCCTTCAAAGGAAAAGAAGATCAATTCCCCAACCTCACCCTCAAAAAAATCCCCAACACAATCCTATCTAAATGCGAATGGGGCAGAGATGATTATTCACTGAATGTAGAAAATCTCCCCATGGCGGAGGAAGAATCTTCCCCACCAGAAAAAACCAAAAAAATGTCATCCACAAAACGCGAGAAAAACAATGCGCAGCCGTCATTTTTTGAGGAGGAACTTTGAAAATAAAGCACAATAAAAAAGCCACACACTGCGTGGCCAATGGATAGGAAGAGAAAAATATGGTGAGAAATAACAAGCCTGCCAAACCTACAAACAACCAATTATTCCAGCGCATTCAAACCATTCTCGAATCCGCGCGTCAAAACATTGCCCGCACGGTTAACACAACGCAGGTGATTGCAAATTGGTTGATCGGACGAGAGATTGTTGAAGAGGAACAGAACGGGAAAAAGCGCGCTGGTTATGGAAAAAATATATTGCTCGAACTGTCAGAGCAATTAAGTGCGCTTTATGGACGTGGCTATTCTGTCGATAACTTAGAGGCATTCAGACAATTTTTTCTCACCTATCCGCTGTTAATTTCCGAGATGGCGTCTCGGAAATCGAATGCAATCTTAATTTCCGAGACACTGTCTCGGAAATCTGAGCGCGCGCATTCCATGATAGAATGGATGCCTGGAATGATTTCTCACGATATTTCATGGAGCCATTATCGAGTTTTATTACGATTAAAAAGAAAAGAAGCACGTGCCTTCTATGAAATTGAAACCATAAAAAATTCGTGGTCAGTCCGCGAATTAGAACGCCAAATAAATAGTTTTCTGTTCGATCGTTTGCAAAAAAGCAAAGACAAAAAAGGCCTGCTGAAATTAGCTACAAAGGGGCAGGAAATGCTTCGTCCGCTTGATGTTTTGAAAGATCCGCTGGTTCTGGAATTCCTGGATATGCCAGAAACGCCACGCCTGGTGGAATCAAAATTAGAACAGTCACTGATTGCTAATTTACAAAAATTTTTGCTAGAGATCGGCAAAGGTTTCGCCTTTGTTTTAAGGCAGGAACGCATCACGCTGGATGGAGATCATTTTTATATTGATCTAGTTTTTTACCACACCATTCTCAAATGTTATGTGCTGATTGATCTAAAAACCGGAAAGCTAACCCACGGCGATCTGGGGCAAATTCAATTTTATGTGAATTATTTTGATAAAGAGCGCCGAACGGAGGGCGACAACCCAACGCTCGGTCTGGTGCTTTGTCCTGATAAAAATGATTCCGTGGTGAAATATACGTTGGGCGAGCAGCTCAAGAAAAATATTTTTACCAGCCGCTATCAACTCTATTTGCCAACAGTTGAAGAGTTACAGCAAGAACTACAACGTGAATGGCGATTTTTATCGACGACAAAGGAAGAAACAAAAAAGAAAACTGCCGTTAAAAAACAGGGACGCAAATAATGAACCGCCACGTAAATGCGATTTCTGGTCGGCTTTCTCTTCGTTCTCCACAACGTGAATCGTTAGACATCCTAGCGCGAGTAACAGAACTAATACCGCTACGTAAGAATACTGATTTGCTGAAAGCGCTGGAAATGATACGCGCGGAATATCCTGATATAACAGATTTCGAGCGTGAATTTCCTTCGCTGTGTTTTTCTCTGGCAACAGGTGTTGGAAAAACGCGATTAATGGGCGCATTTATTAGCTATTTGCATATCGCGCATGGCATCAATAATTTTTTTGTGCTGGCTCCGAATCTCACCATTTATAAAAAGCTAATTAGCGATTTTCAGAAGGGTTCACCAAAATATGTGTTTAAGGGAATCACTGAGTTATCCATAGAGCAACCCTTTGTAATCACCGGTGATGACTATCAGGAAATTGCCGGAAATTTGTTTGATCAAGTAGTGCGCTGCAAAATCAATATCTTCAATATTTCAAAGATAAATTCAGAAGTTCGCGGCGGCAAGCAACCTAAAATCAAGCGTCTCGCGGAATATATCGGCCAAAGTTATTTTGAGTATTTATCGGAGTTGCCTGATCTTGTGCTGCTGATGGATGAATCGCATCGGTACCGTGCTTCAGCAGGTGTAAAGGCAATCAATGAACTGAAGCCAGTGCTTGGGTTAGAGCTAACCGCTACACCATTTGTAGAAGGGAATAAAGCGCCGATACATTTCAAAAATATCATTTACGATTATTCTCTTGCTCAAGCGATGGAGGATGGATTTGTAAAAGAGCCAGCCGTTGTAACGCGTAAGGATTTTAATGCTTCAGGTATGGCTCCTGAAGATATAGAGCAGTTGAAACTCGAAGATGGTATCCGCCTTCATGAAGCGACGAAGGTTGAATTGAACACATACGCACGAGAAACAGGAAAGCTAATTATAAAGCCTTTTGTATTGGTTATAGCGCGTGATACCGTGCATGCTGGACAGCTGGAAAAACTAATTCAGTCGGAAAACTTCTTTGCTGGTCAATATAAAGGCAAAGTCATTCAAGTGGATTCAAGCCAAACTGGCGAGAAAGAAGATGCCATGATTGAGCGGCTCTTATCTGTAGAAAACGCCGAAGAACCCACAGAAATTGTGATTCACGTCAACATGCTGAAGGAAGGTTGGGATGTAACTAATCTATATACAATTGTTCCTTTGCGAGCCGCCAATGCCCGTACATTAATTGCACAAACGATTGGCCGTGGTTTGCGCCTACCTTATGGCAAGCGTACTGGAGTTCCTGCTGTAGATCGATTGAGCATCGTTGCTCACGATAAATTTCAAGAGATAGTTGACGAAGCAAGCAGGCCAGATTCACTAGTAAAGTTACAAAACAGAATCTTGGATATTGATGAGCTAAAACAAAAAACCGTTACTGTAATTTCGTACTCGAAACTTGATCAGCAACTTGGTGCGCATAAAAATTTGCAAACAGAAAATGAAGCTTCAGTTTTTGTAACTGAAGAAGAGCAAAGAATTGCTCAAATAACGCAGAATATAATTCAAAAAATGGCTTCAAATGTAGGCTTGTTGCCGAGTTCAGGACATTTGCAAAAAGAGAGTGTTCAGGAAATTTTAATTAGAGAAACTCAGGCGGAATATAGTTTTGTGCAGACATATATCCCTGGAATAATCAAGGATGAACCAGATATTAAGAAAATTGTGAGCACGACAGCTGAATTGATCGCTAAACAAACAATCGATATTCCAAGAATATTTTTGCAAGCAGCGACAATAAAAAATTCTGGTTTCAGACAGTTTGATATTAAATTTGGAAATAATAAATTTTTGCCACCAGAAGAAAATATATGGGTTCATTATTTGCGAACAGGTGAGAATTTAGAATTAGGCGTAAAGGAAGGTGGAATTCAAGAAGGGCGCTTGGAAGACCACGTTGTATTTAGTTTGTTGGATTACAATGATGTTTCATACGAAGAAAATGCAGAATTTCTCTATAACCTTGCATCGCAGGTTATCAGATACTTACAGAGTTATTTAAAGCATGAACAGATTGCAAAAACACTAATTTATCACAGAAAAGAAATAGCAAGATTTGTGCATTCACAAATGCTTGAGCATTATTGGGAAGAGAAAAGTGAAGACGAATTTGTTGTAAAATCAGGATTTTCTCCTCTTAAACAATGTGCTTACACAGCTATATTAGGCCAGGAACCTTTGGATTTTCGTGTGCCTCCTGAAGATAAAACAAACATGATGAAGTATGTTTTTGCTGGATTCTCAAAGTGTTTGTATCAGGTGCAGAAATTTAGTTCTGATGCAGAGCGACAGCTTGCAGTAATTTTAGAGCGCGAAAGCGAAAAATGGTTTAGACCTGCATTAGGGCAGTTTCAGATCTTTTATAATCAAGATAATCAATACCAGCCTGATTTTGTTGCTGCAACAAAAGATAGTATTTTTATGCTTGAGGTGAAGCGTCGAAGTGAGCTTGATAATGCAGATGTTTTAGCAAAAAAAGAAGCCGCTTTTTTGTGGTGTAAGCGTGCTTCTGATTATGCTCGCAAGCACGAAGGAAAGCCTTGGTTTTATGCGCTTATTCCGCATGACAGAATTTCTCAAAATATAACTATTTCTGGCATTAAAAGAGATTTCTGCTGATTTATTCCTTGGGCTGTTTTATTCATTTAAAATCTATGCAGAGATTTTTGAGAATCAGCATGTTTTATTTTCTAATGCAAAGATAAAACTAAAAATTATTTCGCTATGGAATCGTGCGAAGCTTTTGGAATTCCTCCAGAATATCATTTTGCTGGCGCTGGCAAAATGATCGACATAGGTAAATGGCGCAGAATAATAACTCGCGGCAGTTAAAGTGTTGTTACTTTATAACAATATTCTGCAGATTATTTCTTCTGCTTTTTCTTCTTTGTTGGCGCTGGCATGGATTCATTAAAAATGCAAAGCACATCATTGCCTGCGCGTAAGGTTAGGCGCTGTGAGACGCGCTCTAGCACAACGTAATCGCCTTGAATGCGGTAGTTGATTAAAGATTCTTTGTTGTCATTTTCAACATGGAAAAATGCAGGCAGTTCGGCATTTCTCCGCGCGAATTGGAAATAGGTGAATTCGCCATCATCGAAAACTCTGATTGGTGCGATATTATCGTCGCCAGCCATGGTGTAATTGAAATTATAAAGTTCGGGCTGGGAAAGATCGGGGCCAGTATTTTGATTGTTGAAAACTAGTTGATCATCTTCGCCATCATCGGGATAGACAAAGCGCATTTCAA
Source organism: Rickettsiales bacterium (assembly GCA_044355085.1). GTDB lineage: Bacteria > Pseudomonadota > Alphaproteobacteria > Rickettsiales > JBIKYU01 > JBIKYU01. Next base: position 31,465 of record JBIKYU010000006.1, on the reverse strand, counting down.
AAACTAGATGTTCGTCTTTTAAGCCTTTTGCTGGATCGACATCGCGGGCGTGGAGTTCAAATTGATATAAGCGCTTATCGGTGATGACAGTCATGTTGGTAGTGGCAAGATCAGATACTGGTTTTAGAAACATGCGATTGCCAGAATTTACCATCATCCAACTATCGGCGTTGCCGAGTGAAACGGTCAGAATTTTTTCATTCGCAGCAAAAACAATACTTGATTGATATTCGTAGTGACCTGTGTAGGTGAAGACTTCATTCGGGGCGTAAGTCATTAAGTGAATGCGCGGATCAGTAGGAATAGGGCGGCTTGTACGCAAAGCAAGAGCGCTATGCGGTGCAAATAAAATTACATATAAGGCGACAAGAAAAATACATGAATGCAGTTTTTTTATTGTTGTGTGGGTTATCATGTGCGTGGTCTGGCTTTGTAATAATTGACAAAGAAACGAATCGGAGCTGGGTTTTTCGCCAGTAGATTTATGTCGGGCATACGGTATTGCAAAGTTGTTTCCCATTTGCTGGTTTTTGTTTCTTCTGCTTGTTTTGTTGTGGCTTCAAAAATAATTATCACGCGACCAGATGTGCGCTCCATTTCTTCAAACTTCAGAGATTTGATGTCGATAGTTCGTGATAATCCAGTGCGACGAAAATAGGAAATATTTTCCATCAATATATCTTGGTAATCAGTGTAGACAGATTTTGATGAGCTGTTCTTAACCGCGCGCAAAGTGCGCTTCATGGCTTCTTGCTCGAGCGAATCAGGAGAGAATGTTTCACGCCAGGTGACATATTGGCGAATCAAGAAATCAGCAATAGCGTCTTGTGGCGGAGTGTTTTCTTCTGCTAAAGGCTGTATGCGATGCATATAGCGCGAGCTGTTTTCAGCGGGAATAATAATGGTGATTTGACGTGAGCTAGGCAGCAGTTGATAGATTCCTATCGCAGCGGTTGCGACAATAAATAGCGCAATTATGCTGGCGATAATTAGCAAGCTGCGATCAGTTATCGGACGCAGATAGCGCGCAGCATACCAAGAGCGCGCGTCCGCATAGTATGAACCATCGCGGATTTTTTGCGCGATCATGCGCGAGCGCTCACTCTGATTGTTGCTGTCGTTTAAATTTTCTGATTCCATAAAATGCTTAGTGCGAGAAGTTTTTTTGTTGAGTTAGTGTTTAACGGTTTCGCTACTTTACATCAACAATATGTTGTGGTTATAAAGATGACGTCAGCCAAGATATTGTTGATTATGGAAGTCGAGGAATTCCAGTCTTTCTGCCGATTGCACATGTTTTTGCATGTTTTTTTGATGTTGTTCATCAGCGGCATAGATTCTTTTTTTGAGGCGCAGTAAGCGTTTCGCCATTCAGGTAGTATGGATTCTAAAAATGGCAATTTAAATTGCGCGTGGAGACATGAGCGCTTTTTGCATTTGGGGATTTAGAATATGCAGTCTGTTTTGCGTGAGATGGGAACAACAAGATTGTTAGTAATGGCGTGTGTGGCGCTGTTGATGCTAGCGGTTTTTGGTTTTCTTGCGTTTAGAATTTCTAGCCCGAATATGGTTCCGCTTTATAGCAATTTATCAGCGGAAGATAGTAATGGCGTGATATCGCAATTGGCGGGAATGGGCATTCCGCATGAGGTACAAAGCGGCGGTGCGCAGATTATGGTTCCTGCGGATCAGGTGCCTGTGATACGTGCGCGCATGGCAAGCGAAGGTTTGCCTTCAAAAGGCGCAATAGTTGGCTATGAGATTTTTGATAAATCAGAGCTGATGGGTTCTTCGCATTTTGTTCAGAATGTGAATTTAATTCGCGCACTTGAAGGCGAGCTGGCTAGAACTTTGCGGGGCTTTGCAAAAATTTCTGAAGCGCGTGTGCATGTGGTTTTGCCGAAGCGTGAATTATTCGCGCGGGCGGATCAAAATCCAACCGCTTCTGTCATGGTAAAAGTAAAAGGCGGACAAACTTTGGAGCGGGCGGAAGTGGCTGCAATCAGCCATTTAGTGGCGAGCGCTGTTCCTGGTCTTTCTCCGTTGCGAGTGACGATTGTTGACGTGAAAGGCAATCCGCTGAAATTAGCAACAGAAAGCGAAGATGAGCCTGGTTTGATTGCGGCAACTTCAGAGGAATATCGAATTCAGTTCCAGAATCATCTCAAAAAAAATGTTCAAGAATTATTGGAAAGATCAGTAGGAGCAGGGCGTGTGGTTGCGCAGGTTTCTGCAGATATTGATTTTGATCGAGTGGTCACAAATGCAGAAATTTATGATCCAGATGGACAGGTAATAAGGTCGATTCAGGCGGTTGAAGAAAAAGAAGTTTCTCAAGATGGAAAAGCAGATGATGTTTCGGTGCAGAGCAATTTGCCTGCTGGTTCTGGTGAAAATAATGCGGCAGCAGCGAGTGGAAATTCAGTTCAGCGCACTAATGAAACCACAAATTATGAAATCTCAAAAACAGTAAAGAATCACGTGAGTGAAAGTGGTTCGATAAAAAAACTTTCTGTCGCAGTTTTGGTTGATGGAATTTACACGGGCGAGGCCGAGGCGGAAACTTATCAGCCGCGTACGGCGGAAGAGCTGCAGAAATTAGAGGGATTGGTTAAAACTGCAATCGGCTTTGATGAAGCGCGCGGAGATCAGGTTCGTGTTGAAAATATGGCTTTCTCGCGCGATGAAAAAATGACCATGACAGAATCGCCATTTGCCTGGATAACGCAAGATCTTGGCGGTGTGGTGCAGACATTGGTTGTAGGTGTGGTAGTAACGCTGATTATTTTGCTGGTGATTCGTCCTGTTGTTAGTCGGGCTTTTGAAATTAGCAAGTCTGATAATGAAGATGCCGAGCTGCAAGCGGCTCTCTCTGGCATGGGTGATGTGCAAATGCTAGCAGGTGGAATTGAAACGCGCAGCTCTAATTATCCAGAAGAAAAACCTTCGATTGATATTGAGCGTTTTGAAGAAAAAATGAAATCATCATCGCTTGGCACAGTGAATGAAATTGTCGAAAGACATCCCGATGAAACGCTTACAATAATTCGTAATTGGCTTGGTCAGGAAGCAAATGGTTCTTAAGAAATCGCAAGTTTGATGCTTTTTTTTCGCTGGTTTTTAAAAGCGCAATAAAGCAAAGGCGGTTTTTTGAGAGCGGCAAAAAGTTTTTTATTTTTGTTACAATATAACGATTTGAACGCGGAGTGATGCGTGGCAAAACTGGAATTCAATAAATTATCTGGCGCAGAAAAAGCGGCGATTTTGTTGATGTCTGTCAATGAAGAAAACGCAACAAAGGTTTTTTCTTTGTTGGATGATGCTGAGATTCGCGTGCTTTCTCAGGCCATGTCTTCGCTTGGAACGATTAATTCCGAGATTATTGATCGCTTGGTTTATGACTTTACTACGCAAGTTTCAGAGAGTGTTTCTTTCATTGGAAATTTAGATAATACCGAGCGTTTGCTCACCAAAATTCTTGGTAAAGATAAGGTCGAAAATATTCTGGAAGATATGCGCGGCCCAGCTGGTCGCAATACGTGGGATAAGCTTGGCAATGTGAATGAAGAAGTTTTAGCGGCTTATATGCGCAATGAATATCCGCAAACAGTGGCGTTGATTGTTTCCAAGCTAGAGCCGCAGCATGCGGCGCGTGTTTTGGCAATTATGCCAGAGGAATTTACGTTTGAGGTTATTCAGCGTGTTCTGGATATGGATTCGGTTAAAAAAGAAGTTCTAGATGGAATTGAAAAAGCACTTAGAGCCGAGTTTATAAGCACAATTACCAAGGCACATAAGCGCGATACCAATGAATTAATGGCAGAAATTTTCAATAATTTTGATCGTACAAATGAATCAAAATTTATGGGAATGTTAGAGCAGCGTTACCCAGAAGCGGCGGAGCGCATCAAAAATTTGATGTTCACATTTGAGGATCTCAAGAAAATTGATAAAGCGGGAATACAAATTGTCTTGCGTACTATCGATAAGAGTCGCTTGGCGCTTGCACTTAAGGGTGCGACAGAGGAGGTGCGGGATCTATTTATCGGCAATATGTCAGCGCGTGCGGCGAAAATTCTGCAGGAGGATATGGCAGCAATGGGGCCAGTTCGCTTGCGTGATGTCGATGAGGCGCAAGGAGAAATTATTGCTGTGGTGAAAGAATTAGCAGCAAAAGGTGAAGTGACAATTTCTGAAAACCAAGATGCTGAAGACGAAATGATTTATTAGGTTCACAGTTTTTTTTAGGCAATAAAATTTTGAGTTGGGACTAGTTTAATGAAAGTAATGCGATTCGAATTTCCAGAGCTGGATCAAGAGCGGGTTGTGATAAGCAGCGCAGCTGAAAAAGAAACAGCAAAGCAAGAATTCGCAAATTTATTTGAGCGTGTCGTCGCCGCAGCGGAAATAGAAGAACAGCCAATAATAGATAATCTGGTTGAGCATGAATCGCCTTTTAAATATCAGGAAGAAGATTTAATCCGCAGTCGTATGCAAGGCTATGAAGATGGCTACGACAAAGGTTATAAAGCTGCAAAAAATGAAGATGAAACACAGTATAAAAATTTGCAGTTGGTTATTGAGAATATAAATTCTGCTTTGCAAAAAATTCCAGAATATGTGTCTTCTGCGCAAGAATCGGCGGCGCAAACTTGGTCGGCAATTATTTTGCAAGCAGCAAAAAAACTGGCGCAAGAATCTTGGAATCGTTTTCCGGAGGCAGCAGCGGAGCAGATTTTAGACGAAGTTTTGGCGCTTAATTTAGAATTACCAAAATTACAGATATTGGTTCCAAAAGAGCATTTAATGGCGGTAACAGAAAAATTATCGGCGATTTTGCCTTCACGTAAGCCAGAGGTAATTATTGTCGGCGACGAGAATATCACAGCGGGAGAATGCCAGATTCATTGGCAGGGCGGCGGTGTGATACGTAATCACGAGCAAATGATGGCAGCTTTACAAGATAGATTGCGTATAGTTTTACAGTAAATGATATTTTATAACATTTGATAACGAGGTCGTAATGGCAGAAATTGAAAATCAGTTTGGAGCAGTTGCTGATCTAGATGATAGTAGTGAGCTGAATTTAGAGGCAGTTTATGATATTCCAGTTGAGGTTTCAGCGGTGCTTGGGCGCGCAGTAATGCCAGTTAGTCAGCTGCTGAAATTGGGTCGAGGAGCGGTTTTGAAGCTGGATCGTAAAGTCGGTGAACCAGTTGATGTTTTCGTTAATGATCGTTTGGTTGCGCGTGGTGAAGTGGTAATTGTTGAAAATAGAATCGGTATTACCATGACAGAAATTTTGAAAGCTGATCGCGAAGTTAATAAATAATTTTGGAGAAACTTCTGTGAATTCTAGTAGATATCCGCTGAATTTAGCGATGAAGCCTGGTCATTGGAAACGCAATGATTTTTCCACATTGATTGGAATTTTAATTGCTTTTTCGATGGTTGCTTTGGCAATTTTTTTCGGTGGTAATGCCAAAGGATTTTTAGATATTCACGCGGTGATGATTGTTTTTTGTGGAACATTTGCAGTATCGGCGGCGTGTTTTTCTTTTTCAGAAGTTTTGCAAACTTATCGCTTGATTGCGCGCACAGTGATTAAGCGCTCGCATGATTTATCGCAAACAGCAAGAAGAGCTCTGGAGTTGGCGGAATTAGCGCATAAAAAAGGTATTCTGGAATTAGAAAATCATCCGCAATTATTCAGACATAATAGGTTTTTGCGTGATGGAATAATGATGCTAGTTGATGGTCATAAATTTGAATCAATAGAGCAGGCGCTGCGTTATGAAATGCATGTGCTGCAAGATAGCTATGTGAGAGCGAGCGCGGTGTTGCGGAAATCAGCAGAAGTTGCTCCTGCAATGGGATTGATTGGTACATTGATTGGTTTGGTGCAAATGATGGCAACGCTTGATGATCCATCGCGTATCGGGCCTGCTATGTCGGTGGCGCTACTTACGACTTTCTACGGTGCATTTACGGCCTATATAATTTTTACGCCGCTGGCTTCGATGGTGGATCGGCTGAGTCAGAATGAGCTAACAATTTCGCAGCTTTATTTTCAGGCTGTGCTTTCGGTTTCGCGCCGAGAAGTGCCGCGGCAGTTGGAGGTTCTCCTCAATAGCTTGCTGCCGCCGCATGAGCGCGTACATTATTTTACCGAGAAAGATTCTCAAGGCGAAGAGGTATAATTCATGCGCATTCTAATTATAGGTCCAGCTGGTGGTCATATTATGACTGCGGCAGAGATTATTAGTAAGCGTGGAATTAGAGTGTTACAATGTAACAATCAAGTTGATGCGCTGCAGTCTTTGCGTGAAGGCAAGGGTGTCGAGCTGGTTTTGATAGAAGTGCATCAGGATATTTCTGCTTTTGTGCAGCAGCTAAAAAAAGAACGCATCACTACGATTGTTGTAGCTTACGGAGTCGAGGCAGAAACAGAATTAGCGGTTAAGGCGATTAAAGCGGGAGCAAAAGAATATCTGCCATTGCCTCCAGACGAGGCGATGGTTTTGCAGGTGCTTGAAACGCTAACGCATGAATCATCGGCGCTGATCGCGCAATCTCCAGCAATGCAGAGGATTTTGAAAATTGTTGAGCAAGTGGCGGCAGCTGAGGCCAGCGTTTTAATTACGGGTGAATCGGGAACGGGAAAGGAAGTAATTGCGCGTCTGTTGCATGCAAAAAGCCGAAGATCTGCGCGGGATTTTGTCGCGGTTAATTGCGCGGCAATTCCTGAACAATTATTGGAATCAGAATTATTCGGGCATGAAAAAGGTGCTTTCACTGGGGCGGTGGCGAGGAGAATCGGGAAATTTGAAGAGGCACAAAATTCAACCTTATTGCTTGATGAAATTAGTGAAATGGATTTGCGCCTGCAGGCAAAATTATTGCGTGTAATTCAGGAGCGTGAATTGGTTCGTGTCGGCGGAAACCAAGCAGTGGCGCTGGATATAAGATTTATTGCAACAAGCAATCGTGCGCTGCGTCAATATGTGCAGGAAGGAAAATTTCGTGAAGATTTATATTTTCGTTTGCAGGTGATTCATATTCATTTGCCGCCGCTGCGCGAAAGGCCAGAGGATATAAAATTACTCGCGCAATGGTTCATGGAAAAATATGCCAAGTTAAATGGCATGGAAGAGAAAAATGTTTCTGAATCTGCTTATAGGAAAATGTTACAATATAACTGGCCAGGGAATGTGCGTGAGCTAGAAAATACTATGCATAGAGCGCTTTTGCTGGCATCTGGTGATAATATTACAGCAGAAGATATTCTGTTGTTAGAAGATGGAGCTGCGGTGATAAATTCCACTGATAATCATCAAACAAGCGATGATATTTCTAGGCCTTGGGTGGGAAAAACAATGGAGTCAGTTGAGAAGGCGTTGATCATCGATACGCTTACGCATTGTGATGGAAATCGCACGCAAGCTGCGACTTTGCTTGGAATTTCGATTCGCACTTTGCGCAATAAATTAGCGCTTTATCGCTTGGAAGAAGGGGTGGCGTAATGGCAGTGGCTGGAACAAATAATTCTGCTGATTCTTCGCCTGTCTTAAAAATTCTTTCAGCCTTTTTGTGGTTGAGAAAATATTCTGATGTTGGCTTCGCGCTAAGTGTGATTGGAATTATTTCTGTTCTAATAATTCCTGTGCCCAAAATGTTGCTGGATTTATTATTGGGCGTTTCGATTACTTTTTCTGTTCTGGTTTTGATGACAGTTTTGTTTTTGCGCAAGCCCCTTGATTTTAGCGCATTTCCGACCATTCTTTTGATAGCAGCGTTGTTTCGTTTGGCGCTGAATATTGCTTCAACGCGGCTGATTTTAGCTAATGGACATCAAGGCCCAGAAGCAGCAGGACATGTGATTCATGCATTTGGAACTTTCGTGATGGAAGGTTCAATTGTGATTGGAATAATCGTGTTTTTGATTCTCACCATAATTAATTTCATTGTGATTACTAAAGGTTCTGGACGTATCGCAGAAGTGGCTGCGCGCTTCACTTTGGACGCGATGCCAGGAAAGCAAATGGCAATTGATGCGGATTTATCGGCCGGCCTTATAAATGAAGATCAGGCGCGGCAAAGAAGAAAAGAGCTCGAGAAAGAAAGTGGTTTTTATGGCTCGATGGATGGTGCGAATAAATTCGTGCGTGGTGACGCAATTGCAGGAATTTTAATTACGGTAATAAATTTCATCGGCGGCATGGTGATTGGTGTTGTGCAGCGTGATATGGATTTTTCGGCAGCGGCTGAAACCTACACTATTCTTACGATTGGTGATGGTTTGGTTTCACAGATTCCAGCGCTTTTAGTGTCTACTGCTGCTGGTTTGTTGGTAGCAAAATCAAGTGTATCTGATGGTGTCGATTCTGCGATGGCGGGACAAATGGGCAATCCGCGTGCGCTGGTTTTGGTTGCGGGCTTGATTGGTTTTATGGGCTTGTTGCCTGGAATTCCTGCATTGCCATTTTTGTTTTTAGCATCATCAATGGGTGGTTTGGCTTGGTATTCAAATACGCTTAAAAAAACTGCGAAAGAAACAGCAGGAAATATTCCTGGCGCGTTGAAAGATGGCGAAAAACGCTCGGGCGCTGCTGGTGTTAGGAATGAAGCAGTAGCAGAGGAAGAGCCAATTTCAGAGGTTCTGCAATTGGATAGCGTGCGCTTAGAGCTTGGTTTTGGTTTATTGCCATTGATTGATTCCGAGCGCGGCAATCGCTTACCAGATCAAGTAAAAGCATTGCGTAAACAATTGGCGCGGGATCTTGGTTTTGTGATGCCTTCGGTCAGGATTCAAGACAATATGCAGCTGGCTTCGCAGCAATATGTAATCCGCGTGAAAGACATAGAATGCGGGCGTGGAGAAGTTCGTCCAGAAATGCTGCTTGTGATGGATCCGAAGGGCGGGAAAGTAAATCTACCTGGTGAGGAAACCACCGAGCCTGCTTTCGGCCTGCCAGCGAAATGGGTTTCAACGGGTGCGCGTGACGAAGCAATGATGCGTCAATATACTGTGGTTGATCCATCAACAGTGGTGACAACGCATTTAACAGAAATAATTCGTGAACATATTACCGAGCTGCTTTCTTATTCTGAAACGCGCAAGCTGCTTGATAATGTGAGTGAGGAAAATAAAAAACTCATCAAAGATACAATTCCTGAAAAGCTCTCTTACGCAAGTGTGCAGCGGGTTTTACAGAATTTATTGGCGGAGGGAGTTTCAATTCGTGACTTAGCGATGATTGTTGAAGCAATGGCAGAAATTGCGGGAACAACAAAAAATATCTCCGCAATTACCGAGCATGTGCGCGCGCGTTTGGCGCGGCAAATATGTCATGCGCATATGTCTGCTGATGGGACAATTCCAGTGGTTGCGCTTTCATCAGTTTGGGAGCAAGTATTTCTAGAAGGATTACAAGGTGCTGGTGATGAAAAGCAGCTTTCAGTTCCGCCAGGAAAATTGCAGGAATTTATTGCATCCGTTAAGCGCAGTTACGAGCGTTTAGCAGCGCAGGGCGAAAATCCAGTTTTCCTGGTGCATCCAGCTTTGCGTCCTTATGTGCGTTCGGTTATGGAGCGTGTGCGTCCATCAACAATTGTGCTTTCACAAAATGAAATTCATGCAAAAGCGCGGCTGAAAACTTTAGGCCAAGTTTAGATTTTTGATTCGCGACGCGCTGATTCAGAAGCAGCAGCAGAAGTTGCTTGGCGCCATTGTATTCAATCAACAGCTTTATTGCCAAAATCATCGAAGCTAGAATTGGCTTCTGGGTTTGGTCTTTCTATTGCTGAATTAGTAGCAGAAGCTGCGTGTTGCCGTAAATTCGCTGGCTGTGGAGGGAAAGATTCTCATGCGGATTGATGCTTTCATGTTTGCTGCACTCAATCACAAAAATGCTGTTGGTTCTGCTCCAGCCGCGTGTGATTAAGTTGCTAATGCTGAGCTCGAGCATGCCGCTTTTGTAAGGTGGATCGAGAAATAAAATATCGAAAGCAGTTTGTTCCGTAGGTGGTTCGGATGAATCGCAGCGAATGAATTTACATTTTTTCGTTTCGCCCAACATTGCCGCATTGCGGCGTGCTACTTCTAAATTATCGGAATTTTTATCGGTGAAAGTTACATGGTTTGCACCGCGCGAAAGTGCCTCAAATCCTAGCGCTCCGCTGCCGCAGAAGAGATCCGCAACGCGCGCATTTTCTAAAATAGTATGATCATGATCGCGGAAAACTCCGTGGCTGAGAATGTTAAAAGCTGCTTCGCGCACGCGGCCAGAGGTTGGCCTTACTTCTTTGTTGAGAGGAATTTCAAGTGAGCGGCCGCGATGAGTTCCGGTTATGATTCTGAGCATGGTTTCTTCTTTTCTGCAGCGTTATGGATTGAGCCTAGTAATTCACGCAGATTTTTTTGTGGCACTTCCTTGATAGATTTGGTTGGAAGATTGCCAAGATGGAAAGGCCCGTAAGAAACTCGGATTAAGCGGTTTACCTCAAGATTTATCGATTCAAGCAAATTACGAATCTCACGATTTTTGCCCTCGGTTAGGGTCATGCTAATCCAGTGATTTTCTCCTTGCTGGCGTTCATATTCATAGGTGAAAGCTTGATAAAGAATTTTTGTATCATCGCTGTGTTTTGCGTGCGCTAAATTATCCATCGCTGCTTTATTCCATTTTCCATAAGCACGTACCCGGTAGCGACGCTTCCAGGCATTCTTAGGATGCTCGAGATGATGCGCAATATTGGGATCGTTGGTGAGAAGTAACAAGCCTTCTGAATTATAATCAAGGCGGCCAACCGAGACTACGCGCGGCATTCCAGATGGGAGTAAATCGAACACGCGCGTGCGCGATTGCGGATCGTGATGCGTGGTGATGCAGCCTTTTGGTTTGTGAAAAATCCACAAACGCGAATGTTCTTTTGCAGCAATTTTTTTTCCAGAAACGCTGATTTCATCAGCATCAGAAACATGAGTTGCGGGATTAGTCAAAATTTCCCCGTTGCAAATTATTTTGCCATCGGCAAGTAGGCGTTCGATTTCGCGGCGCGAAGCAACGCCACGATGTGCCAAAAATTTTGCGATGCGCATGCCGTCATTTTTTGTTTCTTCTAAGGTTGGCATGTTAAGATTGGCTCCTTGCTTTGCATGCGGCGATGAAGGCGGCAAAAATTTTGCTGTCGCCAGAATCAACGGAATATTCAGGATGCCATTGCACACCAAGGCAAAAAGGGTGTTCGATATGTTCAATTGCTTCAATTACGCCATCAGGACTATAGGCAACCGCACGCATATTTTCAGCAACCGAGCGCACCGCTTGATGATGCGAGGTGTTGACATGCATTTCCACGCTGCCAACAATTTTATGGAGCTTTGAATTTTCCGTGATAGAAATCGCGTGACCAGCAAGGCTACGGCAGTGTTTTTGTTCGTGCTCCAGGGCATTTTCAATCGCATCAGGAATATGCTGAATTAGGCTGCCGCCTAAAATTACATTGAGTAATTGCTCGCCGCCGCAAATGCCCAGAATTGGCTTTTCTCTGGCCATCATGGCGTCGGTGATTGCCCATTCAAAAGCGGTGCGGTTTTCTTTCAAAGTGACAGTCTCGTGCGTGTTAGGATCACCATAATAACGCGGTGGAATATCAAAATTTCCACCAGGAATGAGCAAGCCATCGAGTAAATCTGCATATTCATTGATGCAATTTATATCGTGTGGCAAACCAAAGCCAATGGCACCGTGCTGGCTTAAGCAGGTGAAATAATTTTCACGCAGGGCATACCACGGAAAAGGTGAGTAGGTTGGCGTTGTTTCGTGATCAAGAGTAACGCCAATAAAAGGAGCTGGCATCGGATAACCTCAAAAATTATAAGAGGCGTTCTTACTACAGAGCAGCGTAGCTGGCGTCAATAAAGCGTAGATGGTCTTTTAACCAACGTGCAGTTGGAATAGCATCGCCATCGTCGAATTTTACGAGGTATACTTCCCCAGTTTGGTAAGAGCGGCTGGCGATTAAATCAACGAAATCATTGGCGGTTTTGATTTTTTCTCCCGCCATTAAAAGCTTCCAACGCATATGTGATGCGGCTTTTTCAGCTAAGTAAATATTGTTATTGCGAATAAATTGTGCTTCAGAAGATTCGATATATTTTAGCAGTCGTTCTATGCGATATTGCTCGCGCGGGGAAGGGCTTGCTTGTGCTGGTTTTGCTGAAGCGGCGCTGAAAATTACTGCCATGGCGATTAGGGTAATAACGCGCAAGAGAGAGTGGCTTTTCATAAAGTTTCCGTTTGCTTTGGTTTAAAACGATACTTCCATTAGTATAAAAACATCGAATTGACAAGCTATTTTTTGTTTTTAGGAAAAATATCTTTAAAAATGCAGAGTGGATTGCAGTTTTGTGGATGATCGGTTAAGAACCGCGCGTCCGTAGGTTGGCGGAAATTTTGATTTGATGTTTTTGGAGAGGTAAATATGGCCGTTGAAACGGTGACAACTGTTGCCTTACAGGCGCAAAGCGCGGGTCTTTCAATTACGCATTTGATTGCGCAAGCAGGCTTTGTAGTTAAGCTTGTGTTGTTGCTGTTAGTTGCATCATCATTGTGGTCTTGGGCGATTATATTCGAGCGCTGGAGCCATTTTCGAGCACTTAAGAAGCGAATGGCGAAGTTCGAGAAAATGTTCTGGTCGGGCGCAATGTTGGATCAGGTTTACGAGGCATGCCGTCGGCGTGTTGATACGCCATTAGCGGCGATGTTTGTCGTTGCAATGGGTGAAATTTGGGCGGGAAGCGAAGACACAAAAGCAAAATCAGAAATGCCGCTGCAAACAACTGCGCGGGAGCGCGCTGCTTCTGCTATCCATCGCACGAGAAATAAGGCTTTAGATGAGCTTGAGCGCGGGTTGGCTTTTTTAGCGACGGTTGGTTCAAATGCACCTTTTGTGGGGCTTTTTGGAACGGTTTGGGGAATTATGAGTAGCTTTCAATCAATCGGCGCTATGAAAAATGCGACGTTGGCTGTGGTTGCTCCTGGTATTGCAGAGGCGCTACTTGCTACTGCAATTGGCTTGGTGGCTGCTATTCCAGCGGTAATTTTCTACAATATGTATGCAAATGAAATTCGCAAATTTGCAACGCGAATGGATGATTTTGCAGGAGAGTTGGAAGCGTTGCTAATGCGCGGTCAAGATCAAGGCGGAAAGCGTCGCTGGTAGGAGAGATAAATGGCAGGTCGTGTAGGTGGAGGAAGAAGGCAATCTGGTGATGGTTATCGGCCTATGGCTGATATTAACGTCACGCCGTTTGTCGATGTGATGCTGGTGTTGCTGATAATTTTCATGGTGACAACGCCAATGTTGGTTGCGGGTGTGCAAGTTGATTTGCCTGAAACCGACTCTGCGCCTATGGAAGGTCAGGATGAGCCTTTGGTGGTTACTATCGATAAAAATGCAAAAATATTTCTCATGGATCAGCCGCTTGATAAAAAAGCTCTGCTTGAGCGCTTGAAAGCGCTAACGAAGGAGAAAAAAGACACGCGTATTTTCGTGCGCGGTGATCGTGCGGTTGATTATGGCAAAGTGGTTGAGATCGTCGGAACGCTTAGCAGTGCGGGCTATACTAAAGTTGCTTTGGTAACCGAGGTTGCGGGAGAGTAGCCAATCATGCAAATGCGTCGGCCGCTCGTTTATTCCTTATTGCTGCATGGTTTTGTGGTTTTGGCGTTGGGTGTTAGTGCGCTGACCATACATCGCGCGCCGCCGCCGATTCCTCTGGCTGTGGTGGTTGAGGCTGTGCCTGTTTCCTCGCTAACAAATTTGAATGTGGCGAAAAGAAATATTGTTCCGCCGAAGCAGGAAAATAAAAAAGATATTTCAACAAAAGTTCTTCCGCCAATGGCTCAGCCAGAGCCAATTTCCAAGCCTCAGGAATCAAAGCCAGAGAAAAAAGAAAAGCCTAAGCCTGAGGAAAAGAAAAAAATAGAATCGATAAAGAAAGCAGAAAAAGAGCCAGAAAAAAAGCCTGAACCAAAAAATAGCAAAACTGAAGAGCCAAAAAAGCCCGAGAAAAAACCCGAGCAGGCAGATGAATTTGGTGCGCTTCTAAAAACGGTTGAAGCTATGCAAGTTCCTGATGAGCAGGAGCCGCAGAAAGCACAAGATAATTTCGATGATGTAGAAAAGGCAGTGGCGGAGCATTCGGATTTGCCTTTTAATCCCGAGCTTCCACTTTCTGTTGATGAAAAACAGGCAATCTATCAGCAGATTTATCGGCACTGGAATATTGTAAGTGGCGGCTTGGATGCCGATAAAATGATCGTGGTTTTGCGCGTTTTCTTGGCCGAAGATGGTACGGTTGATAAGGTTGAGGTGGTTGATCAGGCGCGTGTGGCGGTAGATTCGCAATTTCGTGCGGCTGTTGACCGCGCAGTTTTAGCGGTGCATAAGAGCAGCCCGATTGAAAATTTACCGAAAGATAAATATCACGATAAAGAAGGATGGAAGGAGATGGAAATCATCTTCGATCCAAGCAAAATGCTATGAATAGGGAGAGAAAAATGAGATTCACAAAAATATTTTTGCTGATGTTGGTTGTAGCGTTTTTTGTAGCTAAGCCAGCACATGCGGTTTTACAAATTACCATCGATAAGGGAAATGCAGCGCCGCTGCCTGTTGCGGTGCCTGAATTTGCAGCGCAAACTCAGGTGGAGAGAGAATTATCAGCAAATATTGCGCAGGTGATTATTGCCGATTTGGAGCGTTCAGGAATTTTTCGTCCATTAGATCCGCGTGGTTATATCGAGACAATCGTTGATAGCCGCATTTTGCCTCAGTTTGCGAGCTGGCGTCAGCTTGATGCATCAGCGCTTGTTACTGGTGGTGTGCGTGATGGTGGTGGTGGCCAAATGTTTGTTGAGTTTCGTTTGTGGGATGTGTTCAGCGAACAACAAATGACAGGCCGTGAATATACGACTGCGCATAGTAGTTGGCGCCGGGTTGCGCATATGATTGCTGATGAAATTTACAGCAGATTAACAGGTGATAGCGGGTATTTTGATACGCGGTTGGTTTATGTATCAGAAACTGGTTCGCGCATGAAGCGCGTAAAGCGCTTGGCGATTATGGATCAGGATGGTGCGAATCATCGCTATCTAACCGATGGTAGCCATATGGTTTTAACACCGCGTTTTTCTCCGAATTCGCAGTCGGTGCTTTATTTTTCTTATGCTAGTAAAACGCCAAGAGTTTATCTCTATCAGCTTGAAACTGGCCGCTCACAAGTGGTTGGTGATTTTCCTGGCATGACTTATGCGCCGCGTTTTTCGCCAGATGGGCGCTCGGTAATTATGTCAATTGCGAATGAAGGAAATAGCAATATCTATAGTTATGATCTTGTATCGCGTCAGAAACAGCGCATTACATCAGGTCCATATATTGATACTTCGCCCTCATATAGCCGCGATAGTAAGCGCGTGGTTTTCAATTCTGACCGTGCAGGTTCGCAGCAGCTTTACGCGATGAATGCTGATGGAAGCGACATTCAGCGCATTAGTTTCAATAAAGGAAAATATGGTACGCCTGTTTGGTCGCCGCGCGGAGACTGGATTGCGTTCACGAAAATTTTTGGTGGCAGTTTTTATATTGGCGTAATGAAGCCAGATGGTAGCGGTGAGCGTTTGATTACCGAAGGATTCTTGGTTGAAGGTCCGACCTGGTCGCCGAATGGAAGAGTTATAATTTACACGCGTGAAACCAAGGGCGGCTCGGCGCGCGCTAATGTAAGTAAAATCTATTCGATTGATGTGACTGGTTATAACGAGCGCGAAGTGCCAACGCCTCAGGAAGCTTCAGACCCAGCGTGGTCGCCATTGCGTAGTGGTCAGTAGAGATTGTCTCTCATAGCTTCTTTATTGTTTTCTTGTCCCTCACTTTTGGCGGGGGGCAAGAAAACATCCGCTTTCGCTGCGGAGAAAACCTTTTTAAAAAACCTCTGCCAAATAAAAAAATAGCAAAACATTGATAATGCTGTTTGACGTGATTTTGAAAACAATGTATATGTCCCCCCGTTTTGGCTTAAAGCCTCTGCTTTGGCTGATTTTATTTAGATTTCCACATAATTTTTTTCTTCATATCTGAGAGGGGAACTTCCATGGTTTCACGCGTTGCATTAGTCGTTTCTGCATTGTTTCTAGTAACAGCCTGCCAAGGGCTTGGTGGCAAGAAGGGCGATCCTAACAATCCAGCTAATTTTAAAGATTTAAGCAAAGGTCTTGAGACCTTCGCTCCAATTCCAGGAAACACCGATGGTGCTCGTTCTGGTGACCGCGTTTATTTCGCTTTCGATAGCTCAGTTCTAGATGCTGAAGCTCAACAAACTCTTGATCGTCAAGTTGCTTGGTTGAAGCGCGATGCGAATGCTAAAGTTGCTGTGACAGTTGAAGGTCACTGCGATGAGCGCGGTACTCGTGAATACAACCTTGGTTTGGGCGAGCGTCGCGCAGCTGCTGTAAAAAGCTATCTGCGTAAAGCCGGAGTTTCTGCTGAGCGCGTTGCTACAGTTAGCTTTGGTAAAGAGCGTCCAGCTGTTGCAAACAGCAATGACGAGTCATCTTGGATGTACAATCGTCGTGGCGTGACAGTTTTGAATTTGAAGTAGTATCGCTTCATATTCTTGAGATTCTAGCCCGAGGAAGTTATGTTCCTCGGGCTTTTTTTTATTTGGAGTGCGGCTTATGCATGTTGGAAAGATTGGTTTTGCTCGCTTACAGCCTGGCTATGATTTGGTCAGGAAATGTAATTTGCGTGTTGTAATTTTTACAACATTGATTCTTTCTTTATTTTCTGCGGCGGTTTTTGCTGAAACTCAGCAAGAAAAAATCGAACGTTTGGAGCGCTCTTTAACCACATTGGAAAAGCAAGTTTATCGCGGCTCAGGAAAATCGCGTGGTGGAAAAACTCCTTCTACAGATGAAAATTCTGGTGCGCTTGATGCGCGCATGGGGGAAATTGAAGAGCGTATGCGCGCAATGAATGGCAAGGTCGAGGAGATGGATTACAGTTTGCGTAAATTCGCTGAGCGCTTAGACACAATTATCGGCGATGTTGATCGTAGAATTAATACTTTGGAGACGCGTTATAGCGGCGGTGGCATGGTGACAAATTATGCTGAGAAAACTCCTGCTGCTCCTGTGGGAATTGCGCAAACTCCTGCTGCTGCTCCTGCTGCGGTTATTCCGCCAGCATTCCCAGCGGAGGGCGCTTTGCCAGCCGAGGCTACTACGCAAATTGCTGCTGATATTTTAGCAGAGCAAAAGCCAGCGTTAGAAAATAAATTTGGGACTGTATCTGCGGATGAAAAAACCGCCTACGATCAGGCTTTTGATTTGTTGCGTCAGGGAAAATACGATGAATCGGCGAAATCATTACAGGCATTTTTAACAAAATATCCAAAGGGATCTTACGCTGATAACGCCTATTATTGGTTGGGTGAAACTTTCTATCTGCAAAAAACTTACGATAAAGCTGCGGTGCAATTTATGCGTGGCTATCAGCATGCGCCGAAAGGCACGAAAGCGGCGGATAATTTGTTGAAGTTGGGCATGTCTTTGGCAGAGCTTAAAAAAACTAAAGAAGCCTGCACGACTTTTAGAAAATTGATACAGGAATTTCCTGATAGTTCCATAATCACGAATCAGCGCGCGCAAAGCGAAGTGAAGCGCTGGAAATGCGGCGCATAGAATTGAATTTGCGTGAGAAAATTTTTGCTCAATTAGATAAATTACTTCTACAGCAGGAAAAAACTGCAGCAATTGCAGTGGCAATTTCTGGCGGAAGTGACAGCACTGCTTTAGCATTGCTTGCGCTTGAGTGGGGCGAAATTCATAGTGTTGCTGTTGCTCTGCTCACTGTTGATCATGGTTTGCGGTCTGAGTCGAAAAAAGAAGCAGAAAATTTACAGCAAAAATTTTGCGCGCGCGGTGTTGATCTGCATATTTTGCGTGATGAAAAACAGCAGCGTTTGGATAATAATTTGCAAGCGCATGCTAGGAATTTGCGTTACTCGTTGATGCTTAATTGGTGCAAAGAAAATAATTTCGCAGCATTGCTGCTTGGACATACGCAAGATGATCAGGCTGAAACCGTTGTAATGCGCCTGTTGCGTCGTAGTGGTGTTAAGGGATTATCGGCGATGCATGAAATTAGGGTGCAAGAAAATATACGTCTAGTGCGGCCATTATTAGCGATTTCGCGCAGAGATTTGCGCCAATGGTTGCAAGCAAAAAATGAAGATTGGTTTGAAGATCCTTCTAATCAAAATATTTCTTTTCAACGTGTGGCGATTAGAAAATGGCTGGAAGCTGCTCCTGATAAGGATTTGATGAATATAAGACTGGCGCAATCAGCATTTTATTTTCAGAAATTGCAGGATTTTTTTTCGCAAAATAACGAAGAGATTTTTAAAAAATACGTGTGTTGGAATGAGGGTGGATTTTGCTTTATCGCAGAAGAATTTTTCACGCAATCAGCAGAAATATTGCAGCATAATTTTTTGATCGAAATTATCAATCGGCTGATTCCAAATTCTGGCGAGCTGCGCGCGCAGTCGTTATCGGCGTTGCTTGCGGAAATAAAGCAGTGCCTGCAGGAAAATTCAAACGCTGCTTACAGTATGGCTGGGCTTTTGTGGTATGTCGGAAAATTTCAGGGAAAAATTGGTGTTTGGTGTTCGCGCGAGCTTGAGCGTATAGAGCGCGCATTGCAGATTCTGCCTGATGAATCTGTGATTTGGGATCAAAGATTTATCTGCAAATTATCGGCTCTTGATAAGCAAAAATACGGTGATGAATGGCGCGTTACTGGTTTAACTTATGCCCTGCTGAATGAAATTTCTCAGCATGATAAAAACTTACAGAAATTGCTAAAAAAAATTCCTAAGCGCGCCTTCTTAGGCGTACCAGTTTTGATGCATCTTGAAATTGTTGAGAGCGCACCTCACATTGGCTATACCAATTCATCTTTTTCTGGGATATTTGTTTCTGAAATTATGCGAAGATAATTTTCGTGAGATAAAAAGCCTAAATTGTGGCGTGGATGTGTTTTTACTTGTTGAATAAATGGATAGAAAATGAACGCAAAAAAAAGTGTGTTATTTTGGGTGTTGGGATTAGTTTCTCTTGCAATTATTTTTGATGTTTTGCAGGGAGGTTTCAAAAAAGGCGCGGTTAGAGAAGTTGCCTTTTCTGAATTTATGCAAGCGGTTGAGTCTGGTCAGGTAAAGCAGGCGATGATTCGTGGTCCACTGGTTGAGGCAGAATATTCAGCTGGTGAAAAAATAATGTTATTTGCGCCAGATTATCCTGGTTTGGTCGATGCGTTATTGCGTCAAAATGTTCGCGTTGAAGCGGCGCCGATTGAATCGGCTTCTGGTTCGTGGATTGGAATTTTAATTTCTTGGTTTCCCGTTTTATTGCTAATTGGCGTGTGGATTTTCTTCATGCGACAAATGCAAGGTGGCGGCAGCAAAGGCATGGGTTTTGGGCGCGCTAGAACGCGTGTTTATAATGAAAAATCTACCAAAATTACTTTTGCTGATGTCGCAGGGATAGAAGAATCAAAAGCAGATTTGGAAGAGATAGTTTCATTCCTGAAGGATCCAGGAAAATTTCAAGCATTGGGTGGAAAAATTCCGCGCGGTTGTTTGCTAATTGGTTCGCCTGGAACGGGTAAAACGCTTTTGGCGCGCGCGGTTGCGGGCGAGGCAGGCGTGCCGTTTTATAGT
The DNA here is from genome assembly GCA_044355085.1 of Rickettsiales bacterium. GTDB lineage: Bacteria > Pseudomonadota > Alphaproteobacteria > Rickettsiales > JBIKYU01 > JBIKYU01. Next base: position 11,676 of record JBIKYU010000006.1, on the reverse strand, counting down.
ATTTCTGGTTCTGATTTCGTGGAAATGTTTGTTGGTGTTGGTGCAAGTCGTGTGCGTGATTTATTCGAGCAGGCAAAGCGCACTTCACCTTGCTTAGTTTTTATTGATGAAATTGATGCGGTTGGTAGACATCGTGGTGCTGGAATGGGTGGTGGTAATGACGAGCGCGAGCAAACGCTTAATCAGTTGCTTGTTGAAATGGACGGGTTTGAAGAAAATCAAGGTGTGATAATAATTGCGGCGACGAATCGCCCAGATGTGTTGGATCCTGCTCTTTTGCGGCCTGGTCGGTTTGATCGACAAATTATCGTACCGTTGCCTGACATAAAAGGGCGCGAGCAAATTTTAGCGGTGCATTTGAAGCGTGTTCCGCAGTCACCTGATGTTGACACAAAAATAATTGCGCGCGGTACGCCTGGTTTTTCTGGTGCGGACTTAGCAAATTTAGTCAATGAAGCAGCGCTGTTGGCGGCGCGGCGTAACCGCAAAGTGGTTTCCATCAAAGAGCTTGAGGAAGCAAAAGATAAAGTAATGATGGGTGCTGAGCGCAGGAGTATGGTGATGGATGAGAATGAGCGGCGCTTGACTGCTTATCATGAAAGCGGTCACGCGATTGTGGCGATTTATAGTCCTGCTTCTGATCCAATTCATAAAGCAACGATTATTCCGCGTGGTCGCGCATTAGGTTTGGTAATGCGTTTGCCAGAGCGCGATACTCTTTCATACACGCTTGAGCGTTTGCTTGATGATTTGGCGGTAGCGATGGGTGGACGCGTGGCGGAGGAGCTAATTTTCGGTCGTACGAAGGTTACATCTGGTGCTTCTTCAGACATTAAACAAGCAACGCAAATGGCGCGGCGCATGGTAACTGAATGGGGCATGAGCGATAAAATCGGGCCGCTTTATCATGGCGCCGAGCAGCAGGAAGTTTTCCTCGGCCATTCTCTGGGTCAGCAGCGTAATACTTCGGATGCGACGGCTGAGCTGATTGATGAAGAGGTCAAAAAATTAGTGGTTGGTGGTTATGATCGTGCGAAACAAATTCTTTCTGAGCATAGCGATGATTTAGAAAAACTCGCACAAGCATTGCTTGAATATGAAACTTTATCAGGTGATGAAATCAAATCAGTGCTTGCAGGTCAGCCGCTTGGTCGTGGTGGAGCAGAGGAAAATATTCAAGTTCGCCGTTCATCATTACCAACTGATGAAAAATAATTTGTTATAGAATAACAGTTAGAAATTTATGTTGTGCAATCGCTGCACAGCTTTATGGCTGGCTGAAACTGGGGGATTCAACATGAAGCAAGGCAAATTATTTGGCACAGACGGTATTAGAGGCGTTGCAAATACGGCGCCGATGACGGCTGAGATTGCGCTAAAAGTTGGCACTGCAGTTGGTTCATTATTCATTCGTGGTGAGCATCGACATTTAGTGGTGATTGGTAAGGATACTAGGCTTTCTGGATATATGATCGAGCCTGCACTTACGGCTGGTTTTGTTTCAGCGGGAATGGATGTAGTTTTGGTTGGGCCGATGCCAACGCCTGCAGTGGCAATGCTTACGCGCTCTTTGCGCGCTGATGTTGGGGTGATGATTTCTGCATCTCACAATCCGTATCAAGATAACGGCATAAAATTATTTGATCATCAGGGCTTCAAGCTTTCCGATAAAATGGAAGCAAAAATAGAGGCGCAGGTAAAAAATGATGTTGTTGGCATGTTGGCAAAGCCAGAATCTCTAGGCAGAGCAAGGCGTTTGGACGATGCGCGCGGTAGGTACATGGAATATGTGAAAAATACTTTCCCGAAAGGTAAAACTTTGACGGGCTTGCGCATCGTTGTCGATTGCGCCAATGGTGCGGCTTATCATTTGGGGCCGAGTATTTTTTGGGAATTAGGTGCGGAAGTTATTCCTATGGGAGTTTCTCCTAATGGTTTTAACATTAATCAGGAATGCGGTGCGGTGGCGCCAAAATCATTGGCAGCTGCGGTGGTTGAACATCAGGCACATATTGGTATTGCGCTTGATGGCGATGCGGATCGCTTAGTTGTTTGTGATGAGAAAGGGAAAATCATTGATGGCGACCAAATAATCGCGCTAATTGCCAAGCATCAGAAAAAAATCGGTGCATTACAAGGCGATGCGATAATTACGACCCATATGTCGAATATGGGTTTGGAGAAATATCTGGCCGAGCAAAAGTTGAAAATGCTGCGCGCTGATGTTGGTGATCGTTATGTGGCGGAGATGATGCGACAAAAGGGCTGCAATATTGGCGGCGAGCAAAGCGGCCATATTATTCTGCAAGATTACTCAACAACGGGTGATGGCTTGGTTGCGGCGTTGCAAGTGCTCGCGGTTTTAGTTGCTGCGAAAGCGCCAGCGAGCGAAGTTTGTAATTTATTTGCGCCATTTCCGCAGCGTCTTGAAAATATTCCCTATAGCAGCAGTAATCCGCTAGCGCATGAAAAAATTCAGCAAGCAATTGCGGATGCAGAATCGGCCTTGGCTAAGCGCGGGCGTTTGTTGGTGCGTTCATCTGGAACCGAACCATTAGTACGAGTGATGATTGAGGCAGATAAGGCCGCGCTTGTTTCTTCGACGATGAAAAAATTGGTTTCGGTAATTCAGTCTTGTGTTTAATTTCTTATGATTTCATCGGCGCGCGTTTTGGTAGTTGCAGGCTCGGATTCTGGCGCAGGGGCTGGTATTCAGGGCGATATAAAAACTATTCTTGCTTGTGGTGCTTACGCAACAACAGCAATTACAGCATTGACGGCGCAAAATACTCTTTCTGTTAGCACAGTTCATGCGCCGCCTGCTGCTTTTGTTGAGGCGCAAATGCAGGCAATTCTTGAAGATATCGGTGCTGATATTGTAAAAACTGGCATGTTATGGTCGGCTGGGATTATTCGTGTTGTTGCAAAAAAATTGCAAGAATTTCCACAGATAAAATTAGTTCTTGATCCGGTGATGATTTCAACATCAGGCTCTATGCTGCTGAAGCCCAGAGCTTGTAAGGATTTGCGCGAGTTGCTATTTCCGCGCGCTTATGTGGTGACGCCCAATATTCCTGAGGCGGAATTTTTAAGCAAAATAAAAATCACCGGTCGTGCGACGATGAAAATGGCAGCAGAAAAAATTCTGACGTTTGGTCCAGAGGCGGTTTTTTTAAAAGGCGGACATTCTGATGCGGATGTAATTGATAATTTATTATTGAGGAAAAATGCGGCGGAGAAATGGTTCTCGGTGCCAAGAATTTTTTCAAAAAATACGCATGGAACAGGTTGCGCTTGTGCCTCGGCGATTGCAGCTTTTTTAGCGCGCGGTGATGAGCTTGAGCTGGCGATAGAGCGTGCGCTTAAATATGTTTCGGCGGCAATTGCCAATGCGCCGCAATTGGGAAAAGGCCACGGTCCGCTGGGTCATTTGGTGCTTGATGTTTGAGGCGTGCAGTCCAGTATTTTTATGCGCATGATTTATAAATTCATTAGACCGTTCAATAAATTTTGCCTTTCATTAGAAAAGATGTGCTGAGGTTTTGTCCCAGCACACCGACAAACTGAAAGACAAAAATATAAATGAAGTAATTTTAAAGAAAGCCGACAATTTTTGCGGTTCGGAATTTAAGCAAGAAGCAGGTTGGAAAATTATTTTTTCTGCGTATGCATAATTTTCGCTAAAAAAACCTAGAAAAGGTAATGTGATAAAAAATTCTTCTGATTCTTCTTTTGCAAATTGCGCTTGGCATGGCTGCAATGCCGAGGGTATTTATCGTGCGCCGCGCTCGCGGCAAAATTTGCGGGAATATATTTATTTTTGCCTTGAACATGTGCGTGCCTACAATCGACAATGGAATTATTTTTCTACGATGAGTGCCGCAGAAATAGAGGAATTTCAGCGCGAGGCATTATTTGGACATCGACCAACGCAGGCAATGGGTGTAAAAAATCCTGCTCTTGCTGCTAATTTGCGCTGGAAAATGTTTTTTGGTTTTTCCGATGATGATAAGCAAAAACAAGCGCAGCAAAATCATGCGGAAATAATCGAGCCACTGGCGCTGCAAACGCGGGAAGCTTTGCAATATCTGGGTTTGGCCTGGCCAGTTACCAAAGAAGAAGTGCGGAGACGTTATAAAACTTTGGTAAAAGAGCATCATCCAGATCGACATGGCGGGCGCGGCGAAGAAAAAATGAAAGAAATAAACGCAGCCTATCATCAGGTGATGATTGCGGTTGCAGATTTATAAACAGAAGGAGAGTTAAAAGTGCTTAAGCAGAAAAAAATCGAGATAGAAAAAACTTCTTCGGCGGAAAATCTTCCGCAAATTTCTTGGCAAAATGCGCGTGATGTTTTCGGTATAGATTGCGATTGGCAAGTGCCAGTTTTTGTAGAAAAAAGCGAATATGTTCCAGAGATCGATGCTGGATATTGTTTTCATGCGGAAACGACGCGAGCAATTTTGGCGGGATTTATTCACGGTAAACGCGTGATGTTGCAAGGGTTTCACGGTACGGGAAAATCTTCGCATATTGAACAAGTAGCGGCGCGTTTGAACTGGCCTTGCCTGCGTGTGAATCTTGATGGTTTTATTAGCCGCATGGATTTAATCGGTCGCGATGCAATTATTTTGGAGGAAGGAAAACAAGTCACAAAATTTATGCCAGGAATTCTGCCTTTTGCGCTGGCGCATCCGATTGCGCTGGTTTTGGATGAATATGACGCGGCGCGGCCTGAGGTTTTATTCGTGCTGCAGCGGCTTTTAGAGGCGGATGGAAAATTCACATTGCTTGATCAAAATAAAGTTTTAGTTCCGCATAAATATTTTCGTTTATTTGCAACGGCAAATACAGTCGGGCTTGGCGATAGCAGCGGTTTGTATCACGGCACACATGTGCTAAATCAAGGGCAGCTGGATCGTTGGTCGATAGTGGCGGTTTTGAATTATCTGAGCATGGAAGAGGAGTTGGCAATTATAAAACAAAAAGTTCCTGCGCTGGCTGCGCAAGAATTGCTTTTGCAGCAAATGATTGCGGTTGCTGCTCTAACTAGACAAGGCTTCATTGCGGGTGATTTAGCCACAGTTATGTCGCCGCGTACAGTAATTCATTGGGCTGAGAATTATCAGTTATTCGGTGAGGTGAGGAAATCTTTCATCCTGAGTTTTCTCAATAAATGCGATGAAGCGGAACAGCCTTTGGTGCTTGAATATTTTGAGCGTTGTTTTGGTGTATAGCCATTCACGCAATGCAGTGATTTTTGCTACGAAGCAAAGCGTTACTTGCCGTAAGGCAATGATGAAATAATATATATTGGCTATTTGATGCAGAATAAAAATTCTGATTTTTCGCTGTTGATTCCTGTTACGCGTGCTTTGGCGCAAGCTCCGCATGCGAGTGTGCATTTGGTTGCGCAAGTTAATTTGCAGAATCAGAATAAACAAAGGCTGGAGATTCAGCAAAATAGCGGTTCTTGCGCCGTTGGGTTGGCGGATTTATCGGCGCTTTTAGCAGCATTTAGTGATCAAAAAATCAGCGAAAATTTTATAGCTCGTGCAGATAAATATGCTCTGCCTTTGATGCTTGCTGAGTATGTGCGGGTTGAATTTATCACGCCGTATTTACAGGGCGTGCGTGAGCATTTGGATGAATGGTGGGCAGAAAAATTGCTTGATGTTTATCAGGAAGATTCTCGGCAAAGCAAAGAGCAGGTGTTGTTTTGGTCGGTTGCTTTTTTGTTGCGTGCGGTTGGTTTAGAGCGCTTGGTTCCTAAAAATCTCGAGGCGGAAATTCAATATTGGCAAAAATTCTTGGCGCGTTTTTTACCGCTCGATGATTTGCGCGAGGTTTTTTTATACGCTAATGAGCAAGAATTATTTTTGCAAAAAATATTGGAAATATGGCAGAAGATTCCGCTTTCAGAGCTTGAAGGAGAAAAAAAATCTGCAGAAAATTTTGCTCAGGGAAATCAGCAAGAAATGGTTGATGATTCTCCCGCTTCCGATAATAGCGCTGCTAATGTAGTGCCAGAAGCTGGAAGTGAAGAGCAAAATAAAGCTGAAAAACATGCGCTCGATGATCAAGAATTATCGGCAGCTTTTGGTGCGCAAGATGATGTGATGAATGCAAAAGCAGCTTCTTTGGATTTAGGTTCGATGCTGCATGGTGAAGGCGAAACTTATAAAATATTTACACGCCAATTTGATGAGAAAATTTCAGCATTTGCTTTGGCAAGTCGTGATGAATTAATACGTTTGCGCGCGCAGCTGGATAAAAGATTAGAAAATGTGCGTGAGGCAACCAGGCGCGATGCTCATCATTTCTTGCGGAAATTAATGGCGCGCCGCGTGCGTTTTTGGCAATCAAATATGGAAGAAGGACAGATTGATTCACGCTTGCTTGCGCAAAAAATTATTGATCCAACTTTTCTTTATTATTTTAGGCAAGAGAAAGAGCAAATTCTGCAAGATACAACGGTGACATTGCTGCTTGATAATTCGGGCTCGATGCGCGGGCGACCAATTACAGTTGCAGCGATGTGCGCTGATTTGCTTGCGAAAACTTTGGAGCGTTGTCAGATCAGTGTTGAAATTCTTGGCTTTACAAGTGTCGATTGGAAGGGCGGAAAATCGCGCGCTTTATGGACAAAAATGGGCGCAAAAGCCAATCCTGGGCGCTTGAATGATTTGCGTCACATAATTTATAAACCAGCGGAAATGCCCTGGCGGCGCGCACGTCACGCTTTAGGATTGATGCTAAAAGATGGTTTGCTCAAGGAAAATCTCGATGGCGAGGCGTTGGAATGGGCGTATGGCAGATTAATTTTGCGGCCTGAGAAAAGAAAAATTCTGCTGGTGATTTCTGATGGTGCGCCTGTTGATGACAGCACAATTTCTGCAAATTCTGCGGCTTATTTAGAGCGGCATTTGCGCGCGGTAATTTCTGCGATAGAAAATCAAACTGATGTAGAGTTGCTTGCGATTGGAATTGGTCATGATGTTGGTAGATATTATGCGCGCGCAATTACAATTCGTGATGTTGAAAAGCTTGGAAAAACTATGTTTTCAGCCCTGTCAGAGTTGCTGACAAAATAATTTTAGGGAAATATTATGTCTAATTTAGCGCCGATATTTTCTGATGATTTGCGAAAAATAAAAACGATTCGCCATGGTTTTTTTTCGCGCAGAGGAGGCGTGAGCTTAGGAGTGTATGCAGCGCTTAATTGTGGCTCTGGACAAAGCGATGACATCGCTTCGGTGCAGAAAAATCGTGAGCTTGTTGCGCAGTTTTTAACTCAGAAAAATTCAGCAGAAAAATTATTGTTGGTTCATCAAATTCACAGCGCCAATATTTTTGTTGTGGATGAGAAAAACATTTCTGCGCTGCAAAATGGTTTGCGGCCTGAAGCAGATGCGTTGGTAACCAAGCTTTCTGATTGTCCGATTGGTGTTCTAACTGCCGATTGCGGGCCAGTTTTATTTTGTGATGAGACTGCTGGTGTTATTGCTGCTGCGCATTCTGGCTGGAAGGGTTTGCTGGCTGGGATTTTGCAAAATACTATTGCTGCGATGGAAAAACTCGGCGCAAAACGCGAGAATATCACCGCTGCAATCGGTCCGTGCATTCAGCAAATTTCTTATGAAGTTGGTGCAGAAGTGCGAGAAAAATTTTTAGATATTGATGCAGAATATAGCAAAAATTTTGTTGCATCAGAGCGTGCTGGATATTTTCAGCTTGATCTCTCAGCCGCTATTTACAAGCGTTTGCTGCGATTGGATGTTGGGCAAATCGATGTAATTGCTCGTGATACTTACGCGGAGGAAGATTTATTTTTCAGCTATCGCCGCAGTTGCCACCGTCAAGAACCAAACTATGGATGCCAAGTTTCGGCGTTGGTTTTGGCTTAGATGTTTTCCAAATTGCGGGGGCGAAATAAAACAGCGTTTAGTTTAATAACTCGCATCCAATCTATATTTGCCGCAAATCAAATAGCAGTATCTCGGCGGAGTGGCTGTTTGTAATGGTTAGAGAATCTTCTTCTGTGATCATTACTCCGTCTCCTTCGGATAAATTCATGTCGTTTAAATCTAATTTTCCGCGCGCTAAATGTATGTAGTAAAAGCGTGATTTTTCTAGCTTGTGGGTGTGCGGAGTTTGATTAAAAATTCCCGCATATATGAAAGCATCTTGATGAATGAGTAGCGAATTTTTCTCGCCCGTTGGTGAAATTATCAGCTGAAAATTATTTTCTAGTGCAGAGTTTGATAAAGCAATTTGTTGATAACCAGGTTGAAGATTATTTTGATTTGGGCGCAGCCAAATTTGCAAAAGATGCACAGCTTTGGTTAAATCGTGATTATATTCGCTGTGGCGAATGCCGCTGCCAGCGCTCATTAGCTGGATCTCACCTTTTTCAATGGTGGCGCTGTTTGTGTTGATGGAATCTTTGTGCGTGAGTGTTCCTTCAAGCACATAGGTGAAAATTTCCATATCGCGATGGGCGTGAGTGTTAAAGCCAGAGCGCGGTTTTATGATGTCATCATTGATTACTAATAGATCAGAAAAACCGAGATGATTTTCATCAAAATAATCTCCGAAAGAAAAACTATGAAATGAAGTTAGCCATTCGGTTTTGCTGAGGCCGCGTTCGTTGGCATTCCGTTTTATGAGCATAAATTGACATCAATTATAATTTTATCGAGCTGCAAAAAGCTGGGTAATGTCTTTGAAAGCCTTGAATTCAAGCGCATTTCCTGATGGGTCGTAGAAAAACATAGTTGCTTGTTCGCCAATCTGTCCTGCAAAACGAATATAGGGTTCGATTGTGAAAGAAATTTTTTTGCTGCGCAATTTTTCGGCAAATGCGTGCCAATCGTTCCATTCAAGCACAACGCCGAAATGCGGTACAGGAACTTCATGTCCATCAACTGGATTATGCCCAGCATTGTTTTTGGTTGCGGGAGTTTCTTTTTCGACCAAATGCAAAACTAATTGATGGCCAAAAAAATTTAAATCCACCCATTTTTCAGAAGTGCGACCAGTGCTGCAGCCAAGCGTTTCGATATAGAAATCCTTGGTTTGCTCAAGGTCAGAAACAGGAATTGCAAGATGAAAAGCTGCAAGTTGTGTCATGTTTTTTCTCGGTTGTTTTGGAATATTGTAATTTAGTTTCTGCGCGTTTTTTTAAGAAGAGCTGGAATTATCATGTTCTGCGGTGAATTATCTAGAGAATTCTTGCGATTTGGAAAATTTCGTCTGCCTAATTATCAGGCAGTTATAAGATTTTCATATGTGTGTTTTTTATTTTCTTGGAGTGTGAATTTTAAAGTGAGAATAGATAAATGGCGGCTCTCGCTTGCAATTAGATTGGGAGAAAATTATCCGAAATCAGGAAAAAATCTTCTTTGCCAAATTTATATGCAAGCAAACATTTCCGAGAGCGTGCTTAATCAAGGTTCGCCGCCGCGAAGATAAATATTGATTGGTATATCTTGCATTTTTTTTGTTGCAGCGTTATCAGCAGGAATTATTTTTTGTTGTTAAAATTAAAAGGCTAATGAAATGCAGGCGGCTTCAAAAAATACGCGCCGTGCGGTGATTGCTGGTATGATTGGCAATGGTATGGAGTGGTATGATTACGCTTTGTACGGCCAGTTTGCGGCGATAATCGGGCTGTTGTTTTTTCCTGCGGTTGATAAAACGGTTTCCCTATTGGCGACGCTCGGAGTCTTTGCTGCAGGTTTTATTATGCGGCCTTTGGGGGCGGTTTTTTTCGGCGTGATTGGTGATCGCTACGGGCGAAGATTTTCGCTAACACTTTCAATTTTCTTGATGGCAATTCCAACGGCTATGATTGGCTTATTGCCTACATATGCGAGCATTGGAGTGTGGGCGCCAATTTGTTTGACATTAATTCGCTTGCTGCAGGGGTTTTCGCTCGGTGGTGAAATGAGTGGTTCCATGACTTATGTCACAGAGCATGCCAGCCAACAACATAGAGGATTGGCTGCTTGTACGAGTTTCCTTAGTATGGTTTTAGGAATTTTACTTGGGCTTTTGGTTGCAAGTATTTGCGTGTATGGATTGGATGATGCGGAGCTTAAGGCTTGGGGTTGGCGCTTGCCATTTTTATTCGGAATTTTTACCTGCGCAGTTGGTGTTTATATTCGTACAAAGCTTGATGAAAGCGCTTTATACAAAGCCGCGCGCGACTCTGGCGGTATTTCTAAAACGCCACTGCATGATGTTATAAAGTTACATAAGCGCGAGCTTTTTGTGAGCATGGGAATAGTGGTGAGTGTCACGATTCCTTTTTATACGCTGACAGTTTTTATGCTGAATTATATGAGCGGAGTTTTGCATTATAAAATTGAAGAAGCGCTAATTAGCAACGCATTGGCCTTGTTGGTTTTGGTGTTTTTTATTCCGATTTCGGCATTTGTTTCAGATAAAATTGGGCGAAAACCTGTTTTATTATGCGGAGTTTTTGGTTTTATATTTTTTTCATATCCAGCATTTTATTTGTTGGAACAACCAGATTGGCAAAAAGCCGTGATTGCGCAAATGTTTTTTGCGGTGTGGGTTGGAATTTATTTGGGTGCAGCGGCTGCTGCTATGGTTGAGATGTTTCCAACGCGGGTTAGATTCACGGGGTTGGCAATTTCTTATAATCTATGCATCGCTATATTTGGCGCTACAGCACCGATTATTATGACCTGGCTCGCCACGAGTTTGGGGGACCTGGTGGTTAGCTCTTGGTATGTTATAGGCGGTGCTGTAGTAACATTAATCGCACTTTTCTTCTATCGCGAGAAAAGATATGCGGAATTGTTATAAAGTATCAACTTAAGAGGCGTATTTAAAATCAAAGCTAGAGAGAATTTCTTCTAGGTGATTGCCGATTTTCTTCAATGAGACAAAATGACATTCATCAAAATAGCGCGGTTTGGCGAGCTGTTGTATTTCTGCCAATAAGGCACAACCAGCTTTAAAACATTGTTGAAAATGAATGTCGCTGTTTAAGATGGTTTGATATTCGTCGGTCATTTTATTGATGAGAAGAAGTTGATCTTCCTGAGAGAGCAGGGCCATTTTTTTAATCTCCGTTTGGGTAGCTTGGTTACTGTTGGTTGAAGCAATAACTAGTAAATAATCAAAGTAATTGCTAGTTAATTTTACCTAATTTATATTAGGCAAAAACTAATATAAATGCTGACTATGCTTCGGAATAATTTCTATTATAAAAAAAATCGTTTGCAGCAAATGCGCGGATTCTGTGCGGTTGCGCGGGTTGGAAGTGTTACTAAAGCTGCGCTTGAGCTTAATTTAACAGCAGCAAGTGTTTCGGTTTTGGTTTCATCGCTGGAAGAAGAATTGGGAATAAAATTATTCGAGCGGCGCTCGCGCCGAGGTTTGGAGCTAAATGCGGAGGGGAAATTATTCTACGCTAAGGCGATTGAATATGTGCAGGGCTTTGATGGTTTCTACGAAGATTTTTTAAAAGATATAAAAGCCAAGCCTAAATTGCGTGTGGCGGGAAATCACATTTGTGTTCTTTATATTTTTCCGAATTTTATCAAAAAATATCGTGAAAAAAATGCTGCTATTGATCTATGGATTCATAATTTAGCAAAGGATGAAGCCTTTGAGCGGCTGCGCAAAGATGAAATCGATTTT
>JBIKYU010000118.1:0-3992 GCA_044355085.1 Rickettsiales bacterium | reverse complement strand
GCGCTGGTTTTTATTGTTCGGCTCAAGCAAAGGAGCGATTGAAACATTTTGTTTCCAAGGGAGCTTTTGACATTGAAGGGTTGGGAGACAAGCAAATCGAGGCATTTTGGGAGGATGGAAGAATTCGTTCTCCTGTTGATATATTTACCTTGCAGGAGTGCGACCGAGATAGCCTAAAGCCATTGCGTGCCAAAGAAGGCTTTGGTGAAAAATCAGCAGCAAAATTATTTCAAGCAATTGAGAAAAAGCGCAAGGTTACACTTGATCGTTTTATTGTGGCGCTTGGTATCAGACATGTGGGTGAGGGAATGTCAAAGCAATTGGCTAGACATTTTCAAACAGCAGAAAATTGGCTCTCTGCAATGGATTTATTGGCATCAGGTGATGAGAAAATCAGTGCGGAATTGCAAAGTCAGGATGGAATTGGTTTGTCGGTTATCGAAGCTTTAAAAGAATTTTTTGTGGATTCGCAGCAGGCAAAAATTGTGCGTGAAATTTTCCTGCATGTAAGAGTGGATGAGTTTGTTGCGCAAAAAACAGATTCGCCAATTTCTGGTAAAAATTTAGTTTTTACAGGATCGCTTGCCCGGATGAGCAGAGCAGAGGCAAAAGCGCGGGCAGAGGCGCTGGGAGCAAAAGTTCTGGCTAGCGTTTCAGCCCAAACCGATATTGTTGTTGCGGGCGAAGATGCAGGTTCAAAGAGAAAAAAGGCAGAGGCTTTGGGCGTTACTGTTTGGGATGAGGAAATGTGGAATAAAATTGCTCTAGTTTGATGAAATTGCTTTAAATTCTTTGATCAAAGCTTGTGCCATTGTATGGCTTTCACCTTTTATATTCTGGCTAAAAACTGCATGAATGGCGTCAAGATGTGCGCGAATTATTATGCGCATTTCTTCGCTGAAAATTGGTTTTTTTGCGAGAAATTTATGTAGTGAATCAGAGATTTCTGTGGCTAGGCCGTAATCAAACATTCCAGCTTTTCCTTTGATGTCGAGTGCTAGAAAACGAATTTTCTCAATGGCTGCTTCATTGTCTTCTGGAGCGGATAAGAGCCTTCTAAACAGCGAATTCATTTCCTTTAATTTCTCGAGCGCTTCTTCGAAATATTCTTTTGTCTCTTCTGCAACGACAGCAACTGCTTGTTCAACTTTTTCTACCGAAAGAGTTTTTTCGAGATCGAGATCTTTGCCGATTTCTTGTTTCAGTGAATAATCAGGTTTAATTACTGTTACTGATTGTGATGTATGGCTCATTTTCCTGCTCCTTGTTTTATTGAAAAAAGTTTTTACTTACTTGGGTTTGTTTTTGCGGCGATCTGACATTCCGTCTGGAAGTATAACGGTTTTGCGCCTTCTATCTGGTCCGATATAGTTTGGTGCAACGACAAAAGGACGTGGATTTTGAATGATTTCGATAATTTTTTTGCGCAAATCTTTGACAGTAAAAGGTTTGACTAGGAATTCGGTTATTCCTGCATCTCTGGCCTCGGTTACGTTTTCGCGTGCGGCTTTTCCAGTGAGCATGATGATTGGAACAAAGCGATTAGATGACCGAACATCATGGCGCAGGCGTCTGACAAAATCGACTCCGCTCATGCCTTTCATTTGCCAGTCGCAGATGATGAAGTGAAAAGTTTGGGTGTTTAATATTTCAAGAGCAGCTTCTGCGCTGTATTCCGCATGAATTTTACCAAAACCAAATACAGATAAAACTGCTTTAACTAAGCGTGTGATTTGCGGATCATCATCTATGGTGAGAATACGAATGCGCTCGAGCGCGTCGCCTTTAGTCAGATTGCTAATTTCGGCTTTTTCACTGGCAGAGAGGGTTTCCCCTGTTGTCTCAAGCATTATTTTTCCCCTATGCTGCTTGTCTTTAGAGTTTCCGTTAGCGGAATATAGGCGCTAAAGTTTAAGAAAGTGTAAAACCCAAAAGAGGTTATTTATTATGAGATATTCGCGGCTGTTTTTTCTTGGATTTCTACCGTTTTTATTTTTGATTGGGTGTAATTGTAAGCCGCCGATGAAGCTTTCAGTCTATCGAGATAGCGATAGAGATATGTCTTGCTCGCAGATAAAAGATGAGATTTTGCAGGCAGAATTCATCGAGCGTGATGCAAAAAACAAGCGTGGAATCGGCTGGGATCAGGCATTAGCACCGTTTTGCTGGTATGGTTCTTTCAGTAATTATACCGAGGCGCAGGAGGCTGCACGCAATCGACAAGAGAGATTGCAGAAAATGTATGACAGCAAAAAATGCATGGAAAATTCTGAAGCAGAAAAAGATCAGAAAGCTAGCTCTTCTAATGAGCCACCGCAATTGTTGCGCCAACCTGTTTCTAATTCACCTTTGCAAAATCAAGCGCCTGCTTCTTCTGGAGCGCTGCAAAGCCGCGATCCAAATTTACATATTCATATCATGCCAAATGGTACACAAATTATGCATTCTCATCCTAATTCTGGACCGCATATTCATTTACCAGACGGAACGATTCGTGGCTTATAGGAGAATTTTATAGTGAAAAATAAATCATCGGCTTTTGCGGCAAAAACTGCGCCAATTATTTCACCTTTTGCTGCAGAGGAAACTCTTTTGCTGGTAGATGGATATGGTTTCGTTTTTCGCGCTTATCATTCTCTGCCACCACTTACAAGGGCTGATGGAACGCCAGTAGGCGCAGTTTATGGATTTATGAGCATGTTGCTGCGGCTGCTTTCTCAGCATACAGCGCGCTATATTGGCGTTGTTTTAGATAGTGGCGATAAAAATTTTCGTCATGAGCTTTATCCAGCTTATAAGGCGAATCGTCCGCCTGCGCCTGAAGATTTATTGCCGCAATTTCCACTGCTTAAAGATGTGGTTGCAGCTTTATCTTTGCCATCTTTATTGGTTGCTAATACAGAAGCTGATGATGTGATTGCGACCTATGCGCGGCTTGCGGTTGATGCTGGTTTGAAAGTTGTGATTGTTTCTTCTGATAAAGATCTAACGCAGCTGGTTTCAGAAAATGTTAGATTATTCGATCCGATGAAATCTTATTTTGTCGGTGCTGTGGAGGTGAAAGAAAAATTTGGGGTTTTGCCAGAAAAAATGGGAGATTTTTTAGCTCTGGTTGGTGATAGCAGCGATAATATTCCTGGAGTTCCAGGGATCGGGCCGAAGACCGCCTCTGAGCTTTTGGAAATTTATGGCAGTCTTGAAGATTTGCTTTTGCGTGCGGGGGAAATTCCACAAAACAAGCGACGTGAAACTCTGCAGGAAAATCAAGAAAAGGCAAGGCTTTCGCGTAAGTTAGTTGCTCTCAATCAGCATGTTGATGTGAAAATTCCATTGCAGGACTTACTCCCTGCGGCGCCTGATTTAGAAAAAATAGGAGAATTTTTACAGGCGCAATCTTTTCAATCTTTGCGGGGCAGAGTGGCGCAATGGTTGAATATTTCTGAAAATAATTTTGCTGAGAAAAAATCGGCATCACAAAATTCTGATAAAAATGTACTGCAGATTAATTCGCATGAAGAAGCCAAAATTTGGTGGCAGAATGTGTGCGCGCGCGGCGCATTAGAAGCTGTTGCCATCTATGTTGATGCGTCTGCTGTGCAGCTATTTGTATCGACAGGGCAGGCGGCAGTAATTTCTTTTGTCGAGCATGAGGAAGAGAAAACTCAAGATACAGAGAATGCTGGTGATTTATTTTCATTTGCAGAGAATCAGGAAAAACAAGTAATATCAAAGTATCAGAGGCCAATATTCAGGTGGATTAGCGAGTGGTTTGAAGCAAATGATGTGGTATTTGCTGTTTATGATGCCAAAGAATTTTTTCATTTGTGGCAGAGCAGGGAAGGTAGTTTAGAATTTTTGCGGAGAAACTCTGCGCGCATTCATGACGTTAAACTGCAATCATATTTACTGCATGGCACGGTTCATAGTCATGAGCTTGGCGCCTTGGCTGAGCGTTACGTTTCTGCTGTGTCAGGTAAAAACCAAGCTCAGGT
>JBIKYU010000117.1:0-4012 GCA_044355085.1 Rickettsiales bacterium | reverse complement strand
AAGAAAGTACAATTTTGAGCGACCGCATTCCGGCAAATATTGCTACGGAAAAACTCCCTATCAAACCTTCCTTGAAAGCAAACATATTGCCTTTGAGAAAAATATCGACGGAACCAACATAAAAAATAATTCCAAAGAAATTTTAGATGGTTTAGAGTCTTAAAAATCTTACTGTCTGAATTTACAGAGTGTCAGGTCAAGTTTGAACTATTGCATATAACCAGTTAAATTATTTAAGGAAAAATTGGAATAAAGAAGAAAGTCATATATTATAATATCCAGAATAAGTGAACCTAAGGTAACCCTATGTCATCTAAATTAATGTATCTTATGAGGAAATGGCCAAAAAACGCAGCAGCAACTGCCTTTTGGTTGGAGACTCAAGGCATCTCAAAAGAGCTGCGGTACAAGTACCAAAAGAGCGGGTGGATTGAATCGCTTGGCGTGGGTGCATTCAGAAAATTAGGCGAGAAAGTAGGTTGGGAAGGTGGCCTTTATGCACTTCAGCAAGATAAACTGCCCGTACATATGGGAGGCTTAATTGCAGCAGATCATCTGGGTTTCTCCCACTACTTACGTTTTGCTCGCAAACGTGTGCATCTGTTTGCGCCCTCAAAGACCACTCTACCTCAGTGGTTTAGAAGCCATGAATGGGAAGGAGACGTGGAATTGCACAGTACTAATTTTTTGCCCTCTAATCTTGGATTCATTACGTACAACAAGTACGGCTTTGATCTTAGGATTTCCAGTAGCGAGCGAGCAATCTTAGAGTGTCTTTATCTTGCCCCAGCAAAGATGGATTTGATGGAATGCTATCAAATCTTGGAAGGTATGAGCAACCTACGCCCCCAAATCTTACAATCACTTCTCGAGAGCTGCACTTCCATCAAAGTGAAGCGGCTATTTCTTTGTTTCGCTGAGCAAGCCAATCACGCTTGGTTCAAGTACCTTGACCAATCCTCCATCTCTCTTGGGAGTGGCTCTCGCATGCTTGTAAAGGGAGACGTGTATATGCCTCGATATAAAATCTCAGTCCCTAAAGAATTGGTGAAATCACATGCAAACAGCGAATTATGAAGACCGCGTAGCGTTATTAGTGAAGCTCATTCCTTATGTCGCGCAAGAGGACACACTTGCGCTCAAGGGCGGCACTGCAATCAATATGTTCGTGTGGGAAATGCCCAGATTATCTGTGGATATTGATTTAACCTATCTTCCTTTTGATAACCGAAAAACTGCACTTCAAAATATTTCTAATTCTCTAATGAGACTAAAGCAGCGCGTCGAAAGCGACATACGCGGCATCAAGATAGAGCCCGTTTACAGCACAGATAATTCTGCGATTAAAATAAACTGCATTTTAGGCAACGATGAAGTAAAAATTGAAGTCAACACCACAATGCGTGGCAATATTTATCCCACGAGGCAAGCGCCACTTACTGAGAAAGCACAGGAGTATTTTAATACCTTCGCAGAGATGAAACTAATGTCGATTGGCGAGATCATGGGCGGAAAAATATGCGCTGCACTTGATCGCCAACATCCGCGCGATTTGTTCGATATTCACAATTTATTTTTGCGTGGCGGAATTACGCCAGAAATCAAAGAAGGCTTCATCGCTGGCCTGCTTAGCAACAACAAGCCACTTTCTGAAACACTTGCGCCGCACTTAAAAGACCAACGCCAAGCGTTTGCAAATCAATTCGAAGGCATGACCGCACAGCCATTTTCTTACGCTGATTTTGAAAAAGCTCAGGCAAAACTTTTCAGCTCAATTAGCTCAATTCTCACCGACCAAGACAAGCAACTTATCCTAAGCATTAAAGCAGGAGAACCTGATTGGAGCCTAAGTAAAATCGAGCGCTTGAAAGACCTGCCAGCAGTGCAATGGAAATTACAAAATATTCGCGCACTCAAAAAACAAAACCCATCTGGTCATAAAAAGGCACTCGCAAAACTTGAGTCAGTACTTTCCGCAAAACACAAAGATTTTGGAATGGAAATAGGAGACTAATCAATGCCACATTTTTCAATGTAGATAAGCAAAATGCTCAAACACTTTTTCCTAATGATTCTTTTCGCGCTGCTTACCAGTACCTCACTTGCACAAAGCAACAAGGAAGAAAAATCTGACAAACCTGTCGTACGTTTACTCGTAGCTGGCGGCGAAATTCTTACGCCGGGTCTTTATGAAATTCTTACGCCGCAGGGCGA
Source organism: Rickettsiales bacterium (assembly GCA_044355085.1). GTDB lineage: Bacteria > Pseudomonadota > Alphaproteobacteria > Rickettsiales > JBIKYU01 > JBIKYU01. Next base: position 1,798 of record JBIKYU010000117.1, on the reverse strand, counting down.
AAGAATCCTGTTGTATCGCGATAGCGCCGGGCAGGTGACATTCGTTCCAACATGGAATCCAAGAAAGTGATTTTTTAACCCCCCACCCCGAGAGAACAATGACAAAAAATTTACAACCCACCTCTTTTACAAAAGAGATTCTGGATATCATTCGCACACGCATTCCAATTTCGAGCGTTGTACAGCAACACCACTCCCTAAAGAAAATTGGCTTACCACCCGACATAATTTTTAAACTCCCATAGATTGGGATGGATTGCAGAGTGAGAGCGGCGTTGAGGATAAATCTGATGCCTCTCTTGAAGAAAGAAGTTAGAGATCTGTAAAGTTTTTTTTGGTGTGTCGTGAATTAATTTTTGGCTTCATGCCTGTTGAAACCGCCCAATACAGAGCAATAGTTAGCACAAGAATAAGTCTTTCAATCCTGTCTTCATGTTTTAGTTGGGTTTTTGTTATGCAAAAACCTCTTGATTTGAAGTCAGAGAATATAGGCTCAATGCCCCATCTCATGCCATAATCGAGTGTTTTATATTTTGAATGTTTGCAATCCATTGCAATAATCCATGGCTCTTTGTGACCTGGTTCATGCAATATTCCGATGTTGGTAGAAACTCCGGTCTCATTGAACATGGCGTTTTCTAGTGATGAAAGGCGCATTTTTGCGGCTTCACCGGTTGTAATTTCGCCACCTTCATGCTGCAGAAGAAGGTTTCCTTTCAATCTTATACGGTACTGCCAGCTTTGTTTTTTGCACCACTTGATTAACGAGGCCGTGCCATAGAACCTGTCTGCTGCAAGAAGTATCGCTATACCAGCGGGAACCATTTGGGAGACATCATTAAGCAATTTTTCTTGAATATCAAAACCTATAGGACCGCTGGTGGCAACAACACGCCACGACACAGGAATCGCCCGCTCACCAACACGAAAAGACACCATAAGACATTCAAATCCATCTGATATCTTGCTCTGGTCCATCATCAAAATAACGGTTTTGCCATTAGAGCCAGACATTTCTATCAGTTCAGGAATAAAGCCGCCCATCACCGCAGTGTGGCTGATTAATTTGTTTGAAAGAAAGCGGCTTATGTATCGTTCTCGTGACTTATCATCGCAGTCCTTGCGTGGCATAACCGACGCCCATTCCGCCGTTTTAGCGCTGCTGGGTAGCCAAAACACTGGCGCATAAATCAGCCATTCCTGATATATGCGGCTTTTGTAAACCAGTTTCCCTATCCGCTAAATCGTCTTCAATAACCGTTGCCACATGAGCAACACTTCCGCTTAACAAACGCATAAATCCTCCAAAGCTACTTGCCTAAATGATGATGCCCAGTATCGCGCTTGATGGAATCTGCAAAATTACTTCGGGTGGCAAGATTTCCTAGTAAGTTATTATTTGTGATGATTCTATTTGAGTTCAGCGGCCTCTTAGTAATACTGGATGAATCGAAGGTTGACCTGCATTGCTATTTTGTATCGTGATTTTACCTACTACTGTAGTCCATTTGGCCTTTTTCTCATTCAATCTACTAACCTTTTCTTGTCGTAATGCAACTCGTCGTCCTTCCGCAGCCGCATGTCTATTAACTGATTCTGTGCTTTGTGCTTTTGGCTTAACATCCAATTGATTTTGTGTATTTCTATCATTTGGCTTTTGTTCACTTTTTACTTTATGCTGCATGCTTTGTGCTTTTTCTGCATCATTGCGCATCTGTAATGGAGTACGTGGTTCAGGAGCACTTACAGGCAATTTTGAAGTTGCGACCTTGTCTTTTTGCGTTACAATCCCTGCTTT
>JBIKYU010000033.1:0-14336 GCA_044355085.1 Rickettsiales bacterium | reverse complement strand
GTGTGATAGGAAAAATGCCGCTGATCCACCAAATCAAAAGAGATATGCGTATCTGGTCTCTCGCGTTGCAAAAGCGTGATGATTTTTTCAAGCTCATATAAAGATTGCAACAGTGAAGGAGAAATTTTCGCTGCCCTAAATTCAGCAATTGCAACTTCAAGCGTAATCGCGGGCGAAGCAAGCATCGCGCATAATTTTTGACATTCTGCAGAAATTGGCAAAAGGCGCAAAGCCGAAATATCCTTCAGCTGCAGAGCTGCAAGCAGGTTGGCGCGTATTTCTCCATCAAGAGTAAATTCCTCACACAAAGCATGCGGAAGAGTTGGCAGCGCAAAATCAACGGTGAGCTCGCCAATCGGCAAAGTTGAAAGTGCTTCAAGCGCGATCAAAACAATTTCCAAATCGGCTTGAGGAAAAGCGGCATCGATAATTTCCAAACCAATTTGCGAGCATTGCCGCTCGCCATATAGATCAGCGCCTTTTGCGCGAATTACATCGCCAGCGTAGCAAAGCCTTAGAGGCCTGGTATTTTGCGCCATTCGGCTATTGGCGATACGTACAATTTGTCCAGTAATATCAGCGCGAATTCCAAGCATGCGGTGCGATGCTGGATCCATAAAGCGAAATAAAGATGATTGCAGATCTTTTCCAGCGCCATCAAGCAGGCTTGATTCAAACTCAACCAAAGGAGGATTCACACGCGCATAGCCGAATGTAGAAAAAATTTTTAGCAACTCAGCGGTTATATCTGGCTGATTCTGTGCATTTGGTGGCAATGTATCATAAAAACCTGTTGGCAGAAGCGCACTCATGCGAAGCTCATTTTTTACCAAAATAGATTGAAAAAGGTCACGAACAATAAGGAAACCTAGCGATAACGCCATTGTTTATTGCAAATTTTAAGGTTTTTTACAAAAAATCTATCTGCAGTTTTTTTCAATATCCGCGCCACTTTGAATTGCAAAAACTTTTGTATAAAACCAAAATAAGCTTGATTTTTCAATTTTTGTATTTAGCTTCCAAGCCTATTCAACTTTTAAACGAGTAAAGGCAATGGCAGCAAAAGAATCAGAAAATAAAGCCAGGAGAAATACCGTTATGGTTGCAGATGATGATTTATTCATGCGCGAGCAGGTGAAAATTGCCTTTGAAGGAATTGCAAAAATCATAGAAGCAGAAGATGGAGAGCAGGTTTTAGGTTTATATAAAAAATATAATCCATCAGTTTTATTGCTGGATATTCACATGCCCAAAAAAAATGGCAAAGTAGTTTTGCATGAAGTGTTGGAATATGACCCAGGCGCACACATAATTATGCTAAGTGCAGATAGTAAAAGCAAAAACGTGCATGAAACTTCTATGCATGGCGCAAAAGGTTTTATCACCAAGCCTTTTACCAAAGCGGTTTTGTTCAAATATATAATGCCTGCTCTTTATTTCGATGATAGCAGCTCTAATTGAGCCAGTTTAGTTTTATTATCAGTAAGATCTTCTCGCTGCAAAACAAGGATTGCATTGCATCTCAAAGCAATCATTAAATACTTTATTCGATCAGATTATTTTTCCTTAAATATTCACACACTGCTGAATATTCATTGCGGATATTTTCATATAGCGCGTAGCGATCATTAGAAGTTGCATTATCCAAATTTTGCGCCTCATTACATAGAATTTTTAGTGCTTCAGCGCCAATACTTGCTGCTCCACCTTTAAGCATATGAGCGGATTCCGTCCATTCCTGGCATTCTCCATCGATGCATTTCTCAGAAAGAATGGCCAAATTTTCATTCGATTTAGTAACGAACAAAGCCAGTAATTTTCTATCCATGGCGACATCGCCGTTAGTAATTGTACGCAGCGTAGTCAAATCAACAGGGGCTTGTTCAGATGTTTTTGGCGATTGAAAGTTTATCGAGCAAATATCAGGCAACGCAATCCATTGCGATAAAATTTCCACCAAAGATTCTTCAGCAATTGGTTTGGCAATATAATCATCCATTCCAGCGGCAATACATTTTTCGCTATCACCAATCATGGCATTGGCTGTAAGTGCGACAATTGGAATATGCTTGCCGCTGCTCTTTTCATTTTCGCGAATTATTTTTGTTGTTTCGTAGCCGTCTAACTCAGGCATAAAACAATCCATCAAAATTAGATCATATTCTTTCTGTTTAAGAGATTGCAGAATCTCATGGCCGTTTTCGCAAATATCAAAATTAGTTAGATTATATTTTGGCAGCAGCATTTTCATGAAGGCCTGATTAAGCGGGTGATCTTCAGCCACTAATATTTTTGCATCTAATGCGTCAATCGTATTTAGGGAAACTTTCGTCCGGTTTTTGTGATTCGGAACATTTTCTCCACCCAGTTCATTAGTAATTAAGAACGGTATTTTGAACCAAAAAGTCGAGCCCTCACCAAGCGCGCTCTCAACCCCTATTGATCCATTCATGATCTCAACCAGCTGTTTTACAATCGCCAAACCTAAACCAGTTCCGCCAAATTGCCTGGTATTGGAAGAATCAACTTGTGAGAATTTTTCAAAAATTGAATTGATTTTATTGGCGGGAATCCCGATTCCTGTATCAACGACGCGACAATTTAATTCCAAATTATCGTTATCAAGCATGTGATAGGAAACATGCAAGGTAACGCGCCCTTGCAGCGTATATTTTACGGCGTTATTCACCAGATTCATTGCCACTTGCCCAAGCCGCATTGAATCTCCCACAAGGAAAAACGGGAATCTGCTTGAAAGAACCACGCTAAGATTTATATTTTTCTTCGCTGCTAATGATTGCTGCACCGAAATGATGCGGTGAATTACTGATTCAACATCAAAGCCAACATTTTCGAGTTTGATTTCGCCAGATTCAATTTTAGAAATATCCAAAATGTCATTGACGTTATCACAAAGCAATTGTGATGATTGCAGAATTACATCCAGCATTGCGCGCTCTTTTTCTGCTAATTTGCAATCCTTCAAAAGATTAGCCATACCAATTAAGCCATTAAGAGGCGTGCGCAGCTCGTGCGTTACATTCGCCAGAAAGTCTGATTTTGCCTTGCTTGCGCGTTCCGCTCGCTCTTTTTGTTCTGTGATATCTTTTGTTTGTTCTTCAACCAATTGCTGCAAATTATCGCGATGTTTTTTTAGTTCTTCTGAATCTTTTTCTTTTTGCAGCTCGTCTGCTTTTACTTTCGCAGCAATACTTCTGCCATAAAATGTTGACGCAGCAACCATAAAAATCATCAGCGCGAAAATTACTAATTCTTGTTTTCTAAGCTCATAGGAATGTTCAATATTTTGCAAAGAAAGTTGATTGTTGATACGAAAAATATGCAGAACTAAGCTGGAAAATTCATTGGCATTTACCGAGAATAAACGATCCATCTCAGCCATATATTTCGCGGCTTCAGCTTCTTTTTTTTGCTCAAAAGCTGAAAAAATATTTTCAACAATTATATGGTAGCTATCAGTCTGTTCTTTGATTTTTTTAAATGAATCATGAATATGTAGAAAATTCATGCTGAATTCTTCAGCAATTTTTTTATCATTTTCTTTCTGCAGCTGTGCTAGCTTGGCAGTAAAGTTATCATATATTTTTTCGAAGTTTTCGCGCTCTTTTTGCGGGTTTTTGCTTTGGAAAACATCATTTCCTGGAGCGTTCATTGCAGTTGATACGATACTAAGCTCAATGATTTTTTTCTGCCTAGCTGACCATTCTGAGGCAAGCAAAGCCGCTTCTTCATACCTTTTAATCAGATCATGATTTATGCGCAAGCTGATGCTTACGGTTATGATGTCAAAAGCAGCAAGCACGTAATAAACATAGTGCCAACGCTTCGTCTGGCTTTCTGTAGTTTCTTTCTTGATAAAAAATCGCGCTATAAGCAATAATAAAATTCCAATGATCAGGAAAATGCCTATTAGCGAAATGAACAAAAATAAAGTGCTGTAATTATTTGTAGCATTATGATCTAGAAAAAAATTTGGAGTCATTCCTTGTCTCCAGTTCTTAACCTTGAATTGAAAAGCGCGCCGTTAATAAAGCAATTAATACATAGCGCAAATTGCTTCAGCAATTTTTTGTTGGAGATTTTAAAAACCAAGCGATAACTTGTGCGTATCTTTCAAAGATAAAAAGGAAATTAGCCCAATGCTAACAACAGAAATACTTGGTTATATCGGAGCATCTCTCACGACTGGCTGTTTTATTCCGCAAGTTTTGCATCTTTTGAAAACTAAAGATACCAAGGCAATTTCGCTGACAATGTATCTGGCTTTCACTGCAGGTGTGGCTTTTTGGCTTGCTTACGGGCTGATGCTTAAAAGTACACCGATCATATTATCTAACGTTGCAACGCTGATTTTATCTTCAATAATTTTGATTATGAAAATTCGTAATGGCAGATAAAACAGATGAAAATTTTATCAATCTACGGCAATTTTTTTTTGCTATGAAAACGCCAATAATAAGTTGCTGCACTAATAGGTAATCCCAGCAAATAAACTATTCCCATTAAAGGCAGAGTAACCCAAGGTTCTAGTACCAAAGCAATTACAAAAAGGGCCGAGGCAGCAAGAGCCAGCGGCACAATCTCACGTTTGATTGGTAATTTTTTTGCCGCAAAAGTGGGCAAACGACTGACCATCAAAACCGCAATAATTGCTGTAAAAATTGCTGTCATCCAAGGGGTGATATCAAACAAAGGTTCATCATATTTTTCTGCAAAAAGAAAACTCAAAATAATCGGCAATAAAGAAAGACCCGCTGCGGAAGGTGAGGGAATGCCAAAGAAAAAAACCTCGCCCAAAACTTTCTGCGCCTTGTCATCGAGATTAGCGTTGAATCTGGCTAAGCGAATGGCGGCGCAGATAGTATAAAAAAGCGCGATTCCCCAGCCAATTCCACCGATTTCATGCAAATTCCATTGATATAAAACCAGCGCTGGAGCAACGCCAAAATTTAGAAAATCAGCGAGAGAATCAAGCTGCGCGCCCAAATTACTTGTAGCATTTAAAAGCCTGGCTAAACGTCCGTCGATTCCATCTAAAAATGCCGCAGCGATTATCAGAATAACCGCATATTCCCAGCGCTCCATCCACGCGAACCTGATCGCCGACAAACCAGCGCAAAGCGCCAGCATAGTTACCAAATTTGGAAACAGACGATAGAGAGGAAAAACCGCTAATCCAGTTTGCTTAGAGCGTCTGCGATGGCGCCAGCGTTTTGCGGCCATTTTTTCCTCTTAGGTTTTTTTGCTGCGCGATAAACGCGCGATCACTGTTTCTCCGCCAACAGCACGCTGACCAATCCTCACTTCTGGCTCAATATCATCAGGAAGATAAACATCCATGCGGCTACCAAAGCGAATAATGCCATAGCGCTCACCCGCAATTACTTCCTGCTTTTCTTTTATGCGACAAACAATTCGGCGCGCAATCAATCCAGCGATTTGCACGAAAATCACCCGATGCCCTTGTTGAGTTATCACCTCAACCGCTTGTCGTTCATTTTCATCGCTAGCTTTATCGAGATCGGCGCTAAAAAATTTTCCTGGATGGTAATGCGCAGTCTCGACCACTCCAGAAATTGGCACGCGGTTAACGTGAACATCAAAAACGCTCAGAAAAATACTAACGCGTGTAAAGCGCTCGCCATCAGGATTAGGAATTTCCTTCGGTGGATATTCTTTGCTTATTGCCTGCACCACGCCATCAGCAGGGCTTATAACTGCAAATTCATCATCAGGTGGATAGCGCTCAGGATCGCGGAAAAAGAATATACACCAACCAGTAAGAATCAGGCCAATCCAGAGCAATGTCGTAGAAAATAACCCCATGATGAAAGTCACAGCGGCAAAGATAAAAATGAATCTATAGCCTTCGGGATGAATAGTCGGAACCGATTTGCGGATCAGCGCAATAATATGTCCAAAATCAAAAGAATCTTCTCTCATAACCTAAATCTCCATCAAACAAGGACGGACTCCATAGCAAATTAAATGCAGAAAAAAAACCTTTTCCTAAAAACTATTTTTCCGATATAGGCTCTAATTACTAAAAAAATAAAATGCGCTTCTCTGTAAGCCGCTATTTACAAGGATTTTAAGCGTATAAAATTTCGCTATAAAATCACAAATAATTTTAATATTCCTTCAGCGAGAAAAATAATGATTCGTGCAGTTGCTGTATTTTGTGGCGCAAGCAGCGCCGTTGCTGATTCTTACAAACAGGAAGGAAAAGAGCTGGGACGCGATATTGCCAAAGCAGGTTTGCAGTTAGTTTACGGAGCCGCAAATTGCGGCGTTATGGGTGCTGTTGCGAATGGTGCGCTAGAATCTGGCGGAAAAGTTTTTGGGGTTTTTCCGCGCGTGCTTGATGGAAAAGAAGGCGTTCATAATGGTCTGCAGGAGCTATTGATTGTTGATGATATGCACACACGCAAACAAGCAATGTTCAATCGCTCTGATGCTTTCATCGTTTTTCCTGGTGGATTTGGCACCATGGATGAAACTTTTGAAGTCATCACCTGGAAGCAATTACACACGCATAAAAAACCAATTCTGCTTTATAATTTTAATGGCTATTGGGATCGCTGGGTAGAAATGACCGAGCAATTCATTGAAGGAAATTTTGCTTCGCAAGGAACACGCCAATTATATGAAGTTTTGCCAACGCGTCAGGCCATCATGCAGGCTTTATCGAAGGCTTAGATTTTCTAGAAGCCTCTCCTTGCGTTATCAAAACAGCATGCTTAGGATGCAACGCTACCTCAACTTCTAACTTCAAGAGTCTGCAATGGAAAACACTCCGATTACCGTGGCATATGGCGATGGCATTGGTCCAGAAATAATGGAAGCCGTTATTTATATTCTAAAAGAAGCACATGCCCCGATTACGATTGAAACCATTGATATTGGTAAACTTCAATATGAGCATGGTTTTACTTCTGGTATTGCGCCAAATGCTTGGGAATCTCTGCGTCGTACGCGCTTGCTCCTGAAGGCTCCAATCACAACTCCACAAGGCGGAGGCTATAAAAGCCTCAACGTAACTTTGCGTAAAGCTATGGGGCTTTATGCGAATGTGCGCCCGTGCAAATCTTACGAGCCATTTGTGCCTGGTCTGCATAAAAATATGGATATGGTAATTATTCGTGAGAACGAGGAAGATCTCTACACAGGTATTGAATATCGTCCAACTGACAGCAGCTATGAGTGCGTAAAATTAATCACGCGCCAAGGTTCTGAAAAAATAATTCGTTATGCTTTTGAATATGCGCGCCGCAACGGTCGTAAAAAAGTTACTTGCATGTCAAAAGACAACATCATGAAAATGGCTGATGGCCTATTTCACCGCTGTTTTGATGAAATAGCTTCTGAATATAGCGAAATACAAACCGATCATTTCATCATCGATATTGGTGCGGCGCGTATTGCAAGCAAACCAACCGTTTTTGATGTGATTGTCACTGAAAATCTATACGGCGATATTATCTCTGATATTGCCGCTGAAGTGTCTGGCTCAGTTGGCTTAGCAGGAAGTGCAAATATCGGCGCAAACTACGCTATGTTTGAAGCCATTCATGGCTCTGCTCCTGATATTGCGGGTAAAGGCTTAGCAAATCCTTCAGGGCTTTTACAGGCTGCAGTAATGTTACTTGTGCACATTGGTGCATCTGATTGTGCAAATAAAATTCACAATGCCTGGTTAGCTACAATTGAAAACGGCATTCATACAGCTGATGTTTTTCAAGAAGGCATAAGCAAAGAGCGCGTTTCAACAATGGATTTTGTCAAAGCAGTGCGTAAGCATTTTGGCCAGAAGCCGAAAAAATTTGCTGTTGTTGAATATAAATCTGATGCGCCGAAAGTGAGCACAGCTGCGCATAAAAGCCATGCAAAAAGCGAGATTCGCCAAATGGTTGGTGTTGATATTTATTTGCAAGGCGCCGATTTGAACGCAGAATCAATCGCTGAAACTTTCAAAAAAATCACGTCTAACACCAGGCTGAAATTACAAATTGTTAGCGCCAAGGGTTTAAAACTGTGGCCGCAGGATGGCATTTTAAGCCTCGGTGAAAACGATTTATGGTGCGTCAGATTATTGCCAGAAGGCGAAAATAAAACCGCCAGCTTGCAAGATCAGATGGAAATTACAGCAGCCTGTGCTGCGCATAAAATCGACATCGTGAAAATAGTTCATCTCTATACTTACGGAAATGCGCTTGGATTCACTGTTGCGCAAGGCCAGTAATTATACCAATTCCATTTCAAAAACTTGCGGCTCTTCCGCATGTTTAAAAATACGGAATATTATTACCGAATAGCACGCGCATGGTAGAAGCTATCCAAAGCGGCTTGTAAAATGTAGCAAGCCGCAAGCGCATCGTCTTTTTCATGACGTGCTTTGCGTGAAATATCTGCATTTTTCATTGCCCGCGTTACTGCTGCAGTGCTCATGCGCTCATCCCAAAATAAAATTGGTAGAGCAGTTTTCTCGGCCAATTTACTAGCAAAAGCACGAATATTAATGCAAAACTCTGATTCTAGGCCATTTAGCTGCAAGGGCAGGCCAATGATGAATCCAGCCGCTTTTTTCTCCATCGCTAAGGCCGCAATGTAACCGAGATCCTGGCGCTTTGTTCTGCGTTGATAAGTAGCTAAAGGAGTGGCAATCGATGCAACAGAGCAAGCAATGCCGATTCTTTTTTCTCCCATATCCAGGGCCAGTAAAATCGGGCTTTCTGCAATCTGCGCACTGAAATGCGACAGTTCTATGAAAATCATGAAAAATCCCAGCAATATTGTTACAAAACCATGAAAATCTTACGCTAAATGATTACATCAAAAGCTCAGTAATGCTACTGTTTAGAAACATTGAAGCCCAGATATATGACGGAGATTCTATGCATAGCAAAACCCAACTTACCAACGATAATAACGGCAATGTTAGCGCAAAAGAGCGCAGTATCTATGGTCAGTATTTTGCGCGTAAACGCCATTTGGCCGAACAAAAATTCCAGCTGACGATGCTACAAAAATTTGGTTGCAATGGCTTTGATGGTGTCGATCTTTCTATCGCGAATGACGGTCAGTAAACTCCGCATAAAATTTTTCTTTTTAAATCATGCCAATAAAAAAAACCGCCCCAATCTAAATAGACGGAAGCGGTTTCTTTGCTCTCTCAGCTCAAATAAAAAGTACCAACTATTGTTGGCCTTCTTTAGCAGCTTGGCCTTCTTTAGCAGCTTGGCCTTCTTTAGCAGCTTCAGAAGAAGCAGCAGCTTCAACTTGTTTTTTAGCAGCTTTTGCATCTTCGGTTTTGCCAGCGAAAGCAGCGCCAGAAACTAGAAGAGCAGCAGCGAATGTAGAAGCAATGATCTTTTTCATGGTAATAACCCCTGAGTTTTTAATGTTATGAATACGTCTCATAAATAAACGCGGCGCCCCCTCTACATCAGCTTTACTTATTATACAAGAGGATTTTTTGGTTGCCCTGGATATGGAAAATTTCCGCTCCAACCACTATGGAATAATCCGTGAATTTCCTGAATCACTGCGGGCAATCTTAGGCCTGAGGTTGCAGCCAAGAATCTAGGACGCCATTTGGGTGCAAAGCTTTCTTTGCATTCGCGCAATTCTGATGGAGATGAAACAAAATCAGCACCAAGACAAATATGCGGAGCTAAAATTTCTGTACTTCTTAGCAATGGCAATGAAGCTGCAGAATCATTTTTAAATGGTGCCATTCCAAGAGAAAAAGCAGAATATCCACTCTCAGCAGCCCATAAAACTGCACCGCTAAAGATAGAAGACAAAGCCTGATGGCCAGAATTTTTGCTCAAGCGAAGATGATCACAAGCGGCGATAGACATATCTTTTGCCGTAAGAAGGAGTGAAAATCCAACAGGATTTCCTTCCTCATAGAGAAAAATAATCGGCAAAGACAAATCAAGCGCGCGGCTTAAATCCGTTTCCCAAATATTTGCAGAAAGATCTTTGCTGTCCGAAAACCAATCAGAGTAAAGTTTTTGGAGTTCTGCAAGGGAAGGATATTCCTTCATTTCTGCGGTTAGAACGCGTGTAGTAAATTGTTGTGCAGATTCTGGCAGAGCTAAATTGTTTTTCAAATCGACAATTGCTTCTTCAACAAAAGGAAAACACTCAAGACCAATATCGTAGGAAGATTGGCGGAAATTCTCAGTAACGCCTAGCATAAACATTTGCTGGTGCGTTGCTTCGGCCAGTTCACGAAATTGCCAGAGTAAATTTCTGGCTTCAGAAAAATCTCCCAGCGGATCTCCAAGTGCAATCCAGAAACAATGTCGGTGTACGCAGCAGAGCGCAGATTTTCCATCGCGATCGAGCAAAACTGCGCGATGTGGTGAGAAGGTTCTAGCATGACGATAATCGAGCAAAGCCCCGAAAATATCTTTGCATTGTTCAAGCGTCAGTAATTTTGGCCGCAAAAGGCGTGGATGAACGCGCCACAAAGATGCCAATAAAATCCACGCCAAAGCCAAGAAAGTGGCGATTAAACTGGCGCGCAGAAATAAAAACGCCTCACTATGTTGTGAGAAATCAAACCACATATCAGGCAAAAGCGCTGCTTTTTCCAGATGTTTGAAATAGAAAAATCCTACCCAAACTGACCCAAGTAACGTTAGAAAAATCGCGGTCAACCAACGGCGCGTATAAGGAAGTTTCAGAATCGAAATACGACGATAAAAACTGCTCGCGAAAGGTAAATGCACAAGCAAAGTTAGAATCAGAAAAACTGCAACCCCAACTTCAAAGCCTTTTAGTAAAACGGTTGTAGCGCCAATAACTAGTAAGCACTGACTTATTCTGTAAGCTGCAAAAACGTGATGGCGCAGCGCATGTCCAACCAGCAGTAAAGCTACACCAACTGCGCTTGCTAATAAATGTAGAGCATCCACAGCAAAAGGTGGAAAGGCATTCGCCACAAAAGCTTGCCTTAAAGTATGTGTTGGCATGGCGCCAGAAAATAAAAGCAGGCCGCCAGAAACAAACGCTCCCAAGCTTAATAAGCGTGAAGCAAAAGGAGAAATTCGCGTTGAAGTATCATCAAAAAACATGCGCAGCGAACGCCTTATGGCAAAGAATTCATGCGCTAGAAAAAGAATTGCCGCGACAATCAGCGGTATCACATAAAAGAAAACACGATAGATAATTAAAGACCCAGCCAGATCAATCGTGCTCGCATAAGGCTTGAGAAAAAGAATTATCACCGCTTCAAAAACACCGATTCCACCTGGTACATGCGTGAAAATTGCAGCAACAATCGCCAGCACCATAATGCCCAGAAATTCTATATAACCAATGCTAATACTCTCTGGCAAAAGCACATATAAAATTGCACCAGCTGCCATTAAATCAAGGCTGGAGAGAAAAATCTGCGCGAGAGAAATTTTTGCACCAGGAACTGGCAGATGCCAACCTAAAATCGAGATTGGTTTTTGTCGATAAACTCCATACGCAACATAGGCTGCAATGCTCAGCAAAATGGCTGCGCCAGTACCATGCAAAAGCCATAATGGAATTGAAAAAGGCAGCGACTCAACTGCCCCGCGCGGTGCGAGCAAAAAAGAAACACCAGTTAGCGTCGTATAGCCAAGCGTAAAAGTTACCCAGCAAAATAAAATAACCCTGGTAATATCAGACGCGCCCAGCCCGCAAAGAGAATAAATTCGGTAACGTGTTGAGCTGCTAGTAAGCACGGCAAAACCAAGGCTATGGCTAAATGCATAGCTTACAAAAGATGCAAGTGCCACTTTGCGATATGGCAAACGCCTGCCGATAATATTCAAAGCCAACCAGTCGTAACCAGTCAAAATAAAATAACAGATGAAGGTGAATCCAGCGGCTAGCCATAATTGCGTGGCGGAGATTCGCTTGATACTCGCATGAATATCGTCAGCGCTATAGCGATGGAAAGCGCCGTTTAGAAAAAATAATGCTAGTACGAAAAGACCGACTACAAACGCAAGCTTTAAAACGCTCAAAAAATGCGTAAACAAAGATGAGCGCTGCAGGGCGCGGAAAGATGCGGCAATTCGTACTAAAAACATTTTTTTCTCTGAACTTTACTTCCCTTGATAAATGCGAATTATCGAATCAAGCAAAGCCAAAGCCTCTTCGCGCGGACGCTGAAAACTATTTCGGCCAATGATAGAACCATCGCCGCCACCATCGCGGATTTCTCGCACTTCATTCAAAATATCATCAGTAGTTTTGCTGGCTCCGCCTGAAAAAACCACTAGTCGTCTACCCGCAAAACTTGCTTGTTTGATGTGCGCAATGCGCTCCTTCAAGCTGCTGATTGCGACATTATTTTTTTCGTAAACTTTTTTGGCTTCCACTTGCTCTAAATGCGCTGTTGGTAGTTTAACTTTAATGATATGAGCGCCAAGCAAAGCCGCCATATGTGCAGAATATGCAGTAACATCGAGCGCAGTTTCGCCATCTTTTGAAAGCTCGTTTCCGCGCGGATAAGACCAAACAACCACGGCCAAACCAAGAGATTTAGCCTCTTGTGTGAGTGATGCAATTTCTTCCATCATCTCAAAAGCATGATCAGAACCAGGGTAAATCGTAAAACCAATAGCCGAGCAACCAAGACGCAGAGCATCATTCAAAGTTGCGGTTATAGCTTGATCTTTGATTCCAGGAGCCAATGAATTACAGCTGTTAATTTTTAAAATTAGCGGAATTGTTCCAGCAAAAGAATCAGCACCAGCCTCTAACATACCAAGCGGCGCAGCAAAAGCGCTCAATCCCGCATCGAGAGCTAATTGAAAATGATAGTGCGGATCATAAGCATCAGCATTTGCGGCAAAGCTGCGCGCAGGGCCATGTTCAAAGCCTTGATCAACTGGTAAGATCACCAATTTTCCGCTGCCGCCCAAGCGACCTTGCATAAGAATTCTTGCTAAATTTGCTTTGCTTCCAGGACAATCGCTCTCATAAAAACTGAGAATGTTTTTTACTTTTTTAGTTAAACGCATAATTAAAATCTCCCCGCAAGCAGTAATAGAAAAAAGCGCGAAAGCCATAGACAAATCAATAATTATTTGCAATCGCAAAAACTATAACTGCAGTGATTAAAGAAACTCTGCCTCTAATATAAATTCACAAAATTTGCGTTATTAGTTCTATTTGTTAATTATTGTTGCTTGAGCAAATTTTTTGTTTTTTAAAAAAATACAAACGAGGTTACAAATGCCTGCTTTTATAAATTTTTTCCAACAAGGTGGAGTGATGATGTGGGGTTTAGCCGCATTGTCGGTGCTGTTTCTCGCACTTGTTCTGATAAAAATTCAGCAATGGCATAAACAAGGATTATGGCGAAATTCCTTTCTGCTGGAAATCGATCAAGCACTCGCAGCACGTGATATTGACGGCGCTTTGCGTCAATGTGCAGACGATGATAGCGCCAGCGCGCGCATTCTTCACAGCGCATTTCTTGCTAAGATGAATTCAAAACAAGATCGCGAACAAAAAAAACAATGGCTGGAGGCCGAAACAGATTCAACAATTCGCGTGATGGGTTGTTATCTAACTTCTATTCAGCTAATTGCGCAAGTGGCTCCATTGCTTGGTTTGCTAGGCACAGTTATTGGTATGATCGAGGCTTTCGCAGCCATACAGCAACAAGCTGGAAATGCGGTTGATCCAACGCTTCTAGCGGGAGGAATTTGGCAGGCGCTAGTTACAACAGTTGCAGGTCTTGTGATTGCTATTCCTGCGCTCGCTGCTCATTCCTGGCTAGAAAATACTTATGAAAACTGGCTCGCTAATATCCGCGCGCTTGTGCTCAAGATTTTACTGTAAAGATTTTAGAAAAATGCTGTTTTCAAAGCCACAACGACGCCGCCAAACGCATATAAATCTGATTAGTTTGATTGATGTTTTTTTGTTTTTGGTAATTTTCTACATGCTAACTGCGCATTGGCTGAAAAATAGTTCTCTGCCTCTGTCATTGGCAGAAAACAAAGCTTCTAAGGTTACGGAAGAAAAACCATCAGCAGAAAAAAACGGTTTTATTTTGCAGCTTCTTGCCAATCAGCGCGTAAAAATAAACGAGAATGAAATCATTGCACAAAAAGATCTGGCGCAATATCTAAGCAAACAACAGCCAATTTCCTGGATTAGAATTCAGCTCAACCCTGATACTAACATTCAGGAACTAGCAGATATTCTCGCGCTCGCAAAAAATTTTAGTGTCGAGGACACAACGCTTGAGAGGGAAATTCTTGCCCCGTGATTTAAAAAAAATTTTCGTCCCTCATAAAAAATGACGAGCT
>JBIKYU010000116.1:0-4301 GCA_044355085.1 Rickettsiales bacterium | reverse complement strand
CAACTCAACAAAACGCTGCTCTCGTTGAAGAAAACACCGCCGCTGCGCGTAGTCTTTCTGACCAAGCTGATCAACTACAAATACTAATGAAGTTTTTTAAAACTGGAACGCAGAACTCATCATCTTACGTTCCAAGCTACACGCCAAAACCCTCAGCAGCGCCGCGCCCAAGCTCTGCTCCATCATATAGTTTTACGGCAAAGAAAGTGACAGCAGCACCAAAACCTGCTGCAAGCAGCAGTAGCGGATCAGATGGCTGGGAAGAATTTTAATAGCAGTTTGTTGGTTCTCACCTGCAATGGCAGTTAATAGAACTTTGTGCTTTTCTTCACATCCTCTTCATTATCATTCTCTATTAAAGAAAGATGTTTCGTAGAAATGAGGAGAAATAAAACGTGAATAATAATTTTACCAACACAGCAGCGGCAAAACAAACCATCAGCAATTTAACTTGTCAAACGCTAACCCCGCCATGCGTGCCTTTCAGCGCGCTGAATCAAAATCACCATCTCCACATTCAGGAAGTTGATTCTACATCGCCGTATAACAAGGACCACCGCCACCTTCAGGCGTCACCCAAACGATATTCTGTGTTGGATCTTTAATATCACAGGTCTTACAATGCACACAATTTTGTGCATTTATCTGCAGTCTTTTCCCTCGCCCATCTTCTCCATCTTGCACATATTCATAAACACCAGCAGGACAAAATCTTTGCTCCGGCCCATCGTAAATCGCCAAATTTATTTTCTGCGGCACCGATTCATCGCGCAGAGTTAAATGCGCTGGCTGATCTTCCGCATGATTTGTATTGGAAATATAAACCGATGAAAGCCGGTCAAAACTCACCACACCGTCTGGTTTTTCGTAATTTATTTTCTCGCAATCTTTTGCAGGCTTTAATGCTTTGTGATCAGCTTCATGCTTGAATGTCCACGGCGCACGCCCACGCAAAATATAAGTATCAAATGCCGCATACATCAAACCAAAAAGCAAACCATATCTAAAAGCTGGACGAATATTTCGTGCCTGTTTTAGCTCGCTAATCACCCAAGAATTTTTTAGATTTTCTTCATATGCAACTGCTTCAAAATTACCGCTATCGCGCGCTAGAACAATTGCTTCTGCTGCTAAAATTGCCGATTTCATCGCCGTATGTGTGCCTTTAATTTTTGGTACATTCATAAAACCAGCAGCACAGCCGATTAAAACTCCGCCAGGAAAAGAAAGTTTCGGAATCGATTGATAGCCACCTTCATTCAACGCGCGCGCGCCATATTCAAGGCGGCGGCCGTTTTCGAGCAACGGGCGAATTTCTGGATGCGATTTAAAACGCTGAAATTCTTCATATGGATCCAGATACGGATTTTTGTAATCCAACCCCACAACCAGACCAATCGAGACTTTGCGGCTCTCGCCGTGATAAATAAACGAACCACCATAAGCATTATTATTAAGCGGCCAACCAACGCTATGCTCAACCAATCCTTGCTGATGTTTATCCGCTTGAACTTCCCAAATTTCTTTCAAACCAATCGCATAAGTTTGCGGAGAAATATTCTCGCGCAGAGAAAATTGCTGCATTATCTTTTGCGATAAAGAACCGCGACAACCTTCTGCAAACAAGGTAAATGGCGCCTTTAGAACCACACCAGCTTGATATGCAGAAGTTTCTTCGCCATTTTTGCCAATCCCCATTGCACCAGTTGCAACGCCGCATAATTTATTATTTTCTATGATTAATTCAGCAGCCGCAAAACCAGGAAAAATTTCCACACCCAAAGCAGTTGCACATTCCGCCAACCATTTGCACACCAAACCCAATGAAACTATGTAGTTTCCGTGATTGCTCATTTGCGGCGGCGTTGGCAGACGCCAAGATTTTTTTCTACCCAGAAATAAAAATTTCTCTTTTGTCACCGCAACAGAAATTGGCGCATTCATTTTTCGCCATTCTGGCAATAATTCATCTAATGCACGAACTTCCAAAACCGCACCAGATAACGTATGAGCGCCAACTTCAGCGGCTTTTTCCAACACGCAGACCGACCAATTTGGTCGCAATTGTTTGAGACGAATTGCCGCTGATAAACCCGCCGCACCAGCGCCGATAATAACTGCATCAAACTCCATTATTTCGCGCTCGCTCATATCGGCTTCTCCTTTGGTTTTTAGAGTTTTATAAAATTCTCCTTGCAGTTTTACAACGGAGTTTTAGTTTTGACTCCAATGCAAAAAATTGAGGTCAATAATTTTTATCATGAAAAATAACTTTCTTACTGCTGCAAAAAAAGCACTCTTTGATACTATAAATCACGATGGCATAGAACACGCTGGTTACCTAGCTTTTTTGAGCATATTAGGAATTTTCCCTTTCATGGTTTTGCTAGTTGCCGCTGCATCCTTTGTCGGCGCCTCAGAAGTTGGTCGCATTTTTTTGCATATCATAATTAGAAACAGCATCCTACCTGCTGAAGCTTTTGCTGCACTACAACCGCAATTGCACGAAATAATTTCTGGTCCACCAGAAAAGCTTCTAACTCTCGCTTTAATTGGCGCGCTCTGGACCGCCTCTTCTATGATCGAGGGTTTGCGCACAATTCTAAACCGCGCCTACCGTGTTGATACACCACCAGCCTATATCTGGCGCCGCCTGCTTAGCATTGTGCAGTTTTTAATGTTAATGTCCGTGCTCGTAATACTGATGATTTTAATCGTTGTTATCCCAATAATTTTGGAATTTCTTTTTATGCCGCATGTTCCAACTTTACCAAGCAGCATTGCAAGTTTGCTCGATAATTTTCGGCAAATCACCACTGCCTTTATTTTATTTATAGCCGTTGCTTGTAGTTATTATTTTATACCAAACCTAAAACAAAGCTGGCGCAATGTTCTTCCTGGAACAATTGCTACATTAATTGGCTGGATCAGCGCCGCAGATTTACTCGCATTCTACATTAGTGATTTTCATCAAATGCAATTTATTTACGGCAGTCTCGGTGGCATCATTGCCGCGCTGCTGTTTTTTTATATCGGCGGGATGATTTATATTTTCGGCGCCGAATGGAATTATCATCTGCAGGACAAAGAAATTTAATCAAGCGCCATCTTCTTCATCTTGCTTTTGCCAACGCGCAAAACAAGCTTCTGCAAATTTTTCTAACGTTCCCTCTTCGATTGCAATTCGAAGCGAGCTCATCAGATTTTGGTAAAAAGTAACATTGTGTAAACTTAGTAAAATCGGCCCCAACATTTCGTCTGCTTTGAACAAATGTTGAATATAAGCACGAGAATAACGCGCGCATGCGTAACAAGAGCAAGCTGAATCAATCGGCTCTGCATCATCAGAAAAACGGGCATTACGTATCGAAAAAGCACCATTCCAAGTAAATGCCTGACCATTCCTTCCTGAGCGCGTCGGCAACACACAATCAAACATATCAACACCGCGCAAAACCGCGCCAACAATATCGAGCGGCTTACCAACTCCCATCAAATAACGCGGTTTATTTTGCGGCAAATGCTGAACCGTTCCATCCAACACGCGAAACATTTCCGCCTGCCCTTCTCCCACTGCCAAACCGCCAATTGCGTAACCATCGAAAGAAATTTCCTGCAATTTTTTGGCCGATTCTTCCCGCAAATGCAAATATGTTCCACCTTGAACAATACCAAATAGACCGTATCCATCACGTATTTGGAACGCATTTTTTGAACGCAAAGCCCAACGCATTGAAAGCTGCATCGATTTGTCTGCCTGCATTTCCGTTGCTGGATACGGAGTGCATTCATCAAAAACCATAGTGATGGTGCTACCTAATTGATGCTGAATTTCAATTGATACTTCTGGTGTGAGTAAATGTTTTTGTCCGCCATCATACGGCGATTGAAAGCAAACTCCTTCCTCAGAAAGCGTGCGCAATTTTGCTAAAGACATCACCTGGAAACCACCAGAATCTGTCAATATTGGCCGCGACCATTGCATGAAACGATGCAAGCCACCGAGATTTTCAATCCGCTTTGCACCAGGGCGCAACATCAAATGATATGTATTGGCCAGAATAATTTCTGCACCAGTTGCTTCAACCATTTCAGGAATCAATCCTTTCACTGTTGCTGCAGTACCAACTGGCATAAAGCACGGCGTGTTAATCACACCATGTGCGGTAAATAATTTTCCTAAACGCGCATTTCCATTCTGCGCGCTAATTTCAAAACTAACCATTTATTCCTCATAAAAATTCTTGCACGGCTGCATAACAGAAGATTTCATTCACACCAAATACCAAAGAAAATTTCTC
>JBIKYU010000032.1:0-15184 GCA_044355085.1 Rickettsiales bacterium | reverse complement strand
TCAAGTAAGTCTTTGTTTTTAGGATTTCCGTTTCTAGTCTCTTCAGTGAGGTATGCTTCGATTTTGTTAAAAAAGACCTGTTTTTGGTCATTAGGCACAAAGTTAGTGATGTATGAAGTGACTTCTTTCGAGCCATCAGCCCTTAATGTTTCTTCCTGACGAACGTTACAGAGTCGAATGCCTTTACGTAAATCTTCAAGGCTTTTAATTTTGATGTCAAATCCAGGCGCGCTCTGAAACTCAATGTAAGTGCCTGTTCTGGTAGAATGTGTGACAGCCACCTCATCCTCGCTATCTTGCCAGGCTTGTTCTAATTTCCGCTTAATCTGCTGGCCGTGAGTGATTCTGTCTCTTGGTGGAAATCTTGGAGCAGAACCACCTGACTGTGTCGTCGTAAACTTAATTGTATCTGTAGGCTGCAACACCTTTATATGGGGTAAATTTCTTTCCATTATTAACAACCAATCCCCTTATGGGCGTTTTGACGGTTAAATATCATCGCGCATAAATCTGATGCGTTAATTTTTTTCTTATCGGCCAAAATTGCTGTTTTGATAGCATCGTTACATGCAAGAACAAGCTCTGAATGACTTAGACCTGTTGATGCTTCCAACACGGTTTCCCATGCTAATTTTGAAGATCCAAATCTACCTAACTTATTTGATATCAGCTGTCTCTTCTCTTTATCCGTAGGTTTTTTGTAATAAAGCACATCATCAAATCTTCTGAATAAGGCTTGATCCAGAAGTTGTGGATTATTAGTAGCCGCAATTACAATGCTATCAGAGGTGTCTTGCTCAATAAATTGTAAGAATGCATTCAAAACCCTTCGCATTTCGCCGACATCATTATCCATAGAGCGCTCGCCACCAATAGCGTCAAATTCATCAAAGAAATAAACGCCCAGATTTTCTTGCATGAAGTCAAATATCTGTCTCAATTTTGCGCTGGTTTCACCCATAAATTTTGTCACAAGACGGTCAACTTGAATTGTGTTCAGTGGGATTTTAAGTTCATGTGCAAGAACCTTTGCAGTCATGGTTTTTCCTGTGCCAGGAGGGCCAAGAAGCAATATTTTTCTACGGTGGGACATTCCGTGAGATTTCAATTTAGATTGCTGACGGTATTCATGTATAACCTGATCTATTCTTCCTTGAATTTCTTCACTCATAACTAGAACCTGCTTTGATGTTTCAGGTTTTTCTGTAAGCATCAATCCCTTTAGATCCTTCGGGAAGGAAAGGACGCGTGGGCCAGATTTTTTCCTCTCCATGTCAACAAGATTACGGATATCATGCGCCAGAGCTATATGCCCTTGTCTGGCTTCATGCGCAGCAACTTGCAGAGCAATCGTATAGAAACGCTCTGGTTCTTCTGAAAAATGCGATCTTATTAATGATTTTATCTGATCTGCTGTAGCCATCACTATATCTCCAAACTTTTACGGGGAATTGTTTGCATCAGAAGTTGCAATGTTATAATATAACAATAAATCAAGAAGCAGGCAGAGCATCTTGCGGCATTGATCCGCCAGAATTCGCGTCGGTGTTATTAGGTGGTGGTGGAGCTGCAGGTTTAGCAAATTTGCGTGGATCGTAAGGTTCCTGAGTTGGAACATCAATTGGTGGCAGCAGACGTTTTATAAACATTGATTCTTCGAAATATTTTATCTTGCGAGATTTTATCGGCGGCGATGCTTCGATTAGGAGAATTTGTTCTTCACGCGGAAGATTGATAACTTCTTGTGGAAGTAGCAGAGCGCGCTGCGTTTCGGAAACGTGAAGCGAGCGCGAAGCGGGGTTGAGATCGAAAAATTTTGGTTTGTTCATTGAAAGCTGTTCAACGGTTTTGTTGCCGATTAATTGCGAAATCAGATTCGCCGTTTCAACGTTGTTTGCCGCAAAAGTTACGCGGTAAGTGGCGTTTGAAAGGAATGAGTTCATTCCCGATTCTTCGTAAATACCTTTGAGCTGCTCAGTATCTTGAATAATCAAAAACAGGCGAACTTTATAACCACGAAAATAGGCAATACCAGTTTGGAACTGTTCCATTTTTCCGAGCGTTGGAAACTCATCCATCAAAAACATCACGCCGTGTTTGTCTTCTTTTGTTGGCATTTTGCGCGATAGAAACTCAGAAGCTTGCTGATAAAAAACCTGCATCAAAGGCTGTAAGCGCTTGAGGTTGTCTGGTGTTAAGCCGACATAAATTGTGGTTGGGCTTTGTTTGAAAGTAGAAATATTGAAATCACTTGATGCGGTTGCAGTATCGATTAATGGGTTTGACCATAATTCGAGTTTTGAGTTTAGTGTTGAAGTCACGCCAGAGCGCTCTTTATCGGCTTTTTGCAGGAAAGAGGCGATGTTCATATAAGCAACTGGGTGAATATAGCCGCCGATTGTATCAAGCACTACAGCGAGATTATAAACCACGTCATCGCTACGCAATGTGCGAACTACTTCACCAAATGATTTGGTTTTCTCTGGCACAGCAAGAAGATAAAGCACAACGCCTACGAATAAACTGCGCGCTTCGTTTTCCCAGAAATCTTGCTCGGGCAAAATTAGATTGGCAATTTTTTGTACGTCATCGACCATTTGTCCAGATTTTTTACTCACCCAATCCAGCGGATTATAGCAATGGCTGACGCCGTCAGGATCGGCTGGACACCAAAGGAAAGTGCGCTGTCCAAGCTTGTTGGCGCGCCAGCCGCTGGTGAGTTCATAGTTTTCTAATTTAATATCGTGAACGATAATTGAATCGGTCCAGTAAAGTAGATTCGGAATAACGAAGCCCACACCTTTACCAGATCCTGTTGGTGCAAAAAGCAAAGTATGTTGAAATCCACCAGCTATAAGAAGCTTTCCTTTGGTGTCGCGTCCTAACAACATGCCTTTTTTGGCGCGCAGTCCAGCTTTGCGGATGTCTTTCATGGTAGCCCAGTGTGCATCGCCATGAATTGATTCTTTCTTTTTATAAGGGCGGAAATCCATTAAAGGAGCGCGCAGCAAAAAGGCTAAACTGCCGATAATTACAGTTGGAGCAATAGTGAGACCAAAAAGTTTCCCCGTCATATAACTGCCGCCACGTGCGGCTAGTTTTGCGGGATAATCGTTGTAGATCCACCAGAATTTCCACCAATAAGTAAAATGCGACCAATAATATTTTAGATCGTAGAGATAATCGCCAGTCCAGATTATTGCGCGCGGTCCAGAAAGCGCTACGGTTACCAGCACAATAGATGCCAGCATGGTTAGAGCTAAAACAAATATTATCAGAAGAATGATAAGGGCAACGTTGCGGATAAAATCCATATTTGGCTTGTACTCCAGAGTATTTTTTATGACAGTTTGTTTTAATGTCCTTCTGGTCTACGACCGAAATATACTTCGGAAATATAGCGCCTGCCTTTAGCGCCGCGTTTTAGCTGAATTACAACATCGACAACGTGACGGATATAATCACGAATCTCTGCTGGTGGCATGCCAAGGCCAGCTTGCATAACCATGAGTTTTAACTGCTCAAGTGCCATTGCTGGTGTGTCGGCATGTAGTGTTGAAATTGAACCTGGATGACCAGTATTAATTGCGCGGAGGAAACTAAACGCTTCAGCTCCACGAAGCTCGCCGACTATAATTCTGTCGGGACGCAAGCGCAAGCAGGCCTCGATAAGATCTTGTGTGGTAACTTTTGCGCGACCTTGTCCGCCTTTTGAGGCCAGCAGATGAACACGATTCGGGTGATCTTCGAGCACAATCTCGCGCGCATCTTCAACAGTGATTAAGCGCTCATCATGCGGAATTGCGCGTAAGCAAGCATTGGTGAAAGTGGTTTTACCAGTAGAAGTTCCGCCGCTGATGATGATATTTTTTTTCCAAACAATTGCATTGTGAAGAAAACTAGCGATGTCGCCAGAGTCTAATAATTTGGTTAAGGCGATGTCGTATTCGTCGATAATTTCTTTTGTCGCTGTGCTGTCAAAAGCGCCCATTTGCTTATAGTCAGGCAGAGTTAATTTCAGGCTTGATGCTTTGCGAATTGACATGGCAACAGTTCCGGGCTCGCAAGCGGGAGGAAAAACCACTTGAATACGAAAACCATTTGGTAGTGTTGCGGAGAGCAGAGGATTTTCTTCGCTGATTTTTTGCTCAGTTGATTGCGCAACTAGGCGGCCTAAACCTTTCAGATGTTCAAAATCTAAAATTTCCATCGCCTCTCTGCGCATATCGCCGCGCTTTTCAACCCAGACTTCTTTCGAGCGATTGATTGATACTTCATTTACACCATCTTCGGCAAAGATGGCTTGGAGTGGTGCGAGGTAAGTTTCTAGAGCAGCAAAAGACATGATATTTCCTTAGTTTTTATGGCAAGACAGTAATGCCAGTTGAGACAGATGCAGGAAAAATTAAATCGCGATTTACGAAAACTTTTATGCGCGTTCCTTGATCAACAGTGATGGTTGGTTTGACATTCGCAAATGATTGGGCGATTGACTTTGTGACTTCAGCAATATCTTTAACCGTGCCAGAAACGGCTAGATCTGTAGTTTGGCCTGAAGTGGTTGTGGTGGTTCCGCCACTTGTGCCGCCACTGCTTGCGGAGGAAGTGACACCTTGTGATTCTGTAACTTTATCAAGTGCAAGCGCGCCGCCGATTGTAAGAGTGCTAAGTAATAGTGAATTACCAAAAATTTCAAAATAGCGATTGTCAATTGTGGTTGCTGCAACACCAGCGCGGCCGAGTGAATCTGTGCCTGGAGATTTTATTTCAACATCAATTCCATCGGGGCGCAAAACGCGCTGCCAAATTACATAAACACGTTTTTGTCCGCGTTTTATTTCTGCATCATAACTGCCAACTAGGCGTGAACCACGTGGAATTAGAACCAATTTTCCAGATTCAGCGTAAATATCGCGGCTAACAATTGCGCGGAGAGTTCCTGGAATATCAGTATTTATCGCGGTTTCCATAACGGCATCAATGATTTTTCCTTGCGCGATGATGAAAGAGTTTTTGCCGATATAAGCAGCGTTGGCTTTCTCTGCTGCGCTGATTTGCACAGCAGAATTAGTTGGATCAAGCCCAGCAAAGCCAGAGCTGCTTCCGCTTGGGCCTTGAGATGAGTTCATCTTTATCATGTTGGCGCGTCTTCTTGCGTCTAATTTTTTGAGATCTTCATCAGATATATTTCCTGGGGGGTCTTTCGTTGGAGGTTCTCCCCCAATGCCTGGTGGAGCAGGAGGAAGAGGAGGGCCATCTTCTTCTATAACTGGGTCATTTACTACTGTCGTGGGTCCTGGCGGTTCTGGTGGAGAAATAAAAGGAGGATTGGGCAGAGCAATATTGTCGATAAAACTAGTGTTGTCTTCTATAGGCGGAAGTGAAGAAACATTAACTGAAGTCCCATCAGTAGGGAGCACTGGTTCAGAAGGAGGAGAAACAACTTGCGGAGGTTTTTCTCCTCCATTATTTTCGTTTGGAGTGACGGTTGGGATATTGTCATCTTCAGGATCTGCCTCGGTTGTGGTTGTATCGACTTGTGTTGGTGGAGGCACAACAGGTTTGCTTTCTTCGCTGCTTGAATAGAAATAATAGCCTGCTCCTGCGGCAACGCTTGCCATTAAAAAAATTACAAAAACCCCGCGCTTGGCACCAGATGCAACGGGAGAAAGACCTGCTCCTACTTCGGCATCATTTTGTGGTTGGTTCATTCCATCAAATTCTGGAGGAAGAATATTTGGATCATAGGGAGATTGATTTTTGGCCATAAATTACCTTGCAACACCAGGATATGATTGCTGTGCCTGGTTTTGGTGACGCAGTGATTCGTTGAAAACGCAAACTAGCTCCTTGCCTAAACGCAGAGAAAATTGTGCTGAACGTTCCTCAACTATGACATATTCACCTTTGACGCTGTAATTTAAGCGGCGTTCATCGCCTAATTTATCGGTCACAAAAATATGTGGAATAAGCGCGTTGCCATTGGCAAAACGGA
Source organism: Rickettsiales bacterium (assembly GCA_044355085.1). GTDB lineage: Bacteria > Pseudomonadota > Alphaproteobacteria > Rickettsiales > JBIKYU01 > JBIKYU01. Next base: position 9,189 of record JBIKYU010000032.1, on the reverse strand, counting down.
AGAAAGTTTTTTGTCCATCGTCAAAGATTTTTTCTGGGGCGATGCGCTCAGGACCAGTGAAAGTATAATCGTAATTATAGTTTTCTGACCAGGTAGCTGTTGGTGATGAATTGCGCGGGGTTGGGACTGGAATCTGATTGGGAGCTGCAGTTTGAGAGATTTGTGCGGTAGGAATATTGTTGGTGAAGTTCAGCGGTTGCGTTGATGCCATCGGGCTTGAAAAACCAGAAGGAGAAAAATTAGCACGCGGTTGGTCAAAGTTACTATCAGGATAGAAAAAGCGCACGACATAAACTTGTTCATCAGTGCTAGCTTCTGATTCAAGCTTTGAAGAGAGGTCGAATTGATAGGTGCGCTTGTTGGTGATAACCGTCATGTTGGTGTTGGCATCGGCCTCGATGGGACGCAGGAAAATGCGGTCATCCATTGGCCTGACATTCCAGGCGTGACGACTGCCCATGGAAATTGTGGTGATATGCTCGCCGCGTCCGAATTCAATACTGGCTTGAAAGCCATATGAAACGGTAACTTGGAACACATCATTGGCGCTATAAACAAAAGTTTTTATCCGACTATCGCTAGTGAGCGGAATAGAATTTGCATGTGCAGAAAGGCTAAGCCCAAAATTTAGGGCCAGGAAAAATAACAGGTACTGAAAATTATTCAGGTACTTCTTCATCGACGCGGAATCCTGTGACTTGGAAACCAAGTGGGTTGACGAAGCGTTCCTCCTGGGTCATTTTTAGATCATAAAAATCAAAATTGATTGTCGCTATGCGGTGTTTTTCTCCGCCGCGAGATCCAGTTTCTACAATAATATAGCGCATTTGCGCAGTGATGCTTGGCCGATATTGTGAGCCTTCTTTTCCTGTGCGCGGTGGCGGAGGTAGGAAAGTAATGGATTTTATTTTGAGATTGCGTTGCAGCTTGTCGCCAAAGGAAATCGGGCTGTTGGGATTGTCGCTACTGACGCTGCGACGAAAGACAGAATAAACATCTCCCGCTGATAATAAACGCACAATTGTGTAGTAATTATAGTGGTAATCAAAAGCGTTATAGGCTTCGCGCGCGGTTAGATATTTCATGAGGAAATATCGGCGCAGAGCATCGTTGCTGGAGAAATATTCGCGGTCATAGGGGCGCACCATGGTGGTGATACCAGTTTTGTCTTCAATCTCAATTATGAATGGTTCGAGCGTTTTGCTGGTGGCGATTTGTGTCACCGAGATGATCGCAAAAAGAACTGAAACTAGCGCAAAGACAAGAAATAGAAGCAGAATATTGCGCTGTACTAAAACCATTTGATAGCGGTCTTCAAACCAGGTTTGCACCTGATGTGAAGTGATTACTCCGTCCTGTTTTTTGCGCAAAAAAGATAACACCTATGATTCCTCCAAAAATCGCGCGCAGTATGCGCAAGAAGAGCTGCGAGTGCAAGAAAATCTGGAAGATATTTTCAAAGCATATTTTTGAATGGCTTCGCTGTTACATCATTTGTGTATTGGCTTCGAGATCAGAGATTTTTGGATAGTTACGCGGATTATGCAGCTGATAATGCCACCATTCATTTTTGAAAAAATCCCAGCCTGCTGCGGTCATTATTCCTAATAAAATAAAACGATTTTGCTGCGCTTCTGTAGAAATTTCAGTGCAGCTATGAAAAGAAAGAGGAGTAAAGGCGTCAAATTCTGTGCCCATATCGAGCTCTTTTTTATCGGCATCAACTAACGTTAAATCAACGGCAACACCGCGACAATGAGTTGTAAGGCCAGTTTCAGGGTGGGAGACGAAATTAGGATCAGGCGTATGATTCCACAATGCCCATTGTGCTTCTAGCGGACGAAAAGCATCAAAAATTTTGAGGCGCAGACCCAGAGATTTTGCCAGGTTATTGGCGCGGATAAGAGCAGCAGCAGCATCTGGATGTAGATAGCAATACGTGTTTTTATAAATAGGTTTTTGCATAAAATTATTGCTGCTAGCGTAAGCAATTTCTAGCTCTACATCATATTCTTCAGTAGTTATAAGATTCAGCATTTTGGAGACGTTGTTTGGAAGTTAATATTTTGAAATAAATCTGGACTTGTAAAGACAGAGCTGTCCAGAAATTTTATCGACTTTCCGTATATAGCAAAGGAAGTAAGAGTGGCAAATATTCTGGCGATTGAATGCAGCAATAATAATTGTTTAGTGATGATCAAAAATAAGGCGGGGAAAATTTTTCTGCGCGAGGAAAATAGCGCCGCAAGACATGCGGAATATTTGGTTCCGATGATTGATGAAATATTGATTGAAGCGGCGATTTCATATGCTGAAATCGAGAGAATTGCAGTGTGTAATGGACCTGGAAGTTTTACTGGAATCCGCGCAGGCCTTGCATGTGCCGAGGGAATATCTGCAACAACTGGCTGTCTGGTTTTGGGTTTTTCACGCTTTTTTCTGGCGGCAAGACAGTTGCAAAAAACAATGCAGGAGATTGACTCTCCGCTTTTAGTTTTATGGGATGCAAGGCGCGATCAGGTTTATGCGCAATTATTTGCAGCGGAAGAAAATCACGAAATGCGTAAAATAAAAATGCCCAATGCGTTGAGCGAAGCCGGTTTGCTTGAGCAAGAGGAAATTTATATGTGGCTGGAATCTTTCAATTTAACTAACGGATTTCTTTTTGGTGACGCAGAAATTTTGCCTAAAATTTCTGGATGGAAAATCGCTGAAATGCCTGATTACAAGCCGGTTTTGGCGTTATTTGAATTGGCAGAGGAAATTTCTGTGGAAAATGCGGAACAATTTTTGCCGCTGCCTTTTTATATTCGTCCGCCCGATGCAAAAGTTGCGAAAGCAAATTTCAATGGAGAATAATTAAATGTCTGCTGCAATTTTGTGGTTTCGCAATGATTTGCGCCTGCATGATAACGAAGCTTTTTTTTCTGCGCATCAACAGGCGGAGAAAATATTTTGTGTGTACATAATTGATGATGAAGCGGCGGGAGAGTGGCGCATGGGCTCAGCTTCGCGCTGGTGGCTGCATCATAGTTTAAAAAATCTTACAGAAAAATTAGCGCAGTTTGGTTTGAATTTAATTTTACGCCAAGGTTCTGCGGTTGAAATTTTAGCGGAGCTGCAGGAAAAAATTCAGGCAAAATCTTTGTTTTATAATCAGCGTTATGAGCCTTGGGCGCAGGCGCAGGAGAAAAATCTGCAGGCAAAATTTTCTGATAAAAATTGTGCCATAAAACCATGTTTGGCTAATTACCTGCATGATCCAGAGAGCTTTAAAAACAAGTCTGGAAGCTCGTTTAAAGTTTTTACACCTTTTTGGCGTTCATTTTTAGAGAGTGCAAAAATTCCTGAATGTCGGAAAAAATCTGAGCTGAATTTAGAGCGAAGAAACATTGCGCAAAATCTTGAGGCGTTAAAAATTTCTAGCGACAATTTAGAGCAGTGGAATTTATTGCCCAAAAATCCTGATTGGGCGCAGGGATTTTATTCATGTTGGCGACCAGGTGAGGACGGCGCTTTAGAGCGACTGGAATTTTTTTTGCAAAATGATTTGCAGAACTATGCGCTGATGCGCGATTTTCCTTCTGTTTCAGCGATTTCAAGATTGTCGCCGCATTTGGCCTTTGGTGAAATTTCTGTGCGCTATATTTGGCATAAAGTAAAAATGAAAATTAGCTTGCAGCCTGAATTTACAAAAGCGGGAGAAAAATTTTTACAAGAAATTGGCTGGCGTGAATTTTCTACGAATCTGCTTTTGCATTTTCCCAATTTGCCAACAGAAGCCATCCGTCCAGAATTTAAAAATTTCCCCTGGCAAGAAAACAAAGAAATTTTTAAGCGCTGGAGTGCAGGAAAAACGGGCTTTCCGATCATTGATGCTGGCATGCGGGAATTATGGAGCACGGGTTTTATGCATAACCGTGTGCGAATGTTGGTGGCGTCGTTTTTGACCAAGCATTTGCGCATTAGTTGGCAAGAAGGCGCGCGCTGGTTTTGGGATAGTTTGCTTGATGCGGATTTGGCCAATAACAGCGCAAGTTGGCAATGGGTGGCTGGTTGTGGCGCTGATGCAGCTCCGTATTTTCGAATTTTTAATCCTATTTTGCAGACAGAAAAATTCGATAAAGATGAAATATACATCAAGCGTTTTGTGCCTGAAATGCACAGTTTATCTTATGTTCGGCCAATGATTGATCTGAATGAAGAGCGCAATAATGCGCTTAGAGCTTATAAAAATTTGCGCCCTGCTGCAGATTAATACCACTTCAAATATTGAAACTAAGCTCATAACATTCCCACGCGGCGGCGTAGCTTGCTAAGCGTGCAATCAGCGCCAAAGCCTTGCAAGGTGTGGTTTGCGGCTCGTGCATGATGGAAGAGAAATGCATGCCAGAGCTGTTGAGATTATCGTAAGCATCGCGTGTATCGTGAATGCGGTATAAACAGCCGACAGCTTTTCCGCCGACCAAATAAAGCATGGGCTCGGCGGTGGCGCCGTTGATTTTATCGATGGTTGGAATTCCTTCTTGGATAATGACTGCGCTGTTGGTGGTTCCACCTTTTATGATGTTCATTTTTTTGCGCGTGTCTTTGTTGATGCTTAGAACTTCTTGGCCTGAGCGCGCGGTCATAATTCCCATTCCGTAGGTGCCCATGTCGGATTTTATAAACACGTAAGGTTCTTCATCTATGCCATATTCGCGGTATTTTTTTCGGGTTGAATTAATGACGATCTCAACTCCATCAGCGAGTGATTCCAGGCCATCTTTTTCTTTGAAATTGACAGCGTCGCAGCTGTGAAAAAATGTGGTTAAGCACCAACTATCAATGCCAAAGCGCTGGCAAAATTGTTCGGCCAGCATGGAGTAAGTTGCAAAATGCAGAGTTTTTCTGCGTTGAAACCATCCAAGAGTTACTGGCGGAATCATAGGCTGAGTAATATTTTCAAGGATTTCTGGAATGCCAGTTGTGAGGTCGTTGTTAATTAAAATCAAATCTGGATCAAATCCTTGGTTGGTATAAAGGCGCGAATCTTTTTTTGTAATCGCATTGACGTTTAAAACCGTGCCAGACGAGCTGGTAAGAATGTTGTTTTCTGTGGTTTCTAGCAGATTTGCTAGTTCTATTTCATAGCCGATATCTTGCAGAATTTTTTGCAGCGCCGCGACATTATCAAGATAGGCTAAATTGCGGGTGTGATTTTCTATCAGCAATAAAATGCGTTTTGTTTTTGGATAATAGCGCTCAAGATAAAGCTGAAATTGTTGGCGTGCACGGCCCAGATCATCTGCAGTCAGATTATTAAAACCCGCAGGAAAAATGTTTGTATCAACTGGTGCAATTTTAAATCCAGCGTGCCGCAGATCCACAGAGTTATAAACAAAAGGCTGCGTTTGATAAAATTTCTCCTCAAACCAAGCATCAATTTCTGACGATTTGTTTTGGCAGAGTTCACGCAATATAGGCAGGATTAGCATGTTTTGGCTCTTTTTCTGATCAACTGATACCATTTAGTATTTTTAGCATTACGTCGTCACTGCTGCATTTTTCAATGCTCATGTACGCTAAATTACACTCCGCTTGAAACGCTTGCATTTCCTAGTTCTGCTTAAAAATCGGGAATGGTCATAAATCTTGGCGGTTGATTACAGTCTCCCAGCTGAATTTGCAAATAAGCTATTGCAGCAATGGCTGCAGTTTCTGCGCGCAATATGCGTGGTCCAAGTCCAAAAGCAAAATGTTTTTGTCGCAAGAGAATTTGTTGACGCTCTGCATCAGAGAATCCCCCTTCTGGGCCGATTAATAGCTGTGCAGGAGAATCAGAGAATATATTGTGTGGACAGTTTTTTAGCGGTTCGCCATTGCCAGTTTCATCGGCAAAAAGTAGCAGAGAATCCGCCGGAAGCTGCTGCAAAAATTGAGTGAGAGTTTTGAGCGGATAGAGCGTTGGCAGATCAAGCCTTTCGCATTGTTCGGCTGCTTCAATAATATTAGCCATCATGCGTTCTTCATTGAGTTTGTTTATGATTGTGCGTTGCGTTTGTAAGGGTTGGAAAGCGCTGATGCCGAGCTCTGTAGATTTTTGCAAAACATAATGCAGATTGTTGTTTTTAAGCGGCGCAAAGCAAAGCGTTAAGCCCGTTTTAGCTGGTGGCTGCGGGCGCAGTAATTTTTCTGCTTTGAGTGCGATGTTGCGTTTGCTGATGGTTTCTAGCGTTGCTAACCATTCGCCATCTTTGCCATTGAAGACGCGAATTTGATCGCCAGTTTTTTTGCGTAAAACATTTTTCAGATAATGTGTCTGCGTTTCATCCAATGTAAAAATGTTATTTTGCGTGAGTGCTGCGCTTATGAAAATTCGCGGTAGATTGAAATTTTTAGACATAAATTTTCGTGGGTTTTTTATTTGAGCATTGATGCTAGAAAATTTTTTTGAAAAAACTATGCGGTGGCAAATTGTTCGCTGATTATGCGCTCTTCAAGCGAATGGTTGGGATCAAAAAGTAGCGAAACAGTAGAGGAAAGATCTTCCTGCATGGTGACTAGAATTATATCGCGATATTCTTGGAAGTCGGCAACGGCGCTAACTGGGCGTTTGCTGGGGTCAATAATTTCAATTTCTACAATCGAAGAATGCGGGAGTAAGGCTCCGCGCCAGCGACGTGGCCTGAAAGCACTGATTGTGGTTAAGGCGAAAACTTTGGCATCCATTGGAATTATTGGTCCGCCAGCAGATAAATTATAGGCGGTGCTGCCAGCGGGAGTAGCAAGCAAAACGCCGTCGCAAATTAATTCTGGCAGCCTGATTTTATTGTCGACAGAAATTTTTACTTTCGCCGCTTGATGTGTTTCGCGGAGCAGAGAAACTTCGTTGAAGGCTAAAGCCGAATGTTTTTTGCCGCTAGAATCAATGGCCAGCATTTTAAGCGGCACGAGTTTTTCGGGCTTGGCTTGTGCAAGATGCGTAATTAAATCATCGGTATTACGCTGGTTCATAAGAAATCCAACGCTGCCATAATTCATGCCGTAGAAAGGCTTTTGCAAATGGCGATGTTGATGCAGCATATGCAGCATGAAACCGTCGCCACCGAGCACTAGCAGCACGTCGCTTTCTTCAGGCGAGGTTTGATGCGGATAAAGCTTCTTGATGGTTTCTTCCGCAGCAATGGCGCTTGGATTATTGTCTGCAAGGCAAGAAAATTTGAGAGACATGATGTTTTTCCATTTATGTTGCGGTGCAAAAAAATGATTGACTTGTTTGGTTTTGCTGATTAATTTGCCACTCGCTTTTTAGAAGCTGTTGTTTGGTAGAATTTCAATTTTAATATTACCTTTCTGCTTGTTTGCAGTTTCAGTTTATCATCATTAACAAAGTGGAGTCGTTATGGCAAATAATCCGAATCCTTTCGCGGATATGTTTAAATCTTTTGGGGAATTCAAAGCACCAAGCTTTGATTGGGACCAAGTTTTATCTAGTGTTAAGCAAAATGTTGAAGCCTGCACTCTGATGAATCAAATGGCTGGCGAGGGCGTGCAAAATTTGGTGCGTCGTCAAGTTCAAATCGCGCAAAGCAATGCTGAAGAAGCAATACGTTTGGTGAAAGATCTTCTCGCTTCTGCAAGCAGCCCAGAGACTAGCATGGCGCGTCAAGCTGAGTATGTAAAAAGCACAGTTGAATCTGCGCTTGCAAGTTCACGCGAGCTCATGGATTTGGCTGCAAAAGCTAATGTTGAAGCGATGGACGTTTTGAAAAAACGTGCTGGCGCGGTGATGGAAGAAGTTAGTTCCTTAGCTAGTGCGGCAAATGCAAACGCTGGTCGTGCTGCTGCTGCGCAAACTCGCAGTAAAAAAGACGCAGCTTAAGCTTTTCTTTGCTTAGAAAAAATTACTTAAAACCGTTTCTTGGAGAAATTCAGGGAACGGTTTTTTATGTTGGCAAAGTTATGACAACGCGCAGTCCGCCAAGAGGTTCGGGGGCGGTTTTAAGATCAATATTTCCACCATGTGTGCTGATAATATCTTTGGCAATCGTCAGGCCCAATCCGACATTTCCGTTTTCGCTGCGTCTGGCCTGATCAAGGCGGAAAAAGGGTTTGAAAACATCTAGACGGTTTTTTTCAGGAATGCCTGGGCCGTTATCATCGATGATAATTTGCAGGTGATGTTCGTCTATGCGATTAGCGCTGATGCTGATTTTGCTAGCAACGCGCAAGGCGTTGTCGAGTAAATTGGTGATTGCGCGCTTGAATAAAACATCTTGTACGCGCACTTGCAGTCCAGGCTGGATGTGTGATTCAATCGCATTGGATTGCTGGCGATAATTAGAAATTACGCTGCGTAGACATTCCGCCAGAGGTAAATTAACACGAATGCCGTTTTCCTTGCGATTTTCATTGCGTGCAAATTCCAGATAAGACTGCACCATATGTTCCATTTCGGCGATGTCGCTTAGTAATTCTCCATTGGCTGGATCATCATTCGGCATCATCGCAAGTTGAAGGCGCATGCGGGTTAGCGGAGTTTTTAGATCGTGCGAAATTCCCGCTAGCATGGTTGTTCGATGTTCGATTTGATTTTGAATGCGCATTTTCATACGCAAGAAGGCTTCTCCTGCTGTGCGAATTTCACGTGCTCCTGATGGTTTGTAGCTGCCATCATCTTCGCCTTTGCCAAAAATATCCGCAGCCTGTGCAAGTTTGGTGATGGAGCGCATTTGATTGCGGAGAAAAATTACAGCGATACAAAGTAACAAAATATTGCTGCCAATCATCCAAAGCACAAAAATATAAGTTGAAGGATTATATAGGCGTTTTCTTGGGACGGTGATTTCTAAAATTCCTGGTTTGGTGATGATACTCACCAATAAATCTGGCTGCGTTGGATGCGGAGTAACTTGCAGCGGAATGTTAGGAATTGCGCTTTGGAGCGCTGCTTCCAATTTTGCGTATTCGGAAGAATCTTCGCCGTTTTTTTCAAAAGAAATTTTTTCGCGTTTGTATTTTGTTGGGAGGTCGAGGAATTTGGTCAAATGCACGAGGTTTTTTTCGCGCAGAGATTCTGGTTCAGAAGAAACAAGATAAAAAACATGGGAAATATCGGCAACAATCGCATGCTGCATATAGGAGCTAACTGAGTCCCAGTGCCGATGATAGAACATAAAAGTTGCGAATAATTGCGTGAGAATCGCA
>JBIKYU010000115.1:0-4389 GCA_044355085.1 Rickettsiales bacterium | reverse complement strand
AGTAATTCGCGCAAGTTTTCTAAGCGCGCGTTTGCTCCTTCACTATGTTCTTGTGCCCACATGTCCCAATAGCCAGATTCTTTCAGCATCGCCTGCACAACCACAGAAAAATGCTGCGTCTCATCGGCCTCCGCCTGCAAAAGTCTTTCGCGCCAATCGAGTAATTGCTTGAGCAAAGTAGATACTTTCTGCTGCAATCCTGCTTTTATTTGCTGCGAATCCAGCATTTTATTCAGCGCTGCAAATAGCGAACATTTCTCACTGCCGGCGAAATTTCTGGCCTGCGCCAAACTTGTTTCGCCAATGCCACGCTTAGGCACGGAAATCAAGCGCTCCAGCGCCAAACTATCATCAGAATTATGCAGAACACGCAAATAAGCGATAACATCACGAATTTCTTGGCGTTCGTAAAAACGCAATCCGCCAATCACACGATAAGGAATATGATGCGCCAAAAAAGCTTCTTCAAACGCGCGGGTTTGCGCGCTTGCTCGCACTAAAATTGCTATATCCTGCAAGCATATATCTGCATGCTGATGCGCAAGAATGGCCTTTGCAACAGAATGTGCCTCTTCCTGATCATCCCACAAAGCCTGAACAATAATTGGATCGCCTTCTTCAATCTCGGTCCATAAATTTTTACCAAGCCGCTCTTGGTTATTTGAAATTACCGCTGATGCAGCCTTTAAAATCATTGGTGTTGAGCGATAATTTTGCTCAAGACGAATAACTTCAGCCCCAGGAAAATCTTTTTCAAAGCGCAGAATATTTCCAACCTCAGCCCCGCGCCAACCATAAATCGATTGATCATCATCACCAACACAACAAAGATTGTGATGCCCTTCCGCTAAAGCGCGCAACCAAAGATACTGAACCATGTTGGTATCTTGATATTCATCGACCAAAATATAGCGCCAACGCTGTTGATAATTTCTCAAAATATTTGGATTGCGGCGAAAAATTTCCAAAGGATGCAAAAGCAAATCATCGAAATCAACTGCATTTAGCAAACGCAATTGCTCTTGATAAGCACTGTAGAGCGGAACTGCCTGACCAAAGGCAAAATCGCTACTATCGTGGCGAACTGCCTGTTCTGGCGTGTGGCCTTTATCTTTCCAGCCAGAAATCAAATTAATAAAATGCTTCGCCGTCCAGCGTTTTTCATCAATTCCGCGCGCAATAAAAATTTGTTTTACCAAGCGAATTTGATCATCAGGAGACAAAATCGTAAAGCCAGGTTTTAAGCCTGCAAATTCAGCGCATTCGCGCAAAATTTTTGCATTGATTGAGTGAAACGTTCCCAAAGAAAGCATCTGCGGCGGTAAATTCACCAAAGGTGAAACGCGCGCTGCCATTTCGCGCGCCGCTTTGTTCGTGAAAGTTACTGCCAGAACCTCGCCTGGACGAGCAACTCCAGAAAGAATCAACTGCGCAATACGTGCTGTTAAAGCCTTGGTTTTTCCCGTTCCCGCACCAGCTAGAACCAAAATCGGCCCTTCGTGATGCAAAGCAGCCTGCCGCTGCATAGGATTCAAATCATTAATAAACGAGGGATAATTAGGCAAAGCCTGCTGCAACATGATAAAAAACACCGCCAATAGAATTAAGACCGCCAGCATAAGTAACGAGCGCAAAGGAGCAACCAGTAAAAGCTTTTGCTCATTTAATTTGGGAATCCATCACAGGTGGAGAGTTTTTTTTGTAAATGCATTGATAAGTTTTTCTTGTGGTTTTCTAAGAATGACATGGCGAGTATAAGAAAACATAGTCGCCAAGATTATATTTGGTAAATATTTTTGCAATTTACATTCAACGCAAGCTTTTGTAGAAAAGCGCAACTAAAAAGAGGTTCGATGCGTGAAAAAAGTTTTGCTAGTTGAAGATGATCCAGTTCAAATTAAACTAATCAGCTTTGTACTTAATAAGCAAGGTGCAGAGGTTAGACATACACGTGAAGTGGCAGAAGGTATTTCTATCGCACGAGAATGGAAGCCAGATCTTATTATTTCGGATATAGGTCTAAACAACAAACCCCGAATTATTGGAACTATGGATGACGAAGGATTGCTATTTATAGAGGCAGTAAAAAACAACGAAAAAACAAAAAATATACCGCTTATATTATTGTCGGCTTCACCATTAGGTTATTTCAACAAAACTCTTGCGGACGTTAAGGCAGATAAGTGGCTCGCTAAACCGCTTGATTTAGAAGCTCTTGAAGCAACAACTTGTGCATATATCTGCACTTAATAAATACTTTTAACATGCGAAAAAGATCTATTCTCTATGATTTTTCATTTTTTATATTTTTGCTAGCTATTGGCATGCTCGCAATATTAGCGTGGCGAGTTGATGCTTTGCAGTCCAGAATAACAAAAGACAGCCTCTCTACTCAGGCAGAAAAAATAGAGCAATACTTCAATGGCAGAATTTTATACACCTCCAGTATTTTAGGCTATATGGGCAGGCAAATTGCCCAAAACACAAAAGCGCCTGGTAAGGAAAACCTGCAATATATCAACCAGCTTTTTAAATATTTTTCTGCTGACCCAGAAATTCAGAAAGTTCTCTCATGGACAATAATTGGATGGGTAGATCATAATTTTATTGCCTTAGTCGACGGCAAAAAGGAAATTTTAAAAGCACCTATCGATCTATCTACACGTGATTATTTGCCGCTTACAAAGAAAAATCCATGGCAAATTCATTTGGGAGAACCTATTTTTGGCTCGACCAGCAACAAATATATTATCCCCGCTGGAGTTGGGGTAACTGATGCAAGGCAGCGCTATCTTGGCTCGCTAATTATTGGCTTCCAAGTCTCATATCTACAGAAGCTTTTTACTTCTTTGATCGATCCTGAGCACACATCTGTCGCTTTAATTGAAAACGGCACGCATATGATCCTCGTGGAATCCAATGACTACGCCATTTCCAACAATTCTTCTCCAGAGTTCCATGAGAATATTGAGCAAATAATCAGAAGCGGCAAGACGATCTCGCGGATCGCACCATTTGGTATTGGAACTTCTTATTATTTACGTCCGATTTCTGGCACAAAATACACGCTTTATCTCGTTCACACGCAGCCTATTAGCTATAGCCTGCTGGAAATCATTACGAAGAATTATTGGAAAAATTTGTTTACCATGGCTTTGGTTTTTATTGTTTTATGCTACATCAGTATTCGAAACGTAAGCCTTAAAATCGAGAATCAAAATAAACAAAAAGCTCTACATCATGCCTTAGAAATGGAACGCCACGCAAAAGAAGAGTTGGCTGGAGAAAGTTTTTTAAAAACCAGAATCATGACGCAGATAGTGCATGATGTTGTTTCTCCTCTTAGCTCTGCAATGGGATTCGCACAGTTGCTCTTGCGCGGTGACATTGACGGTAAGCTTACCGAAAAACAAAAAGAATCGGTTTCCTCCATCACCGGAACAATGAACTATGTTGTGGAAGTAGCGACAGAGATGCTCGAATCCGCAGAGCTTGAGCTGGGCGCAAAGAAACTGAAGGACGAGATGCTTGATGTAGACTCTTTGATTGAGGAGGCATTTTCTTATGTCGCGGGTAGAGCGTTGAAGGTAAAAATTGCTCTGCGTTATAAACCATGCATGAAGCGCCTGAAAATCGTGTCAGAGCGAAAATATTTTTTGAGGATCGTGATTAATATTCTTTCAAACGCGATAAAATATTCACCAGAAGGCAGTAATGTGCAGGTGAGCAGCGCAATCGAAATGGACAGCTTTGAAATCAGAATTCGCGATGAAGGTAAAGGTATAAAAAATATTGCCGATCTTTTTACGCCTTTTTTAAACGCAAAACCGACGGCAAACTGGGAGTCTTTTGGTGTCGGCTTATCCAATGTGCGCTACATGATGGAAGAGTTGCACGGCGGAAAGCTTGAAATAGAGAGCCAAGAAAACCAAGGCACTACGGTTATGCTGAAATTTCCGCTTGCGAGATTACTAACTCCTGAAGATTAGTGTTGCCAAGAAAATCTTTAGCATTCACCGAAAAAGATAATCTGGATTATGAAATGCAGCTTCTTTGAAAACCGTTGTTGATTTGTTTTCAAGAATAGGAACAGAATTTGAAATTTCCGCTCAAAAAACAGAAACAGAGGTGATACTAACCCACTCAAAAGAAACAAATGAACACGACAGCAGGCTTTGCGCAAACCTACCAAAAGTAACCTCTAGCAAAATATCCAAAGATCCACAACGAGCTGAAATAGAAGGTAATATTCTAGATGAAACTGCTCATTATTTTTATGTAAAAGTGAAGGGCCAATACAGGGAGAGACATAATCATTCTCCCCAAATTAAATCAGCGCTCTAAAACAAGATTTTTATCAATCAGCAAACTTTATTTTATCTTTCCTTT